>DDEV01000079.1:3506-27452 GCA_002336855.1 Leucobacter sp. UBA1945 | reverse complement strand
TGTTCGATCCGCAGCACCTCGCCGACGGCATCCCCGCCGGGCTCCGCTGGTCGCCCGTCAGAGGCTGCACCGATCCCCTCACCGCGATGATTCGCGCCGCAGGGCTCGCCTCCGCCACCGGGCTCGGGAAAGGCGGGGTCGAGGGCGGAGACTTCTGGGAAGCGAAAACCCGTGTTGCGCTCCAATGTCTGCTCCACGCCGCCGCCCTCGACCAGCGGCAGCCCGCCGACCTGTTCCGGTGGACGCTCGACCCCGCAGCCGCCGGCGACGCCGTATCGATCCTCGCCACCCACCCGCAAGCCCGNNGGCGTCTCCCTCGCCCTCGCCGCCCTCGCCGACCCGCGCGTGCTCGATGCCGTCACCCCCGGCCCCGACGAGGTATTCAACCCCGAAGACTTCCTCGCGAAGAAGGGCACCCTGTACCTGCTGGCGACCGCGGCCGGGGCGAACAACAGCGCCCCGCTGGTCGCAGCGCTCATCGAAGACGTAGTCGAGGCAGCCCGCCGCCTCGCCGCACGCTCCGCAGGCGCACGACTCGATCCGCCCCTGCTGCTCTGCTTGGACGAGGTCGCGAACCTCAGCCCGTTGCCGTCGTTGCCGACGCTCATGGCCGAAGGCGGCGGCACAGGGATCACGACCATGCCGGTCTTGCAGTCGCTTGCGCAGGCGCGGGAGCAGTGGTCGGAGCACGCGGCCTCCGCGATCTGGGATGCCGCGATCGTGAAGATCGTCCTCGGCGGCGCCTCCAACAGCCGCGACCTCCAAGACCTCTCAACCCTGATTGGGGAACGCGATGAGATCACCGACTCCACCACCGTCGGCGACCACGGCACCCGCTCCGCGCAACGCTCGATCCGCCGCGTACCGATCATGCCGCCCGACGCGATCCGCCGACTCCCGTTCGGCACCGGCCTCGTGCTGCTGAGCGCGGCACCGCCGATCGTGGCACGCCTGCGCTCCTGGAACCAGCGCGCCGACGGGAAACAACTCGTAGCCGACCGCCGCGCGGTCGAAGCAAAACTCCATTACCGGCAGGCCAACACCCAGCCGGGCGCGGACGATCCGTCAGGCAGAGAAGGTGCACCTGTTTCGTAGAGCCGTGATGGGCGCGGCCGTGAAGCAGGAGGCGAAATCGTGTCGATCCCGACCAAGACCTCGTTGTCAGGGTTCATCGCAACCACCCCGCATCCCTCGTCCACGAAGAGCGGGGTGCCGCGCATGTTCGCCCGCGTGGGCAAGCCCCGCTACCGGCGTGAGGAGGACGGCACATTCACGGAGCTCGAACCCTCGTTCCATGACCTCGTCGCGTTCGGGGAGAGCGCCGTGCGCGCACTGTCGACGCTGCAGAAGCACGACAACTTCGTCGCCGAGGGGCGCGTGAATCGCCGAACCATCGAGCGAGACGGTGTGCCGACCGAGATCGAGCAGTTCATCGTCTCGAAGATCGGCCCCGACGCCGCCCGCACCACCTTCACGATGGATCGCAGCCAGCGCGCCAGCCGAACCGTCGAACGCACCAGCACCGCTGCCCGAGGCACTGAGCGGAGCACGTCGCCGGTGTTCGCCAGGGCCATGTGAACCGGGAAGGGGACCCCGCCATGAACATCGACGCGCCCGCCGACGAGGAAGGCTTCGACCCCGAAGAACTCGAGGAGGAGGACGACGGCACTGACCCGCTCAGCACTGTCTCTCTGCCGATCACCCCGAACCCGATCAACTGGCATCTCCTGCGCTCGCACGAAGCCGAACAAGAATGGCTCGATCTGAACCAGTGGGTGAACCAGCTCCGCGAGACCTATGGGCTGCCCGCGTCGGTAGTGCCGCCGTTCTGGCATCGGCATCCCGAACTCGTCTGGGAGCTCTCTGCGCTGCACACGCATTGGCTGTGCAGCTACGACCCCGAACAGGACGGGTCGGGGCCGATCGCGTGGCACACCGATTTCGCGCTCGCCCGCGAACGGCTCCGCGAATGGGTGGCCACCTGCGGCACCCGCCTGGATCGCGACCGGCCAACTCGGCAGACCACCTGGCCTGGTGAGGTTGCGCAGGCACCGATTGAGGATGAGGTAATCCCGGATCGGGACGCTGACTTCATCACGTTCGTCTCTGCCGACGCCGCCCGTCGCGCCCAGATCGAAGAGGAAACGATCGCCGCCGCGGTCGCGGCCGCAAAGGGTTCGAAGTCTCAATGATCCCGGCCGGCACCCGTGGTTGGACTCCCGGCCAACACGAAAGGGAGGAACGTCCGCCAGGACCGTTCCTCCCTTTTCACTTCTATCGCGTCGATGGAATCTCGACCAGCAATCGTTCTTCCAGCTCCTTCATGTCGACTCGGATCAGGCGTCCCACACGGTACCCAGTAACCGTGCCGTCCGAGATCCGCCGGCGTAGCGTCTTCACGGACACCCCGAATCTCACCGCGGCCTCTGCCAACGGGACCAGGTTCTCGACGGGCACTTTTGTTCGAGATTGACGAACCATGTCAACACCTCTCCTTCTCTGTCGTCACATGGGTTCATCCCATAGGTGCCCTTCACGAATCCCGGGCCGCACCGCTACTACCGTTCTCAGGCAGTGCGGAGGTGATGGCAGCCTCGACACGGCGACTCATTCGACAGGCGAGTTCTCGATCTCTCGTCATCGTGGCGTGCTGGTATCGCAACACGATCCTCATATCCGAGTGCCCGCCCCGACGCATCAGCTCAGCCAACGTGGCACCCTCTTGAGCGAACAGCGTCAGACCGGTGTGGCGCAGATCGTGGAAGCGAAACCTTGGGGGCAGCCCAGCGACGTTGTCACGGACGTCACCCCAGATGAACCCCCAGCGAGTGTTGGAAAGGGGCATGCTTCCGCGAGGGCTTGCCGGCACCAAGGGCGCTTTGGCCTCCGGCGCGACGCGCGACAGAAGGTGCTCGCGCAGGCGATCAACCATCAGATCTGGGACGCTGAGCGATCGCTTGCCTGCGTCGCTCTTCAGATCTGTGTAGTCCCCGGTGTTCGCGTTCAGCTGTCGACGTACGTGCAGCGTGGCGCTCCCGTCTGGGTACCATTCAACGTCTCGGCGTTGGAGTCCGAGGCACTCGCCTCGCCGCAACTGGCACCACGCGGCCAGCAGCACCATGATCGACCACTCAGGGGGTGCCGCCGCATACAAAGCTTCAACCTGTTCGGGTGCGATCACGTCCTCGCTGGCATCGTGGTCGGCATCGTGTCGCACCGGCTCTTGACGTGGAATCGAGACGTTCGGAGCCGCAGGAGTGATGCCGTCCCGTGCCGCCTGTCGCAAGATCATCATCAATACGATCAAGACCGGACGCGTGACGCCGTTGAACTTCGACCTCGGATTCAACGGCGATGGGATCTTGTCGAGGCGTTCTGTCATGACGCGAATCCGGGCCTCGTCGATGTCACGGATTGGAGTGTTCTCGAACTCTGGCACCAGATAGCCCGTGACTTTGCTCTGGTAAGAGCGGACGGTGCCGACGGCACGCTTCTTACCGCTGCGGTTCGGCTCCGTGCGGATCATTGCAAGCCAACGCTCCGAGTACTCCGAGAACCCGACCGCGCGCGCCTGATCCGCAGCTGCTTCCGCGCGACGACGTGCAGCCACTGCGGACGGAGGCTGCCAGTCGCCGCGAGCAATCTTCGTGTGAGCGCCTGCGAGCCAGGTGCGAGCATCCGTCTTGGTAAGGAACGTCAGCGGTTTGTCGTCGTCGGTTCGCGCAGTGTAAATCTCCCCGTCAGGCGCCGGATAGCGAGCCTGCCATCGCCCCGAAGGGAGCTTTCGCAGGCTTCCCCAGGTCTCACGCTTTGTAGTTGGCCTCTTCTGCTCCGTGACGCTCATCATGCCCTCCCGTGGCCGCAAACGGACTGTTGCGGACGGTCGTGCCACTTCGTGCCACTAGGCACCTGGATCAGCCCAGATCCGCATGATTCTGCGGTTCCGAGCGAGCCTGAAACGTCCTCGCTGGCACGTTGTGGCACGGCCTCGGTGACCTCTCGAACCTGCTTTCCGTCCGGGAACCCACCCCGCTCTGGTCTGGCAGGTGCGCCCGTGCCACCTCCGTGCCACTCCGACTGGATACTGATGTGCATTTCCGTCCTCCTCTGTTCATCAGGAGGTGGCATGAAAAGAGGCCCGGAACTGCAGAATCCTGCAGTTCCGGGCCTCTCATCAGCCCTCACGGGCCTGGGGCTACATCAACGACTCAGAAGTCCCAGTCCTCGTCTTCGGTGGCGACTGCCTTGCCGATGACGTACGACGAGCCGCTGCCACTGAAAAAGTCGTGGTTCTCGTCCGCGTTTGCCGAAAGCGACGAGAGGATGGCCGGGTTGACGTCGGTCATCTCCTTCGGGAACATCGGCTCGTAGCCGAGGTTCATGAGGGCCTTGTTCGCGTTGTAGTGCAAGAACTTCTTGACGTCTTCGGTGAGACCCACCGGGTCGTAGAGGTCTTGCGTGTAGAGCACCTCGTNNACTTGTAGCCGATGTAGTAGCCGTGCACGGCCTCGTCACGAATGATGAGGCGGATCAGGTCTGCCGTGTTGGTCAGCTTGGCTCGCGAAGACCAGTACAGCGGCAAGTAGAAGCCCGAGTAGAACAGGAACGACTCGAGCAGAGTCGAGGCAACCTTGCGCTTCAGCGGATCATCACCCTCGTAGTAGTCGATGATGATCTGCGCCTTCTTCTGCAGATTCTGGTTCTCGGTCGACCAGCGGAAGGCGTCGTCGATCTCCTGCGTCGAGCAAAGCGTCGAGAAGATCGACGAGTAGCTCTTCGCGTGCACCGATTCCATGAACGCGATGTTCGTGTAGACGGCCTCCTCGTGCGGGGTGATCGCATCGGGGATCAGCGAGACAGCGCCGACGGTGCCCTGGATCGTGTCGAGCAGGGTGAGGCCCGTGAAGACGCGCATGGTGAGCAGCTGCTCATCTGGTGTCAGCGTCGCCCACGACTGCACATCGTTCGACAGCGGCACCTTCTCAGGCAGCCAGAAGTTGTTCACGAGGCGGTTCCATACCTCGAGATCCTTCTCGTCTTGAATGCGGTTCCAGTTGATGGCCTGCACCGCATGACCCAGCTTGAAGTTCATCGATTCCTTCTTCGATTCAATAGCCCGAATGATTGCCGCAACCCGAGAGGGTTACAGCATGCAACTGACGCACTCCGACACGTCAGTGCCCTCGAGAGCGAGCTGACGAAGACGGATGTAGTAGATCGTTTTGATGCCCTTGCGCCATGCGTAGATCTGCGCCTTGTTAATGTCGCGCGTGGTCGCCGTGTCTTTGAAGAACAGCGTGAGCGACAGGCCCTGGTCGACGTGCTGCGTAGCCGCGGCGTAGGTGTCGATGATCTTCTCGGGGCCGATCTCGTATGCGTCTTCGTAGTACTCGAGGTTGTCGTTCGTGAGGAACGGCGCCGGGTAGTACACGCGACCCAGCTTGCCCTCCTTGCGAATCTCGATCTTCGAAGCAATCGGGTGAATCGAGCTCGTCGAGTTGTTGATGTACGAGATCGAACCGGTGGGCGGCACGGCCTGCAGGTTCTGGTTGTAGATGCCGTGCTGCTGCACGCTCGCCTTGAGCTCGAGCCAGTCAGCCTGAGTCGGAATCTCGATGCCGGCCTCAGCGAAGATGCTGCGCACGCGCTCGGTCTCGGGCGCCCACTCGCGCTCGGTGTACTTGTCGAAGAACTCGCCCGAAGCGTACTTCGAGTCGGCGAAGCCCTCGAACACCTGGCCGCGCTCGATAGCGATCTTGTTCGATGCGCGCAGTGCGTGGAACAGTACGGTGTAGAAGTAGATGTTCGTGAAGTCGAGACCCTCTTCGCTGCCGTAGTGCACGCGCTCGCGAGCCAGGTAGCCATGCAGGTTCATCTGGCCGAGGCCGATGGCGTGCGACTTGTCGTTGCCGTCTTCGATCGAGCGCACCGAGGTGATGTGGCTCATATCGCTGACCGCGGTGAGCGCGCGGATCGCGAGCTCAACGCTCGCACCGAAGTCTTCGCCGTCCATCGCTGCGGCGATGTTCATCGAACCGAGGTTGCAAGAGATGTCTTTGCCGATCTCTTTGTAGCTCAGGTCTTCGTTGTACGTGGTGGGGGTGTTCACCTGCAGAATCTCGCTGCAGAGGTTCGACATGTTGATGCGGCCCTTGATCGGGTTCTCGCGGTTCACGGTGTCTTCGAACACGATGTAGGGGTAGCCCGACTCAAACTGCAGCTCGGCGACGGTCTGGAAGAAGTGGCGCGCGCTGATCTTGGTCTTCTTGATGCGCGCATCGTTGACCATCTCGTAGTACTTCTCGCTCACCGAGATGTCGCCGAAGGGCACGCCGTAGACGCTCTCGACGTCGTAGGGCGAGAAGAGGTACATGTCTTCGTTCTTCTTCGCGAGTTCGAAGGTGATGTCGGGCACGACGACGCCGAGCGACAGCGTCTTGATGCGAATCTTCTCGTCGGCGTTCTCGCGCTTGGTGTCGAGAAACTTCATGATGTCGGGGTGGTGCGCGCTCAGGTAGACCGCGCCGGCGCCCTGACGTGCGCCGAGCTGGTTCGCGTAGCTGAAGCTGTCTTCGAGCAGCTTCATCACGGGAATGATGCCCGACGACTGGTTCTCGATCTTCTTGATCGGCGCGCCAGCCTCACGAATGTTCGTGAGCGAGAGCGCGACACCGCCGCCGCGCTTCGAGAGCTGCAGCGACGAGTTGATGCCGCGCGAGATCGACTCCATGTTGTCTTCGATGCGCAGCAGGAAGCACGAGACGAGCTCACCGCGCTGCGCCTTGCCGAGGTTCAGGAACGTCGGCGTCGCCGGCTGGAAGCGACCCGCGATGATCTCGCGCACGTAGCCGCGCGCAAGCTCCTGATCACCCTGGGCCAGACCGAGTGCCACCATGACCACGCGATCCTCGAAGCGCTCGAGATAGCGGTTGCCATCGAACGTCTTCAGGGCGTACGAGGTGAAGAACTTGAACGCGCCGAGGAAGGTCGGGAAGCGGAACTTCATCGCGTAGGCCTCGTTCGTGAGGCGCTCGATGAACTCGATCGAGTACTGGTCGACCAGCTCTTTCTCGTAGTAATCGTTGTCGATGAGAAAGCGCATGCGCTCTTCGAAGTTGTGGAAGAACACCGTGTTCTGGTTGACGTGCTGCAGGAAGTACTGGCGCGCCGCCTCACGGTCTTTGTCGAACTGGATCAGACCGTTGGCGTCGTACAGGTTCAGCATCGCGTTCAGCGAGTGATAATCCATGTCGCTGACCTTCGAAGAAGCGTGCTCTGGCTCCATTACTGCGGTGGTGGTTGCTGAATCCAAAACTGTTCCAATCCTTCTCTGACGGCTGTGACGTCGTCGGGTGTTCCAAAAAGTTCAAAACGATACAGGTAGGGAACCTGTAGTTTCTTGGCGATGATGTTGCCCGCAAGACCGTAGGCCTCACCGAAGTTGGTGTTGCCTGCCGCGATGACGCCTCGGCAAAGCCCTCGGTTGTGCTCGTCGTTGAGAAACCTGATGACCTGCTTTGGCACCGCCTTGGTGTCGGGGCCCCCACCGTAGGTGGGCACGATGAGCACGTAAGGCTCATCGACCACGAGCGGCTCGTCTTTTGCGTAGAGCGGAATGCGCTTCGCCGGAAGCCCCAGCTTATGCACGAACCGGTCGGTGTTGCCCGAAATGCTTGAGAAGTAGACCAGGGTCGACATCTCTCGCCTCTCTTTCACCACGTCTCGCCGCGTGCGCGCCGCCGGAGCGGGTCGCATGAAATCAGTGCGTGATCTCACCGACCCGAACCATTTCAGTCGGTGAGGCGGCTTGCGAGAGCCGAGATCTTGTCGGGGCGGAAGCCCGACCAGTGCTCGTCGTCGGTGACGACGACGGGCGCCTGCAGGTAGCCCAGCTCTTTCACCGTCTCAAGCGCCGCAGGATCTTCAGAAAGATCAACAATGTCGTATTCGATGCCCTTGCTATCAAGAGCTCGGTAGGTTGCATTGCACTGCACGCACGACGGCTTGGTGTACACGGTAGTAGCCATGCTCACGCCCTTTCCTCAAAAACCATTTTACCTCGCCCGAGGCACAACATCTAGTGAACCATACGAAGTCCGACCACAACATGATGTAGTTACATCAATGTAGTTCTCCACCGACTTTCCACCGCAAAAGTTGCCTTTCTGGGGAGAGTGCGTGGCGTATTTCCGCGCCTCTTTGAGAGTTATCCACAGGCAGTGGAGGGGGAAAGAATATTTGCCCACACGCTTGCCTCGGCGTGTCGCGAATAGGTCGCTCTCAGGAGCGGGCGGGGCGCGGCCGTCGCGCCCAAAAGTGGGGTGTGGCTTCATGCCGCCAGACTAGGTTCGACCACTGACAATGAGCGTGGCGGCGCCTGGTCACGACCGGAGAACCCAAGCGCCACCGGCCCGCACTCAGCCGCACACACAGGCGGCACCGATCACACGTGGTGGTACGGGCGACCGCCGGCGATTTCTTGCGCTCGGTACAGTTGCTCGGCGAGGATCAACCGCACGAGCTGGTGCGGAAACACGAGCTTCGAAAGGCTCCACACGAAATCGGCCCGCTGGCGCACCCGGTCGTCGACTCCGTAAGCCCCGCCGATGATGACCGCGACCTGTTTCGCCGAATCGAACGCACCCTGCAGCCGAGAGGCGAGCGCCGGCGAATCGACGTTCTGGCCGCGCTCATCGAGCAGCACGACGAAGGCATCGCGATCCAGCTTCGAAAGAATTCGATCTGATTCTTCGGCGCGTGCCGCTTCGCCCTCGCGAGCCGAGTGCGGCAGCAACTGCCACGTGACGTCCAACGGTTTGCGCAGCCGCTGCTCGTAGCGGGCGATGCCGTCGCCGACCCAGTTCTCATGTTTCTTGCCGATGGCGAGAATCTTGACGCTCACACGAACGACACTAGTACCTGCGACTGTAACTCGCGCACGCACGCCCACGATGCCTGAGAGGTATCAGATGCGCCGAAAAGTGATACTGGCGAGCAATCGCCCCGCTCCGTACGCTGTAACCATGGAACTTCGGCTGCTCAGCTACTTCGCCGCGGTCTGCGAGCACGGCTCGCTGCACGCCGCGGCCGCCGCGGTGCGCGTGGCTCAACCTTCACTCAGCAGACAGATTCGCAACCTCGAGACGAGGCTGGGCTTCGCGCTGTTCGAGCGAACTCCGAAGGGGCTGGTGCCCACGGCCGCTGGGCGCAACTTCTTGCCGGTCGCCCGCGACCTGCTGCTGCGCGCGTCACAGGCCGAGTTCACCGCGTCGATGATCGCGAAGGGCAATGTGACCGAGCTCTCGGTGGTCTCTGCCTCCACCACCGTGACCGACATCATCGCCCCCTTCATCGTCGAGAAAGGCGAGCAGGGGCTGATTCGCGACGTCGTCGAGGTCGCGGTGGCCGAGCAGGTGTCGGAGCAGATCTACATGAGGCTGATCGCGGGCGAAGCCGACTTCGCGGTCGGCACGAGAATCCCACCAGCGACACTCAATTATCACGTCATCGGCCACGCCTACCTGTGGGCGCAGGTGCCAGACGGTCACCGTTTCGTAGGGCGCGACTGGGTGTCGATCTCTGAGCTCGTCAAAGAACCGCTCATCATGGTCACCTCTGCCCACTACGTGCGGCACATGTTCGATGTCGCCGTCGCGGCAGAGGGGCTCACCTATAGCAGCGCCGCCGAGACAGCCTCGCCGACCACCGCACAGGCTCTCACCGCTGCCGGGCGGGGCGTCTGCGTGATCTCCGACGATTCACGCTACGGGCTGCACAGCATCCCCATTCGCGCCCAGGGCAGCGACATCATCTTTCCGCTCTTCGGTGTCTGGGAACCGCTGCACTTCGCGTCGCGAGAGATCGAGCAGGTGCTCGTCGAGCTCAGCGAGTTCACCGCCCACCTCTACCCCCAGGTTTGGGAGGCGCCGCACCCGTTTCCTGCTCGCAGGGTCGTGTATGCCGATCGCTCCGTCGACTGAGGCAGCAACGCTCACTCCCCCGCGAACACCTCGCAGATATCGGCGAAGAGCTCCGAATGAGCCGCAGCGCTGGCCGTGCCGACGGCCGCGGGTTCGGTTGAGAACTTCGCAATGACCGTGTCAGACGCCGGGTCGAGCCAGATGTACTGACCGTAGATGCCGACCGCGTACACGTTTCCGCGCGCGTTGCCCGTCGCCCACCACTGGTTTCGATACGACCCCTCGGGATAGAGGTCGCGCCTCGCGCTCTGCCACTTCGACGAGTCGCCGCCCGCCAGCGTCTGCGTTACCCACTGCTCTGACACCACCCGGCCGCCTGCCGCCACGCCACCGCTCAGCATGAGCCGCCCCACCCTGGCAAGGTCGCGCGTCGTGCACGAAATGCCGGCGTTCGCAATCGCGATGCCGCCGCGGTCGATCGAGATGCGCGCTTCTTGGTCCGCCCCGAGCTTGCTCCAGAGGCGCTCGGCGAGCACCTCTGAATAGCGCTGACCGGTCACCGCCTCGACGAGCAGCCCGAGGGTGTCGGTCGTCGCAGAGCAGTACTGAAACACCTCGCCGTGAGGTTTGCTTCGCTTCAGCCGCGCCAAGAACTCGTAGGTGTCTGCGGGGTCGCCGGGGCGGTTCGTTCGCCAGCCCCCCGCGCGGTCTTGCAACTGCACCTCCGACGCAGGGTCGTCGTAGTCCTCGCTGTAGTCGACCGCCGCGGTCATGTCGAGCAGTTGCTCGATGGTTGCGTCCGCGAAGGCGCTCCCCGCGAGTCCCGGCAGGTAGTGTTCAAGGTTTCGCAAAGGATCGATCAGCCCGTCATCGCACAGCGACCCCACGACAATCGCGCACAGCGACTTCGAGACGCTCATCAGCAGATGAGTTTGGCCCGGCCCGAACCCGGGCGCATAGTATTCGGCGACGACCTGCCCGCCTCGTTCGACCACGAGCCCGTCGGTGTAGGTGGATTCGAGGCGCGACGCGAGGTCGCTCACACCTTCTATGGCACCCAGCCCGAGTGAGGGCATGACCGCGGAGGCGGGGCGGTGCGAGATGCGCGCCGAGGGAATCGTCTCTTCGACATTGCGGAACACCCAGCGATTGTGCGGCCCCTCTTGCCAGCTGTCGAGCGTCGGAGACTCCATGACGCCGAGCGCTGCCCGGCGCTGCGCTGTGACCGTGTCTGGTGCACCCAGCGTGCTCATCTGCACTTCCTTCTTCTGTAACCGTTCCTGCGTAGTCAGTTCCTGCGGCTCCGTGCTCATGCCACCGCCCCCGGAGGCTGCGGCATCGACGCGAGCAGCTGCTTCGTGTACTCCTCACGCGGCGCGACTAGCACCTCGCTCGCGGGGCCGACCTCGACGAGCTGGCCGCGACGCATCACGCCGGCGTCCTCGCTCATGTAGCGCACGACGTCGAGGTCGTGCGAGATCAGCAAGTAGCTGAGCTGATGCTCGTCTCGAAGCTGCTGCAACAGGTTCAACACCTGCGCCTGCACCGACACGTCGAGCGCGCTGGTCGGCTCATCGAGCACCAGAAGCTTCGGCCGGGTCGAAAGCGCACGTGCGATGCCCACTCGCTGGCACTGGCCGCCCGAAAGCTGGTGCGGCAGCCGCGTCGCGTGGCTTCGGCTCAGCCCGACCTCGTCGAGCAGTTCGAGCACTCTCGCATCGAGCTCTTTCGCGCTCATGCGGGTATGCGTGCGCAATGGCTCGGAGATCGAATCGCGAATCGACATGCGCGGGTTGAGTGCGGCGACGGGGTTCTGAAACACCATGCCGAACGCGCGGCGCTTCTCACGAAGCTGGCGGCGGCCGAGCGCCCCGAGATCCTCGCCCGAAACCCTGCTGACCCCCGATGTCGGTTCGATCAATCGCAGCGCGCAGCGCGCCACCGTCGACTTGCCCGAACCCGACTCGCCAACCAGACCAAAGGTGCGCCCCTCGCGCACGGTGAAACTGACGTCATCGACGGCACGCACCTCACGGCCGCGCGCGCGAAACACCTTCACCATGTTCTCGACTTCGAGCACCGCGCTCATCGCGCCACCTCCAGCTCTGCGACGCGAATACACGCCGCGACGTGCTCAGCGCCCTCGCTCGACTGACCAGGCACGTGCACCGGCCGCGGGTCGGTGGTGAGGCATCGCTCAACAGCGATCGGGCACCGCGCAGCGAACACGCACCCCTCGACGTCGACCAGTCGCGCGGGCACCTGACCCGTGATCGCCTCGAGCTGTTCGCCCTGCCGGTGCCTTGCGGGCAGCGCATTCAGCAGCCCTCGCGTGTAGGGGTGCGCCGGCCGCGAGAGCACCTGAGCCGTCGAACCGGTCTCGATCACGCGCCCCGCATAGAGCACGGCGACGCGGTCGCACACCTCGCGCACCACGCCGAGGTTGTGCGTGATGAGCATCACGCCGAACCCGAAGCGGTCGCGCAACGAGAGCACGAGGTCGAGAATCTGCTTCGCAACAGTCACGTCGAGTGCGGTCGTGGGTTCGTCGAGGATCAACAGTCGTGGTTCGCACACGAGCGCCATGGCGATCATCGCGCGCTGTAGCATGCCGCCCGAGAGCTCGTGCGCATAGCTGTCGTAGACACGCTCGGGGTCGGGCAGCCCCACCTGCTCGAGGTAGCCGAGAATGTGCTGTCTGCGCTGCGTGCGTTGCTTTCGCGAGAGGCCCTTGTGCCGCGCCAGCACGTCTTCCATCTGCCGCCCGAGCGTGAACAGCGGGTTGAATGCCGTGCCCGGGTTCTGAAAGACGATCGAGATCGCGTTGCCGCGAAGCTTCGATGGCGCGCCGAGCTTTTGTTCTTCTCCGTCGATCAGAATGCGGCCACCGGGGGTCGCGCCCGTGGGCAGCAGCCCGAGGGTTGCGAGGCCCGTCAGGCTCTTACCGCAGCCGGTTTCACCGACGACACCGAGGATCTCGCCTTCGGCGATCTCGAGGGTCACGCCTCGCAGCGGGCGGTTCGTGACCTCGCCGCGCTCACTGAACTCAAGCGTGAGGTCTTCGATTTCGAGCAGCTTGCTCATCGCTTCACCTGCCTCGGGTCGAGCAGGTCTCGCAGCGAGTCGCCGAGCAGGTTGAAGCCGAGCACGGTGATGAAGATCGCGAGACCGGGGAATGTTGACACCCACCAGTAGGTGAAGATCGAGCCGCGGCCCTCTGAGACCATGAGACCCCAGTCGGGCTCGGGCGGCTGGGCTCCGAGGCCGATGAACGCGAGCGAGCCGGCCGCGAGCACGACGGTGCCGATGTCGACGGTCGCCTGAATGAGCACCGGCGTCATCGCGTTGCGCAGAATATGCCGCGGAATGATGCGCCACACGGGCACACCGCTCGACCTCGCGGCCTCGACGTAGGGTCGCTCGCGCAGCGACCTCGCTTCCGCACGAATGAGCCGGGCGTACCAGGGCCACCACGAGATCGCGAGGGCGATGCCCGCGTTCATCAGGCTCGGGCCGAGCACTGCGACGATGACCATCGCGAGCAGTAGCGGCGGAAACGCCTGGAAGATCTCGGTGATGCGCATGAGCAGGTTATCGAGCCAGCCGCCGCGGTAGCCCGCGATGGCGCCGAGCGGAATGCCGATCAAGGCGGCGAGCGCCACGACGGTAAGCGCGACCGTGAGCGCCGGGCGGGCGCCCATGATGATGCGGCTGAGCACGTCGCGACCCAGCTGATCAGTGCCGAACCAGTTCGCGCCACTCGGCGGCAGGTTGCGTTGGCCGACGTTGGTCACGCCGAGCCCCTCGCTCGGGTAGGGTGCGATCCACTGGCCGAAGGCGGCGAGGATCAGCATCAGCACGATGAGAGCGGCACCGATGAGGGCGAGGCGATCCTTCGTGAATACTCTCTTGGTGCGCGCGAAGAAGCCCTGCTCCATCGGAGCGAAGTCGGGGAGCTTTGTCGATGTGGTGAGCAGCGGATCGATCATGCCGCACCCTCCTCTCCGAGACGCACACGCGGGTCGATCTTCGCCTGGGCGATGTCGACGATGAGGTTGGCGATGAGGTAGCCGCCGGCTCCGAGCAGTGTGATGGCGATGATGACTGGGTAGTCGACCTGGGTCATGGCGGTCACCGCGAAGTGCCCGATGCCCGGCCAGTTGAAGACGACCTCGACGAAGAACGTGCCCGTCAGCGCGTAGGCGGCCGAGAGGCCCGCCACGGTGAGGGTGGGCGAGATCGCGTTCTTGAGCGCCAGGCGCCAGCGGATCATGCGCTCGCCGAGCCCGTATGCGTTTGCGGTAAAGATGTAGTCCTGGCCCTGCACCTCGAGCATCGACGCGCGGGTCATTCTCGCGATGAGGCCCATTGGGTATGCGGCGAGCGTCAGCATGGGCAGAATCAGGTGCGCCAGGCCGTCTGACCAGGCGACCCAGTTGCCGGTGATGAGACTGTCGAGCATCGGAAAATGCGTGACCGGCGTGATCGGGCTGATGAATTCAAGATCGCGACTGAACTGCCCCGTGGCGGGCAGCAGCCCGAGGCGATTCACGAAGAGTATCTGCAGCAGCAGCCCGAGCCAGAATGCGGGCATCGAGATGCCGCCGATCGAGAGAAACCGCACGAGGCCATCGACGAACTTGCCCGGGCGTTTCGTTGCGATTACCCCGAGCACCACGCCCGCGACGAGGGCGAAGGCGATTGCCGAGAGCAGCAGCTCGAGGGTTGCGGGGAGGCGGGTCGCGAACTCGGCGAGCACTGGGCGTCGCGTGACGAGCGAGGTACCCCAGTCACCGGTGAGCAGCCCGCCCAGTTGCGAGAAGTACTGCACGATGAGTGGCCGGTCGAAGCCGAGCCGTTCTCGAATTCTGTCGAGCTCTTCTGGTGGTGCCTTCGGCCCGGCGAACACACTCGCGGGGTCGGAGGGGATGATGCGCGTGAGCACGAATACCACGATCGTGAGCACGAGCAACACGAGCAGGGCACTCGCCAAACGCGAGGCGATGAAACGCCACATAGCGGGTTCTCCTCATTGGGAACGGGCGGGAGGCCGCGTGGGGGCCGCCCAGATCGGCCCCCCACGCACATTGACAGTTACGCCTTGGGCTTGATGCTGGCGAAGAATGTCGTAAACGGATAGTTCTCGTTGTAGGGCGCGATCTCAAGCCCCGCCGGCACGATCTGCACGGCCTGCTGATCGTAGAGAAAGAAGCCCGGCGCCTGATCGACGAGCAGGTCCATCGCCTCCTCGTACTTCGCCTGTGCCGCCTCGCGATCGCTACCCGTGAGCGGTGCGGCCTCGGCGAGCAGGGCGTCGTACTCAGGGCTGTTCCAGTAGCTCAGGTTGAAGAACGGCTTGTCAGTTCCGTTCCACGAGCCGAAGAGCGCCGAGAGGTTGTCGACGCCAGCGTCGCTGTAGGTCGGCCAGTAGAGCACGACGAACATGTCTTGCGCCTCGGCCGGGTTGTCGCGCGCCGCCGCCCACTGGTCGGCCCAGAGCATGCCCTTCACATTGACATTCACGCCGATCTTGGCAAAGGAGTCTTTGATCAGCGGCGCAAAGCGCGTCGAGTTGGGGTTCTCTGAGGAGTAGGTGAGGTTGAGCTCGAGACCGTCCGCAATGCCTGCCTCGGCGAGCAGCTGCTTCGCCTTCTCGATGTCGTAGGTGTACTGCGGCACGTCTTCTGAGTAGGGGAAGATGCCCTTTGGCGCGGGCCCGTGCGACTGCGTCGCGTACCCGTATGCGCCGACCTCGATGATGTCTTCGTAAGGGATCGCGTAGCTGAGTGCCTGGCGAACCTTCGGGTTGTCGAGCGGCGGGCGAAGCGTGTTGAAGAAACCGACGAAGTTGTTCGGCGAGTTGCCCGTGCGCACCTCGGCACCGATCTGGTCGGCCACGTCCTGCACGTTCTCGAGCGGAACGTTCGTGGCCAGATCAACCTCGCCCGAGGTCAGCATCTGCTGCGCGGTCACCGCGTCGGGGGTGATCTGCACGCTGACGGTGCCGTAGAACGGGGTGTTATCGGCATTCCAGTATCCCTCGGCCGCCTTCAGCACCACCTCGGATCCCGGCTTGTACGAGTCGATCGTGTAGGGCCCCGACCCCGCGTCGATGCCCTCTTCGAAGTAGGTCTCGTCAGCTTTCGAAGCCTCGAGCGCCGAGGGTTCGACGATCCAGGCACCGTAGGTCGCTGCGGCGATCAGGTCTGCCGGCGCTGCGTAGCTGAGGTTCAGCACCACGGTCTTGTCGTCTGGGGTGTCGATCGACTCGAGCGGAGCCCAGATGAACGAAGCGCCGCCATATTCTGCGGCCGCCTCGATGCTTGCCTTCACCGCGGCCGAGTCGACGGGCTCACCGCTGTGGAACGTGGCGTCCTCCTGCAGTTCGAAGGTCCAGGCGGTGCCGTCTTCGTTCACTGACCAGGTCTTCGCGAGGCCCGGCGTGAACTCTTCATTCGCCCCCTCCGGGTTCTTCGTGAGCAGCGTTTCGTAGACGTTGCCCATGTAAAAGGCCTCGGTCGAGAACGAGCGCACCGGATCCCACGTGGTGACCGATGCGGACGAAGCGACCGAGAGCACCTTCGGCGCGTCAGAGTTGCCTCCCGCACCGCCGCCGGCGGTGCACGCCGACAGCGCGAGCGCGCTCGCGGCGGCGAACGCAATGAGGGCCGCGGAACGCCGCAGCCTTGGCCTGGTGGTTTTCATGTCATCCTCCGAATGTGAGCCGCCGCCGTTGGCGGGCTATGTTCAGAGTAGGGAACAGCGATATTGCATTTCAAATATCAATTTCCTATGGAAGCGATGCCCGCGAGGCATTGCTTTCGGGTTCACCCCGTCGATCCCTGCGGCTCTTGCCCTAGTCGACGCGGAGGGTGTCGAGGTACCCGGCGATGCGCCCGATGGCCTCGGTCAGCACCGGCACCGTCGGCAGCGTCACGAACCTCAGGTGATCGGGCGTCGGCAGGTTGAAGCCGCGCCCGTTGGTCACCATCACGTGCGTGGCGCGCAGCAGCTCGATCACGAAGCGCTGATCGTCGGCGATCGGAAAGCGCTCGGGGTCGAGCTTCGGAAACAGGTACATTGCGCCGCCGGGCAGCGCACAGCTCACGCCAGGGATCGCGGTGAGCATTGAATGCGCGGTGTCGCGCTGCTCGCGCAACCGGCCGCCCGGCAGGCAGAGCTCGGCAATGCCCGACCAGTTCGACTCGGGAGAGAGCGCTATCGGAATCGCATGCTGCCCAGGCACATTGGCACACATGCGCATGTTCGCGAGCAGAGTGAGACCCTCGAGAAAGTCGGCCGCGATCCCTCTATTGCCCGACGCAAGCACCCAGCCCGAGCGATACCCGGCGACCCGCTGCACCTTCGAGAGGCCGCTAAAAGTGAGGCACAGGGTTTCGGACGCGTGCAGCGCGGCGTGCTCGTGCGTCGCGCCGTCATACAAAATGTGGTCGTAAATCTCGTCTGCCATGAGCACGAGGCCGTGCCGCTCGGCCAGCGCCGCGAAGCCGCGCACCAGCTCGGCCGAATACACCGCACCCGTGGGGTTGTTCGGGTTGATCAGCACGATACCTTTCGTGCGCTCGGTCACGAGGTCTTCGATGGCGGCAAGATCGGGCATCCAGCCGTTCTGCTCGTCGCAGGGGTAGTGCACGGCGCGGCCGCCCGAGAGCGTCACCTGCGCGGTCCAGAGCGGGTAGTCGGGCGATGGCACCAAAATTTCGTCGCCGGGGCTCACGAGGGCCTGCAGCACGAGCGAGATGAGCTCGCTCACGCCGTTGCCGATGAGCACGTCGTCGGGACTGACGTCGGTGACACCCAACTCGGTGTAGTGCCTGGCCACCGCCTCGCGCGCCGGCAGAATGCCGCGGGAGTCGCTGTATCCCTGTGCCTCGGGCAGCGCCCGACGCAGCGCCTCGACAATCTCGGGCGGGGCCTCGAAGCCGAAGGGCGCGGGGTTGCCGATGTTGAGCTTCAGAATGCGGTGGCCCTCGCGCTCAAGCCGCTCCGCCTCTTGCAGAATGGGGCCGCGTACGTCGTAGCGAACGCCCGCGAGCTTGCTCGATTGGGTAATTTGGCGCACGAGCAAGATTTTACTCCCAGCGACGACGCCGCGTCTGCATTCCCTGCGTTGGCTCGCGGGCAGGAGGTGGGCAGTAGGTGTTGTCTCGCCGGCGATGAGGCAACACCTACTGCCCACCTGCGCGGAAGAGGGCGACAGGAGAGCGGAAGAGGGTGACAGCGGCGCGACAGCGGGCATACTGTCTCAATGGAATCGTCGATTGAGCTCACCCCGGCCGCGCCACGCGACCTTTCCAACATCGTCGCGCTCGTTCGCGCCGCCTACTCCCCCTACGTCGAGCGAATCGGCCGGGAGCCAGCACCGATGGGCGCCGATTACGGGGCCGCGATCGCGTCGGGTCACGTGGTTGTGGCACGGCGGGTGAGCGGGCGCACCCCACCGGTCACGGGGTCATCAGCCACCCAAGGTGAGGTTTTGGGTCTCATTGTCACCGAGGCATTCGCCGACCACCTGCTCATCGAGAACATCGCGGTGTCTCCCGAAGCCCAGGGGTTCGGCGTTGGTGGCATATTGCTCGAGCACGCCTACGCCGAGGCGCGCTCACTCGGGCTTCCCGAGGTGCGCCTCTACACGAACGCGAAGATGACCGAGAATCTGAACTACTACCCGCGTCGAGGTTTTGTTGAGGTCGAGCGCCGCCACGAGAGCGGCTTCGACCGCGTCTACTTCGCGCGCTCGGTGGCCGAGTGAGGCTCGCCGACCGAGTGAGGCTCGTCAGCCGAGCACCCCTCAGCTCTGCTGCGCGTACAGCTCGGCGTATGCCCCGTCGAACTCGAGCAGCTCGTCATGCGTGCCCTGCTCGATGATGCGACCGGCCGACACGACGTAAATGCGGTCGGCATCGACGACGGTCGAGAGCCGGTGCGCGATCGCGATCGTGGTGCGGCCGCTGCGCGCATCATCGAGGGCGCGCTGCACGATGCGCTCGTTCACGGTGTCGAGCGCACTCGTCGCCTCATCGAGCACGAGCACGCGGGGGTTCTTCAGCAGCACGCGAGCAATCGCGATCCTCTGCTTCTCGCCGCCCGACAGCCGGTATCCTCGCTCGCCCACGACGGTGTCGTAGCCGTCTTCGAACGTCATGATCGTGTCGTGAATGTTCGCGAGCCGTGCAGCTCGTTCGATCTCAGCCTGCGTCGCGCCCGGCAGCGCGTAGCGCAGGTTCTCGGCGATCGTCGCGTGGAACAGGTACGGCTCCTGGGTGACGACGCCGATTCGATCCATGAGCGGCTCCTGGCGCAGCGTTCGCACGTCGTCACCCGCGTAGCTCACGGTGCCCTCGGTGGCTTCGTAGAGGCGCGGGATCAGCGAGCCGATCGTGGTCTTGCCCGACCCCGAGGCGCCCACGAAGGCCACGAACTCACCGGGCTCGACCGTGAACGACACCCGATCCAGGGTCGGCCTGGCCTCGAGTGAGGCGTCTGGGTAGCGAAACGTGACGTGATCGAACTGCACGCGGCCAGCGCGACCGCGCTCATCGGATGGCTCGCGCGCATCGGGGACGTCGAGGATCGCCGGGCGCAGGTCGAGGTATTCGAAGATGCGGGCGAACAGGGCCTTCGAGGTCTGCAAATCGAGGGCGACTCGCATGAGCGCCATCATCGGGAAAAGCAGCCGGGCCTGCACGGTCGTGAAGGCGACGATCGTGCCGGCGGTGATGCCCGCGTCGAAACCCTGACCCTGCGCCCGCGCGATGAGCCAACCAGAGACGAGGTAGACGATCGCAGGCACGGCCGACATGAAGATCTGAATCGCGCCGAAGAACATCTGCCCGCTCATGGCCTGCCGCACCTGCAGCTCGATCTGATTGCGGTTTTCAGCGGCGTAGCGCTCGGTCTCTGCGCTCTGGCGTGAGTAGGTCTTCGCGAGCAGCACCCCCGACACCGAGAGCGCCTCTTGCGTGATCGCGCTCATCTCGCTCAGCGACTCCTGGGTCTCGCCCGCGATGCGCGCCCTGATCTGGCCGACCTTGCGCTGCCCGAGCACCAACGCCGGCAACAGAATCAGCGCGATGATCGTGAGCTGCCAACTGAGCAGCAGCATCGCAACGAACGCGGCGATCACCGTGACAGTATTGCCGATCACGCTCGAGACGGTGTTCGAGAGCACGCTCGCGACGCCCCCGACGTCGTTCTGCAGGCGCGACTGGATCACCCCGGTCTTCGTGCGGGTGAAGAAGCCGAGTTCCATCGCCTGCAGGTGCGAGAAGAGCTTGACCCTGAGGTCACCCATGACCTGGTTGCCGACCCTCGCCGTGAATCTCGTCTGCACGATACCGAGCACCTGGCTCACGACGAACACCAGCAGCATGGCGAGCACGAGCCACAGCAGCACGGGCATGTTCGGGGTGCCCGCGGCCGGAAACAGCCCGTCGTCGAAGACGCGCTGCGTGATCAGGGGAGGCAGAATGCCGAGGGCGGCCGACACGAGCACGAGCGCAACGATGACGCCGAGTTGCAGCCGGTAGGGCGTGAAGAGTTCGGCGATGCGGGCGCCCAGGCGATCGACCTTAGGCGCCTGCTTGTTGAGCTCGCGCTGCTTCTCGAAGTCGCCGCCGCTGACGCGCGACCCGCGGCCGCCACCACCACCGCCGTGTGCTCCCTGGCCCATACTCATGCTTCGGAGACTACTCCGTACCCACGACAAATACGTACCGAACCGGGCCGCTTCCGCTCAGGGCTGAGCGGGCGGGCCGACGCCCGCCGATCCTCTTCGAAAATCTAGCGCTGCCGCCAGTACCCGCAGAACCTGACCGCCGACTTCGGCACACCGAGCTCGTTCACGAGGTGCTTGCGGCCGCCGCTCGCGAGCTGCTGCTCGCCAACGACGAACGCCGAGAGCTGCCCGGGGTCGACAGCACCGACGGTCGCGACCTGCTTCAGCGTGTCGAGCGCAAGCGCGCCGGGGCGCGACGACTCGGGCCTCACGATCCAGTGCTGGCGCACGCCCGCGGGGCCGGGCGCGGGCTGACGGTCTGCGGCGTCGGGAACTTCGATGATCGCGTCGCCAACCGTGTGCGCGGGCAGATCGCGCAGCACCCCGAGCAGCGCGGGCAACGCGCTCTCTTCGCCCGCGAGCAGCACCCGGTCAGCATCGGGGTTCGGGGTGAAGCCGCAGCCCTGGTCGAGCAGCGCGACGGGCGAACCGATCGGCAGCGAGGCGGCCCAATTGCCGGCGAAACCCTCGGTACCGTGCACGACGAAGTCGATGTCCATCTCGCCCTGCTCGGCGCGAAACTCGCGCACGGTGTAGTTGCGAATCACGGGCCTGGTCGCCTTCGGCAGCGAGAGGTATTTGAGGTAGCCGCGCATGTCGAAGCGGTCGGAGAGGCGGTCGAAGCAGGTCTCTTCGGCGATGGGAAGCGCGAGCCTGAGCCACTGATCGAAGCCGAGATGCCGCCAGTTCTGCAACGATTCACCACCGAAGGTCACGCGCACGAAGTGCGGTGAGATCCTTTGGGCTCGCTCGACCTCTGCTCGCACGAGACCCGTCGTCGCGTGATCGACCGCGATGTTTGACGCTACCAAGCCCGCCTCTTCTCATTGCTTCAGCTTTGGCCGTGACCCGGCTCTACGAAACCAGAGTCCACCCTAAACGCATTCATCTGACGATTCAAGAGAATGTGGGTTCGCCGCGAGCTATTTCTCAGACTGCGTGAGCCTTGAAGAGGTCGGCTACTCTGCGACCGCCTCGGCGGTGACCGTGACTGGGCCGGTTCGCGCGGGTCGCCGCACGAAGAACACAGCAATGATTGCGCCGACGAGGATCACACCCATCGGCATGAGAATCGACTGCCCCATCGCGGTCGCAAACCCGGGTTGCAGCGCCTCGGGGAGCGCACCGACGTGACCGCCCTCGGCGAAGCCACCGGCAGCCGAAGCCGCCTCGCCGAACTGCGCGGTGAGCGTCGCCTGCATGAGCACGGCCATCGCGGCCGAGCCGAGCACGGCGCCCACCTGGCGGCTCGTGTTGTAGACACCCGAGCCCGCGCCCGCGAGACGGGGCGCGAGCGCGAACGTGGTGATCGATGCGAGCGGCCCCCACATGAACGCGTTGCCGAGACCGAGCACGGCGCTCGGAATCAGCAGCAGCCACAGCGGAGTGTCGGGGGTCGACAGCATGAAGTAGAGCAGCATGCCCGCGGCGACGCCGACCAGGCCGAAGATCGGCAGCCGGCGCGGTTCACGCCGGTCGATGAGCAGACCGACGGGGCGCGCGAGCGCAATCGAGAGCACCGCCATCGGCACCATCATGAGCGCCGACTGGGTGGGCGTGAGCCCCTTCACCAGCTGCAGGTAGAACATCAGCGGCAGGCTCATGCTCGTGACCGAGAATCCGACAGTAATGATGACGAGCGTGCCGACCGAGAAGTTGCGGTCGCGGAAGATCTCGAGCGGGATCAGCGGCTCGCCGCGCTGGACGCGCTGCCAGACGAAGAAGAGCGCGAGCACGATCAGGCCGACGATGATGAGGCCCCAGACGGTGACCGGCCCCCAGATCACACCCCAGTCGTAGCTCTCCCCCTCTTGGATGCCAAACACCAGCAAGAACATGCCGACGGCGCTGAGCGCGACGCCCAGCCAATCGAAGCGGTGCGCATTCGTCGGCAGCACCGGCACATTGCGCAACGTCAAGACGAACGCGATCACGCCGACCGGAATATTGATGAAGAAGATCCACTCCCAGCCGAGCGAGTCAAGCAAGAAGCCGCCGAGGATCGGCCCGATCAGCGTCGCCGCCCCTGCCGTGACGCCCCAGATCGCCATTGCCGATCCTCGCTCCCTCGGAGCAAAAATACGGGTGATCACGGCCATCGTTTGCGGCGTCATCAGCGAAGCCCCGAGCCCCTGGAACACGCGCGCGGCGACGAGCATCTCGATGCTCGGCGAGAGCCCGCAGGCGAGCGACGAGAGCGTGAAGGTCGCGAGGCCGATGAGGTAGATGCGGCGCGGGCCGAAGCGGTCGCCGAGGCGGCCGGTGATCAGCAGCGGTACGGCGTAAGCGAGCAGGTAGGCGCTCGTCGCCCATAGGGTTGCCGTCATGGTCGTGTCGAGCGCGCCCATGATCGAGGGGTTGGCGACCGACACGATCGTGGTGTCGACGAGGATCATGAAGAAGCCGAGCACCAGTGTCCAGAGGGCGGCCCAAGGGTTGATCTTCGGATCGGGCTGGGATTCTGCTGCTGCGTTACTCACCAGGCAAGCTTACGCGCCCGCCTCGCGGTGCGGCTTCAGCGTGCCTGACGGCTCTTAGCGCGCACCCAGAAGATCTACCTGCGACATCGTGCGGCGCGGGCTCGCCGCCTCGATGAGCGGCGCCACGGCCGGGTGCTGCTCGCGATTCGAAGGCCCCGCGAGCACGAGCCGCCTGGCCTGGCGCTCGACGAGCGGCAGCATGGCGAGCCCCTGTGGCAGCAGGCCGCGCCCGAGGGACGGCACGATCGAGACGCCGAAGCCCTGCTTCACCATCGCGAACAGGGTGCTCATCTCGCGCACTCGATGCCGAACCGTGAAGTCGATGCCCGCAGACTCGTGCAGCCTCTGCACGTGCGATTCGCAGCCGCCGGTCGAAACGATGAGGCCGTCGATCGCGAGTTCTTCGAGCGGGATCGCGTCGCCCCCTGCGAACGGATGGTCGTCGCGCACGACCGCCGCAAACTCGTCGATGTCGATGATTCTCGACCCCTCGGGCATTACCGATGGCTCGACGAGAATCGCCACGTCGACGAGGCCGCCATCGAGCCACTCGGGAATCTCGTCGTCGTCACCCTCGTACACTTCGACGCGCACGCCGGGCAGCGCGATCGACCACTCCTCGAGCAGCGACGGCATGAGCCCCTGGCAGACGGTCGGCACGGTGCCGAGCCGCACCACCCCCTGCAGTGACTCGTCGCCGCGGGCTGCCGACTCGAGGGCGTCGATCGCTGCAGCTGCCGAGCGCGCG
>DDEV01000079.1:0-3497 GCA_002336855.1 Leucobacter sp. UBA1945 | reverse complement strand
GTGGGCGAGCACGCGGTGCCCGAGCGGGGTCGGCGTGAGCGAGGCCCCGCGCACCACGAGCGCGCCACCGAGCTCACGCTCCATGCTCGCGATGGCGTGCGAAACGGCAGACTGGCTCACCCCGAGATCGCCTGCCGCGAGAGTGAACGATCCCTTATCTATCACCGCGACAAGCGACCGCAACTGCTGCACCGTCAAGCTCATGAGCCCTCCTCATGCCAGCATGAAATACATCTGTTTGCCTCATGCGTGAATGCTCCCTAACCTAATCCTCATGACCACGACGCGCAAGATCTCCGGTGTGACGATCGCCTACATCGCGCTGGCCCTCGTCTGGGGCTCAAGCTTTCTCTTCATGAAAATCGGTCTCGAAGGGCTCTCGGCCGGGCAGGTCGCGCTCGGCCGCATTGCCCTCGGCGCGCTCGCGCTCATCGCGATCATGGCCTTCACCCGTCGCAAGTGGCCTCGCGAGCGCCGCCTGTGGCTGCACATGATCGTCGTCGCGGCGGCAATGTGCACGGTGCCGTTCACGCTGTTCGCCTGGGCTGAGACCATGGTGCCGAGCACGGTCGCCAGCATCGTGAACGCATCGACTCCGATCATGACCCTGCTGCTGACTCCCCTGCTGCTGCCGAGCGAGAAGCTCTCGAAAACTCAGCAGCTCGGCCTCGTCATCGGCATCATCGGCGTCGTCGTGCTCGTCGGCCCGTGGCGCATGATGGTGAGCGGCGACACCGTGTCACTGCCTGGCATGCTTGCGGCCCTCGGCGCGACCGCCTGCTACGGCTTCGGCGGCCTCTACATGCGCCGCTTTCTCGCGAACGCCGGCTACGACTCGATCACCATGGCGGCCATGCAGATGGTCGTGGCAACCGCGCTCTCGCTGCTCGCCGCTCCGTTCACCTCGCTCGGCCCGGTCTCGCTCACCACTCCGGTCGTGCTGTCGATGCTCGCGCTCGGCGTGCTCGGCAGCGGCATCGCCTACATCTGGTTCACCATGACGATTCGCGCCTGGGGCGCCGCGCGCGCCTCGACCGTCACGTACCTCACCCCGGTCGTTGGCGTCACGTTCGGAGCGTTGTTTCTCGGCGAAAGCGTGCACTGGAACGAGCCCGTCGGCGGTCTCATCGTGATTCTCGGCATCGTCGCGAGCCAGGGTTTGCTCGAAAAGTTCAGAAAGCCTGTGGTCGCGTCGGCTGCATAGGGGCGAGGATCATCCCACCCGCGCGCACTGCGCCTCGCGGCAATAATAGAACCATGCGACCCCAGCCATACCAGCCCACCGGTCGAGTCACCCTGATCGTCGATGCGCTCGCGAAGCCGGAGTCGAGCGAGGCGGTTCAGACACTGATCGGGGCACTCGGCGGCCGCGTGATCTCCGAGACCGAACGGCTCATCGGCGAACCGCCCACCCGCTCGCGCCGCCTGCGCTGCGCCGATGGCGGCGAGATCATTCTGCACGACGGCGCGGTCGTGGCGGTGCTGCTGCACTTCGCGCCGACCGACCCCACGATGCGGCCCGCCCAGCTCGCCGACTGGCTGCCCGGAACGTCGAACGAGTCAACGTACACCGACCTGAAAGAAATTCTGCAGAGCCCCTGGCTCTTCAGCAATGGCGCCCGCTGCTTCGAGCTCGAAGGCGGCTATCTGCGCCTGGTCACCCGGGGCTACTCGCAGGTGCTCGACAGGGTCGCATTCGACGCAGAGAACCCCAAGGGACGTTTATGGCCCGAACTCGACGACTGTGCCGCATGCCGCGATCTGATCGTGCGGCTACAAGCGCCCGGCGCAGGCGACCCAGCTCGCGAAAGCGACCCGCCGACCATGCACCTCGAACGCACGATCGATGCCCTGGCGGCGGCCATCGCCGACAAGCGACTCTCGCCAGTCGAGTCGCGTGTCCCGCTCGGCGACGTGTTGGCGCTGCGCGATTCAGGCCTCATGAGTGTCATCGAAAGCCAGGCTTCGTGCCGATCCTGCTCACGTGTGGTCTGCCTCACGCTGCAGCGAGACGAAACGCCGGCGCTGAGCTACGTCGAGCACGACGCGGCGACGTGGCGCCAATTCGAGGCGGCACCCCCGGTCGAGCAGTGGGGCAGCCCCGAGAGAATCGCCGCCGAACCCGAGCCCATGCGCTACGTCGATCACGAGCCCGGCACATGGTTTCTTGTCGAGCGCGGCGACGAGCTGTTTCTTGATGCGCGCTACAGCTACAGCGCCCTCATCGATGATTCGGCACTGATCCTCTTAGACGAAAACGAAAGTGCCGCGTATCGCGAGGGTGGACACGAGTACTTGACAACGCTCGCTCACGACATTCATAACAGTGCTCCGTATCGAGAGGAGTCGAAGTACCGCGAACGAGATCTATTTCGCGGCGAGGGCAGCAAGGAATACCGAAATCTGGTGCGAGCGGCGATCGCCGAGCACACCTGGGTCGCCGAGCAGCTCCGCAAGGCTGACCAGGTCGATTAGGCCGCGCGCCGATCCTTTTCGAAAAGGATCACCCAGCGCACGCTGCGCAAAGCTCGCGTGGTACGTTCTGCGTATGCACCGTTCTGCGCCAGGCTCTTCTCTGCGGTCGCGAGCGGAACTGCTGGCTCCCATCGGTGCGGGCGTGGTCTGCAGCTTGGTCGGGTTCACGGCGGCATTCGCGGTGGTGCTCAGCGGTCTCGAGGCGGTCGGCGCCTCGAGGGCACAGGCGGCGTCTGGCCTGCTCGCCGTCACCATCACGATGGGTGCGGCATCGATCCTGCTCTCGTGGCGCTACCGAATGCCGATCACCTCGGCCTGGTCGACCCCCGGCGCCGCGCTGCTGATGAGCATGAGCGCGGTTGCTGGCGGCTGGCCGGCGGCGATCGGCGCCTTCGTCTCTTGCGGCGTGCTTCTCACGCTCACCGGGCTGTGGCCGGTGCTTGCGAAGTTGGTGCAGCGCATTCCGGTGCAGATCGCACAGGCAATGCTCGCTGGGATTCTGCTGCCGCTCTGCGTCGCACCGATCACGGCGCTCGTGACCGAGCCGGTAGCCGCGATCCCGATCGTCGCAACATGGCTGATTCTCACTCGGCTGTGGCCGAAGTGGGCCGTGCCCGCGGCACTCGCGGTTGGGCTCGTCGTGATCGTCGTGTGGCTCGCGCGCTCGGGCACGGCGCTGCCGTCTGATGCCTTCGTGCCCAGCGTCGAGCTGACTATGCCGACGGTCTCGCTGCAGGCGCTCACCGGCATCGCTCTGCCCCTCTACATCGTGACGATGGCGTCGCAGAACATTCCGGGGGTCGCCGTGATGGCGGGTTTCGGTTTCACTGTGCCGTGGCGACCCTCGATCACACTCACGGGGATCGGCTCCATCATTGGAGCGCCCTATGGCGGGCACGCGATCAACCTCGCCGCGATCAGCGCGGCCCTCGCGGCCGGGCCTGAGGCGGGCCCGAAGGAGCACCGCTGGATCGCGGGCGCGACCGCCGGAATCACGTACCTCGTGCTAGGCGTCGTGAGCG
>DDEV01000038.1 GCA_002336855.1 Leucobacter sp. UBA1945 | reverse complement strand
CGGCGGCCGGCGCAAGCTTCGTTGCGAGGTCTGACGCACCTGCAGAAAGCCGCGACGTGCCGTCAGCCAGCTCGGGAGCCTTCGCCGCGAGCTGCGCCGAGCCATCAGCGAGGCGGGCAGCCCCGTCTGCGAGCTCGGGCGCCTTGCCCTNNTTCCGTCGTTCAGCTCGGTGAGGCCGCCGCTCAGCTGGGAGCTTGCCTGCGCGAGCGTGGTGGTGCCGCCGTGCAGCGTCGTCGCTGCGTCGGCCGCCTGGCGTGTGCCGTCGCTCAGCTTCTCGACGCCGACGAGCACCTGCTCTGCGGCGGTCTCGGTTGCGGTTTCTGCCACCGCATCGCGCAGCTGCACCATCGCGGTCTTGCCGAGCGTCGAGGCGAGAAACGAGTTGCTGTCGTTGTACTGCACCTCGATCTGACCGGCCTTCGGGTCGTCTTGCAGGCCAGCGAGCGTGCTCGAGAAGCCGCGCGGAATCGTCACGGCGAAGTACACGTCGCCGTCGGCGACGGCNNCGGCGCGCTCGGCCTCGGCCTCGTCGAGGGGCTTCCAGTCGAGATCGCCGCCTTTGAGCAGTTCATCGACGACGTCGTTGCCGGCCGTGAGTGTCTTGCCGCCCGGGGCTTCTGCCGGTCGGTCGAGGTTGACGACTGCGACGGGCAGCTTGTTCATGTTGTCGGTCGGCGCCCAGAATGCCCAGAGGTAGAGGGCTCCGTAAATGAGCGGGATCACCAGAAGCACGGCGATCGCGACCTTCGGCAGGGCGCCGCGCTTGAAGCGCTTGAGTTCTGTGGTGCGGGTAAAGAGTGACATGCCTGGTTCTGCTTAGAGTTCGATGATGGCGGTGGTGGCGAGCAGTGCTGCGTCGCCCGGATCGCTCGTGGCGACGACGACGCGCAGGCCGTAGGCGGCGAGCTCGCGCAGGCGTTCGGCGACGAGGGCTCGCTCGGTGGGGCTGAGCAGCGCGTCGAAGTTGTCGATGCACAGCATTTCGGGGCCTTCGATGCGAGCGAGGGCGATGCGCAGCAGCATTTCTGAAGCGGGATCGAGCTCGCGCACGAGCGTCTTCGGCGCGGGCTGTTCGTACTCTCCGAACGCCTCGGCGAGCAGTTCGCTCGACAGCTCGGGGGTGACGCGAGGGGTGCGGCGCCACCAGGGCATCGCCCATGCGAGTCGCTCGCGCAGCGTGTCGCCGACCGTGACGCTCGGCTCGAGCGCGTCGAGTTCTGCGAACCCGGCAACGCCCACGCGGCGTCGGGTTTCTGCGAGCCCCGAACGAGTCGTGAGGTCGGCGCCGAGCACCGCGGCCGAGCCGTCGCTCAGGCGCATGCGCCCGGACAGGCTGAGCAGCAGCGAGGTGCGCCCGCTGCCTCTCGCGCCGATCACCACGGTGATCGGGCTGTCTGAGGCTGCGTCGAGCGGTCCGAACACCGGGCCGCGGGCCGCACGCACACTTGCCCCGTTCAGGGCGATGACGGTGTCGGGCATGCTGATCCTTTTCGTAACTTTTGTACTGACTAGTCAGTTTAGAATCGTTTTGACAGATCGTCAAGCCCAACCCGCGCTCCCTCGTTGTTGGAATTTCCAATAACGAGAAGGGGCGGGCAAAGAAAATTCGAAATCGCCGGGAATAGATCTCGCCGAGTCATGTTGATACATGCATACGCATACAATTGAGAGGCGAGGATCGCCCTCACAATCAAGGAGCAATCATGGAATTCGGCGTCTTCACGGTCAGCGATATCACCCGTGATCCCACTACCGGCTACACGCCAAGCGAGGCCGAGCGCATCGACGCCACCGTGCAGATCGCGAAGAAGGCCGAAGAGGTCGGCCTCGACGTCTTCGCGGTCGGCGAGCACCACAACCCGCCGTTCTTCTCGTCGAGCCCGACGACCCTGCTCGCCTACATCGCCGCGCAGACGAAGACGCTCAAGGTGAGCACCTCGACCACCCTCATCACGACGAACGACCCCGTGCGCATCGCCGAGGAGTACGCGATGCTGCAGCACCTTGCCAAGGGCCGCATGGACCTGATGCTGGGCCGCGGCAACACCGCCCCCGTCTACCCCTGGTTCGGCAAAGACATCCGCTCGAGCCTGCCGATGGCGCTCGAGAACTACAATCTGCTGCACCGCCTCTGGACCGAAGACGTGGTCGATTTCGAAGGCAACTTCCGCACCCCACTGCAGGGCTTCACCTCGACGCCGCGCCCGCTCGACGACGTCGCGCCCTTCGTGTGGCACGGCTCTATTCGCACCCCCGAAATCGCAGAGCAGGCCGCGTTCTACGGCGACGGCTTCTTCGCGAACCACATCTTCTGGCCGAAGGGGCACTACAAGCGCCTCGTCGAGTTCTACCGCCAGCGTTTCGAGCACTACCACGGCGACAAGAAGCAGGCGATCGTCGGCCTCGGCGGCCAGACCTACATCGCGAAGAAGTCGCAGGATGCGTGGAACGAGTTTCGTCCCTACTTCAACGAGGCCCCCGTCTACGGCGGCGGCCCCCGCATGGAGGACTTCGTCGACCAGACCCCGCTCACGGTCGGCAGCCCGCAGGAGGTCATCGACAAGACCCTCAGCTTCCACGACGAGTTCGGCGACTACCAGCGCCAGCTCTTCCTGGTCGATCACGCGGGCCTGCCCCTGAAGGCCGTGCTGAACCAGCTCGACCTGCTCGGCGAAGAGGTCGTGCCGGTGCTGCGCAAGGAGCTCGCCGCNNAGACGCCCGACACCCCGTCGCACGCATCGCGCGTCAAGGCGAAGTACGGCGACGAGGATCCGCGCCAGCCGCGCCCGAACGCGAACCGCGGCGACAACGTCACCGGTGGGTCGCCATACCAGGATTCGCCGGCGAAGAAGGGCAGTGCCTTCGGGCTCTGAACTCGTGGGCACGAGAGAGAAGGGTAGAGACCGTGAGCGTTCGCGAGGCGAATGAGGCGTGGGAGGCAGTGATGACCGCGCACTCGGTGATCATGCGCCGCTTCGCCGAGGAGCCGGTCTGGCGCGAGAACGGCCTGAGCATGCGCGAGTACGACGTGCTCTACACGCTCG
>DDEV01000031.1:4256-9155 GCA_002336855.1 Leucobacter sp. UBA1945 | reverse complement strand
GAGCTCGAGCGCCGACCGGGGCTCGGCGGCCGCGGCCGCGCCAAGGCGCCCCGCGTCGTGCTATTCGTCGACGACCACGACATCATCAGCGCAGGCGGTATCGAGCACCTCGCGGCTCTCGCGCCGCATCTGCCGACGGCGCGAGACAGCCGCTTTCACATCGTGCTCTCTCGCCCCGTTGCGGGTTCGGTGCGCGCGATGTTCAGCCCCTTCTTGCAGGGCATACGCGACACCGGTGGCGCGATGCTCGTGCTGTCTGGCGATCGCAGCGAGGGCCAGATTCTGCCCCGCCTCTACGCCGAGCGGTTCTCGCCGGGCCGCGGCCGGTATGCGCGTCGCGGCGAGGCGCCCTTCGTCGCCCAGGTCGCGCACCTCCCTGCGCCCCCAGAAGAGGAGTCGCCGGTTCTTGACGTTGACGATGCGGCGGGCGGCGCCTCGAGCGGCGAGAGCTCTGGCAGCGAGGGTACGGGCGGTGAGGCGGCAAACCGTCGCGTCGTGAGCGGCCATACCCGACCTATGGAGGATCCCGTATGAGCACGCTGACCTTTCTTGGGGCCGACGGCGGCTGCGGTACCACCACGCTGGCTGCGCTCAGCGCCCAACTGCTCGCAAAACATGCGAGGCGGGTGCCGACCATGGTTGCCGAAGATCCCGAGGTCTTCACCGCGCGCCTCGGCGAGCTGCCCCAGGTTTCGCACGCGAGCGAAGACCAGCTCGGCGAACACGGCCGATACTCGGCGGCAAAAGCCGCGACGGCGTTGGGTGCGGGCCACCTGATCGTCGTCGGTGCGGCGACTCCGCGCGGGCTCGCCTCGCTTGCAGAGGCGCTCGACGACATCGCACGGCGTTTCGGACAGGCGGGTCTGAACCGCACGCTGCCGGTGCAGTGCGCAGCGTTTGGAGTCGGCGGGGTGCCACCCGCAGACGCTCGCACCTTCAGGCTGCCGTTCGATCCCAGTCTCGTGCCAGGGGGGCCGGTCTCTGACGTGCTGCCGCAGCTGCGCGCAGGCACCGAGCGAATGCTGCGCCAACAGTGGCTGCCAGTGCTGGCAGAGAGCTTCGCCGCCTCCCGGTGAGATCAGGGCCCACAGGCTCAGTACACTTGAGCCTGTGAGTAGCCAAGGCCAAGCAGCAGCGCAGACACCGCAGCAGGTGCCGGCCGCGCCCCGCGCCCGAGTAGCCGTGTGGGACAACGCCCGCTTCGTGCTGATTCTGCTCGTCGTGGTCGCGCACATGGTGTCGACCGTGCGCACGCAGACCTCGTTCGGCTACGGGCTCTACGTCTTCATCTACCTCTTTCACATGCCCGCGATGATCGGGCTTGCCGGCCTCTTCTCGAAGGCCGACGCGACGACGAAGACGGTGCGTTCGACCGCCCAGCTGCTCATCACCTGGCTGAGCTGGGAGGTCATCTGGGCGCTTATTCACTTCTTCGTGAACGGCCAGGGCCTCTCGAAGAACTGGCTCGTCGCGCCCGCCTGGTCGCTCTGGTTCTTGGTGACGCTCGCGACGATGCGCATCTTGCTGCCCTACATCGTGCGCCTGCGGCACCCGCTGCTGTTCTCGATCGTGCTCGCACTCGTCGCGGGCCTCAGCCCCGCGATCGGCACCCAGTTCTCGGCATCGCGCACCCTCTGCTTCATGCCGTTCTTCGTCGCGGGCTGGCTCGTCACGAATCGCGGCTGGCTGCGGGGCCAGTGGTTCGAGCGACCCGACCGCAGCACACGCCTCATTGCGGCCGGCCTGCTCGGCGTGGTCGCGCTCGCCGTTGCCGTGCTCGCACCGCTGCGCGACCTCTGGCGCATCGACACCTGGATCGTGTGGCGCGACGACTACGCTTGGCTGTTTGCCGACGCCCCGATCATGGGGTGGGCGCCGAGCGAGTGGTGGGCTATCGCGCTGGGTGGCGCGGGGGTGCGACTCGCGCTCATCGTTGTCGCCGCCGCGATGACGCTCGCCCTGCTGCTGCTCGTGCCGCGGGGCCACAGCGTGATCACCGTGTGGGGAACACGCACGCTCTACGTCTACCTGCTGCACGGCCTCATCGTGCAGCTGCTGCGCGGCACGGGTGCGGTCGCCTGGTTCGGCGAGTTCGGCGACGCCGGGGTGCTCATGCTCATCGGCCTTGGCATTGCGGTCACGCTGGTGCTCTCGATGAGCTGGGTGACGAAGGTGTTTTGGCCCGTGATCGAACCGAAACTTCCGGTGCTCTTCGAAAAGGATCCCGCTGCGATAGCCTCGAAATAGTCGCGATGCGGGCCTCGGCTCGTGTCTGATTGAGTCGGAGGCCGCATGAGCAACGCGCAGCGGAAGCGGCGGTCAGGGGTTCTCGCCGCCGCGTGCGCCGCTGCGCTCGCGACCACGGTTTCGCTGTCGGCGTGCTCACCCGAGCCGGTCGCCGGGTGGCAGCCCGCGAGCTTTTCGCCGGTGCCCGGCATCGAGCTCGCGGGCAACCTGGGCGCGCACGTCGGTGGCACCGAGAACATAGATTCGGGCGAGGATCGCGGCCAAGTAGAGAGCGCGGGTGCGCTGGCCGCGGCCGCTCAGCAACAGCTCGGCCTCTACACCGGCCGCATCCGCAACGACGAGGCCGGCGTTGCCGCGCGCTTCATCTACATTCCCGGAGTGCCCGCGTTCAACGAGCGGGTGACCCAAGAGCTTCGCGCGGCGATCGCGGCCACGGGCAAGACCTACACGCCGAGGGCGTATTCGCCCGAGAAGGGACGAACTGAGAGAGGCTGCGTGCCAGGAACCTCGTCGTGGTCAGCACAAGACGTGCTGAGCCGGGTCGAAACCGGCCCCGCGGGCGGCGCAGGTATCGCGCTGGTGTGCGAGCTCGCCGGTGCATACGGTGACCTCGTCGAGGTGAGGCTGCGCGCGGTCGCCGGCGACGCGAGCGCCGTGAACTCGGACGAGCTCACCGTGCTGTTCGTGAACATCAAGACGGGTCAGCTGCTGCAGATCGAGAATCAGTGGAGCACCGAGGCGGCCCCCGAGCTCTGGCGGGCCATCGTCGAGCTGCTGCGCCGAGAGGCGGGGGCGCTGAGCACTGCGCCGATCCTCGACCCTGATGCGCAGCAGCTCGCACTCGCCGACGCGGCGTTGCAGGCTGCCGCAACCGACGACGATGGCAGCCTCGTCGTCACGGTGCCGGCCGGCATTGCGTCGCCCGAGCTCGCCGGGCTCGGTATTGAGGCGACCGCGGATCCGATCGAACTGCGCATCGATCCCGTCACCGCGAGCACCTGGGCGAATGACGAATATGCGCGCCTGCATGCCGAGATCGGCAAGCCGTTCGCGGGGGTCACCGCCAGCGTCGCGTCGCTGCCGATCGACTGCGGGCTGATCCCTTGCGTTGCCGTGACATATGACGACGGGCCGGGCGAACTCACCCCGAAACTGCTGCAGACGCTCACCGACGAAGGGGCGCGGGCGACGTTCTTCATGCTCAGCTCGCACGCGACTTCGTACCCAGACGTGGTGAAGCAGGCGCTCGCCGCGGGCAACGAGATCGCGACGCACACGGTGAATCACCCCGATCTCACGACGCTGCCGCTGCCCGACGCGAAGGCGCAGGTGCTCGACTCTGCTGCGGCGATCAGCCGCATCACGGGCAAGCCCGTCACAATGTTTCGGCCGCCGTACGGTGAGGTGAACGACGCCATCTTGACCGAGGTCGGCATGCCGGCGATTCTCTGGAACATCGACACGAACGACTGGCGCGAGCCTGGGCAGGCCGCGCTTATCGAGCGTTCGGCGGGGGCCGCCGGCCCGGGCGACATCATTCTCTTCCACGACACGCACTCCGACACGGTAGAGGTGGCGGGCGCCGTCGTTCGCGGCCTGCACGACCGCGGGCTCGAGCTGGTCACGGTGACGCAGCTGTTCGGTGGGCAGGTGCCGGCGAGCGGCAGGGTGAGGTCGCGATGAGTGTTGGGGAGCGTATCGTGCCGCGCTTTGCCGAGCGCCGCTGGCCGCAGTTCGCCGCCGCGATTCTCGGCTCGGTGCTGAGCCTCGGGTTGCTCGCGGTGCTACTGGTGCCCTCGCTCACGAGTGTGGCGGCGGTTGAGGTGGTTGACGGCCCTGAGACCTTTGCAATCGGCACCGCCCACGGGATCGAACCCGCTGCAGGCTGGTCGGTGCAGCCGTCGGTCGATCGAGGGGCGTTGCTGCCCGGCGACGGTCTCGTGCTGCGCTCGCCCGACCGCGTGCTGACGGTCTCGCTGCGCGAGGCGTCGCCGGACGAGCGGCTCGTGAACGAGACTGAGGGCCACAAAGGTGCGACCGCGAGCAACACTGTCTCGCGGGTGCTCACCGAAACGCTCGAGAACGGCGCCGAGCTGAGCCACGGCGTTTCGAGCGTCGACGGCCATTTCGTCGCCGTGCTGCGGGTTTCTGGCGCTGGCGGTGTTGAGGGTGGCGACGGTGCCGGCCCCTCGGTATTCGTCGAGGCGCGCACCGACGACCCCGAGCTGCTCGACGACTATCGCGCTGAGATCGCTGCGTTGCTGCTGCGCGTCGAGAGTGAGCCTGTTCGCCGAGACTGAGCCTCGTTTCGCGTGAATCGGGCGCAGCCTCGGCGAACAGGCTCCGTTTCGGCGGTCAGCCCTGCTCGGGCACGAGCAGCTGGTGCTTCGCGAGCTCGCGGTAGAGCGGCGTCGACTCGATCAGCTCGTCGTGCGTGCCCTCGCCGACCACGCGGCCGCCGTCGAGCACAATGATGCGGTCGCTGTCGACGACGGTCGAGAGCCGGTGCGCGATCACGATCAGCGTGCGCCCGGTCGCGACCGAGTCGAGGGCCTCGCGCATGAGGCGCTCGTTCACGCCGTCGAGGCTGGCAGTCGATTCGTCGAGCAAGAGGATCGACGGGGCGCTCAGCAGGGTGCGCGCAATGGCAAG
>DDEV01000031.1:0-4240 GCA_002336855.1 Leucobacter sp. UBA1945 | reverse complement strand
GCGCTGCTTCTCGCCGCCAGAGAGCATGATGCCCCGCTCGCCAACCTGCGCATCGAGGCCGGTCGTGAGGCCCGCCTGCTTGGCCGCGCGGTCGACGAGATCGCCGAGGTTCACGGCGCGCAGCACTCGCTCGCACTCGGCGTCGCTCGCGCTCGGCGCACCGAGCAGCAGGTTGTCGCGCACGCTACCGGCGAGCACTGGCGCGTCTTGCTCCACGTAGCCGAGCTGTGCTCGAAGCTCGGCGCGGTCGAGGGTGCGCAGGTCGGCGCCGTGCAGCGAAATGGTGCCGCTGTCGGGGTCGTAGAAGCGTTCGACCAGCGAGAGCACGGTCGATTTGCCGGCACCAGAGGGTCCGACGAGGGCGACGCGGGATCCTCGTGCCACATCGAACGAGACCTCGTGCAGCACGGGCGTCTCGACAATCTCGGCCGGGGCCGCCTCGGCGTCGCGGTAGGCGCCCCTGCCGCCGCGACCGCTCACGAGCTCGCGCGCGTCGACGCGGGCGGGGGCAGCGGAACGATAGGTGAAGCTCACTCGGTCGAAGCCGATCGCCGGTGCGCCCTCGCGAGCGCTCTCGGCGAGCGGTGCGATGCGCCCCGTCGGCGAGAGCTCTGCGTCGTGCTCGGTCTCGGTCGGGCTCGACGCGATCTCTTGAATGCGGCCCAGCGCGCCCAGCGCCTGGTTCACGGCGGCGATCGCACCGAAGGCCTGGCCGAGTGGGGCCACCATCAAGAATAAGAAGACGATGAACATGACGAGCTGGGCGATGCCGATCGCGCCGGTCGCCACGCGGTAGCCGCCGAGGCCGAGCACCACGAGAAACGACAGCTGCAGGGCGAGAAACGAGATCGGCACGATCAGCGCCGAGATCTTCGCGACTTTCAGCCCGAGCCGGTAGGCCTCCTCGGCCTCCGCCTCGGTCGCCTGCTGCTCGCGCTCGGTCGCCCCCGCCGCGCGAATGGTGCGGATCGACGAGATCGAGCGCTCGACCTGCGCGGCAAGATCGCCCACCTTCTGTTGGGCACGGGTGACGGCTGGGCGGATCCTCGCCGAAACCAACACGACCACCATCAGCGCGACCGCAACGACCGCAAAGGTGATGCCGAAGAGCACCGGGTCGATGATGAGCATGCCGATGAGGGCGCCGACGAAGACGAGCAGGCCGCTGATCGCCTCGACCATGCCCTGCGTGAGCACCGCGCGCAGCAGCGTAGTGTCGCTGCCGACGCGCGAGACCAGATCGCCCGTGCGGCGGCGGTCGAACTCGCCGATCGGCAGGTGCAGAATGCGCGAGATCAGGGTGCGGCGGCTGTGCAGCACGACCCCTTCACCCATGCGCTGCAGTACGTAGTGCTGAAACCCGCTGAGCAGGGCGTCGACGAGCACGAGCGCGCTGAGCACGGCGAGCAGCAGGCCGAGCGGCTGGCTCGCCTGCACCCGCTCGATCACCTGCCCGAGCAGCACCGGCTGCACGAGCGAGGTGCCCGCGCCGATGACGCCGAGCGTCAGGGCGAGTGCGAGGGGGCCGCGCTGCAAGAGCAGGTAGGGAACGAGCTGCTTCAGCGAGGCGCGGGGGCCACGGGGGCGGCCCAGATCCCGGGGTGCGCGAGTGTCTTCTGCCACCCGGCCAGCTTATGCGGTGGGGCTGACAGCTCCCTCAGCGGGATTCGCGACGCTCGTGCTGTTGGCCGTTGCGGTTGTGTTGGCGTCCGCGGTCTGTACCGTCTCTGCAACCCGGCGCTTCTTCCAAGCGTTCCAGAAGATCGCGATGCCCACGGCATAGACCAGCGTGCAGACCAGGCTGCCCTCGATGCCGAATGCGCCGCCCGTGATCAGGTCGGCCGATCCCGGATTCGCGGTGAAGGTGAAGAACGAATCAGAGACTTGCTGCCCCGAGACGGCGACGCCGAAAAGGTTGCCCTGAGCCCAGTTCCAGGCGCCGTGCATCGCGCAGATGCCCCACAGGCCACCCTCTGAGAGCGACATAAAGCTGCCGAAGACCGCGAATAGCGCGAGATTGATGACCGGCAGTGGCCCCATTCCAGGGTTCATGCCGTGCATGAGCGCGAAGAAGGCGGCTTGCGCGATCACGGCCGCGACGAGGCCCCAGCGGCGGGCGACGGCCTGAGTGAGGTACCCACGCGTCAGAATCTCTTCGGTTGAACCCTGCACCACAAAGCCGATGAGCATGATGGCGATGAAGCCCCAACCGCTCGCATCCGGCGATGCCCACGCCATCTGCGCCTGCCCGGTGATGACCGGCACGAGCACGCACACCGCCATCATTGCGGCGCCGATGAGCCAGCCGCGGCCGGCAAGCCTCAGGCCTTCGCGCGGCGAGGTGAAGCCGATGGTGGCAAAGCGGCGGCGCTCCTTGACCGCCATCCAGAACCAGACGAAGCCCGTGGCGAGCGCGAACGAGAAGACCGCGAGCACGCCGCCCTCACGGTCGAAGCCCACATAATCTGCGGCGGTGAACGCCTCTCCGGAGAGCACGGCGTTCACCGCGGCAATGATCACCTCGGTCAGCTTGGGCACACTCATCGCGATGTTGGCGAGCAGCAGTACCACGAACGCCATGATGATCCCGGTAGGCCGCTTCGCGAGCAGCATGCCACCGGTCGGTGCGGGCAAGTTCGTGTGAATCGGTCGCATCGTCGGCTCCTTTGGCGGCTTGGCTGCTTTGAGGGCAGCGAAAGTAGCGCCCCAATGCAGTCAGGTTATCGCGACGAGGATCAGCCGGCCGCGCATGCCCCGCACCAGAATGCGCAGGTGTCGGCCACTCTGCGCAGATAGCGTGGGCTCGGCCGGGAAGCCTGCAGCTTAGGCGCGAGCCTCGCCCGGCACGAGGCGCATGGTCGGGCCCTCTTCGCGAATCTTGCGCACGGTCACCGCGGCATGCAGCGCCGCTTCGGCGGCCTCGACGCCCTTCGACTCACGCGAGCCCGGCAGGCCCGAGCGGTCGAGCGCCTGCTCGTCGTTGTCGGTCGTCAGCACGCCGAAGCCAACGGGCTTGCCCGTATCGAGCTGCACGCGCGTGAGCCCATCGGTCACCGAGTTCGCCACAAAGTCGAAGTGGGGGGTGCCGCCACGAATGATCACGCCGAGGCAGACCGCGACGTCGAAGCCGCCGCCACCCTGCTCGGCGGGCGTCAGGGCCGCCTGCGCCGCGAGCGGCAGCTCGAACGCCCCACCCACCTGAAACAGCGTGTGCTCTGCGCCCGACGCGACGATGGTCTCGTGCGCGCCCTTGATAAGGCCCTTCATGACCTCCCTGTGCCATTTGCCGGCAATGACAGCGACCCTCAGGCCGGTGGCATCGACTGAAAGTGTGGGTGATCCTTCGCCGCTCATAGTGCGCCTCTCTCACTCGCTGTTCGCGAAATCGTTACTCGTTCGAATCGGTCGGAAGCATGTGCCCCATGCGGTCGCGCTTCGCGGCAAGGTAGCCGGCGTTCTGCTCGGTGAGGCCGACGTAGAGCGGAACGCGCTCGCTGATGGTCACGCCGCTCGCCTCGAGCTGGGCGACCTTGTCGGGGTTGTTGGTGAGCAGGCGAATGCTGCGAAGCCCGAGGTCTGCGAGGATCTCGGCCGCCGCGCGATAGTCGCGCGCGTCTGCCGGCAGCCCGAGCTGTAGGTTCGCGTCGAGGGTGTCGACGCCGCTCTCTTGCAGTTGGTAGGCGCGCAGCTTGTTGGCCAGGCCGATGCCGCGCCCCTCTTGGCCGCGCAGGTAGATCACGGCGCCGCCGCGCTGGTGCACGAGATCCATGGCGGCCTGCAGCTGCGGGCCGCACTCGCACTTCAGCGAGCCGAAGGCCTCGCCCGTGATGCACTCGGAGTGCACGCGAATGAGCGAGTCGTCGCCGAGCAGCGATCCGTCGGGGTTCGGCGCGATGAGCGCGACGTGGTCGACGCCGTTGCGGCGGTCGCGGTAGGCGCGCATGCGAAACTCGCCGTGTTCGGTCGGCACGAGGGTGTCGGCGCGCAGGCTGACCTGGCGGTGCTCGGTCGGCTTCACGGGGCAGCCCTCGGGGTCGCGCTCGTTGAGGTAGGCGGCGAGCTGCTCGATCGTGATGACGGGCACGTTCTCTGCCTCCCCGAGCTCGATCAGCCCGGGCAGGCGCATCATCTCGCCGTCTTCGGCGACGACCTCGCCGATCACGGCGACCTCGCGCAGGCCCGCAAGGCGCATGAGCTCGACGGCGGCCTCGGTGTGGCCGGCTCGGGCACGCACACCCCC
>DDEV01000129.1 GCA_002336855.1 Leucobacter sp. UBA1945 | reverse complement strand
CCGCCCGCCCAGAGGTGCTCATCTTCGCAACCGGTGGCACCATCGGCATGCGCGAGACCGAGCGCGGGCTCGCACCCGACCCTGGTTTCGAAGAGGCGCTCGAACAGCTCGTGCAGCGCATCTGCGAGCCGCTCGGCATCGATTACCGCATCAACCACCTGAGCCCCGCCATCGACAGCGCGAACGCAGACGCCGAGACGGGGGCGCGAATCGCGCGCGCCGTTCGCGCGAGGGTGCGAACGAAGCGCCCGAGCGGTGTCGTCATCACGCACGGCACCGACACCCTGGCATACACGGGTGCCCGCATTGCCTTCGATCTCGACAGCCTCGGTGTGCCCGTCGTGCTCACGGGCAGCCAGCTCGCCCACGGCGCGCCAGAAAGCGATGCACCGGCGAACCTCTCGCTTGCGATCCGCGCGGCGGTCAAGGCCAGCGCCGACGCGCCCGCGTGCATCGCGTTCGGCGGCGCGCTGATGCCCGCCATTCGCGCGACCAAAGCACAGGCCGAAGAGCTGCGAGCGTTTCGCGCCGAGCGCGATCTCGGGCCCGAAGCGAGCGGCGTGCCGAAGCAGCTGCTGCACGGTTCAGACCGGCTCACGCCCGCGCGCACGCTCGCGTTTCGTTTCGTGCCGGGTGTCGTGGCCGAGGATCTGCGCGCAGCCGTCGGCGGTAACCCCGATGGGCTCGTGCTCGAATGCTACGGCAGCGGCAACGCCCCGATGGCACGGCCGGGAATGGCTGAGGCACTGCGCGAGATCTGCGCACGGATGCCCGTGGTCGCGATCACGCAGTGCTCGACCGGCAGCGTCGATCCGGGTCGATACGCAGTCGGCAGCGAGCTGGCAGACACCGGCGTTATCGCTGGCGGAGACATGACCCCAGAGGCGGCGCTCGCGAAGCTCGCGTTCGCTCTCGACGCCGGGCTCGACGGCACGAAACTGCGCGACTTCATGCTGAACAACATCGTCGGCGAGCGCGCGGCCGTCTAGCCTCGCCGCCCTGCGGGTGGCCAGCTACAGCACCTCGCCGAGCAGGTCTGGGTGATCAAGAAACACCCCATCGAGTCCGGTCGAGAGGATCAGGCGCCACTCCTCGCGCCAATCGCCCCGCTCGGCGCGCGAACCGCCTGAGCGGAAACCCGGAACAAGAAAGCCGTTCTCGGGGCGCAGGGTCCACGTGAACACCACGAGGCCCCGTTCGTGCGCCCGCTGCACGATGTCTTGCACCCCGACTGCCTGGCCCAGGCTGTTCACCTGCAGCAGGTCGCGTTTGGAGAGGCTGATGCCGTGCACCCGCCCCATGAGTGAATCCAGGCCGGCGTCAGTGCGATACCACGCATACTGGTGCGCGTCATCGCCGAACATTGAGATCTGGTCGGGCGGCGATCCTTTGCTCTCCATCAAAAAAATCAGCTTCGCGAGCGCGCCTGCCTCGCGCAAGCGATCGAGCGGATCAATCTCGAAGCACTCGATCGTGAGCAGCTCGTGCTTCTGATCCCAACCGCTCGCCTCGAGGTCGGCCTGCATCAGACCCACGAGATCGTGCCCTTGCTGCCGCAAAAAGTCGACGTGCTTCAGTTCGATCACGAGACCGACAGGCTTCTCGTGCGAAGCGTTCCACTCCTCGACGAGGTCGATGAGGTCGCTCAACCGCAGCATACGCTCGGTGTCGTTGTAAGCGACATTGTCGGCTCGCAGCTCTGGAACGCGCTCGCGGCACGTGAGCGTTGCAAGCTCGCCCCAGGTGAAATCTTCCGTGAACCATCCGGTCAGCTCTACCCCATCGACCACCTTCGTGGTGCGCCGAGCTGCGAACTCTGGGTGGTCTGCGACGTCTGTGGTGCCAGAGATCTCGTTCTCGTGCCGGATCACGATCACTCCGTCGCGCGAGACGACGAGATCCGGTTCGACCGCGTCGACGCCCTGCGCAAAGGCGAGCAGGTAGGCGGAAGCAGTGTGCTCGGGGCGATACCCGGGGGCGCCGCGATGACCGATCAGCAGCGGCTTGGGCAGCAAGGGTGACGTCATTTACGCAACTCTAGGGCACACTGGTTTCGGCCGCATGAACGGTAGCTGGCGCACGTGGCGTGACGCTCTCGGTGAACGCGCCCGATCCCGCGCAGAATCTCAGCCAAATGACGGCCGCAATCACTAAGCTTGAGACACGTACCTGACCCGCGAAGGATCCCGTGCCATGAGTAATCCAGCTCTTTCGAACAACCCGGCCTTGAATGGCAAGACCCTCACCGCTGAGGAGTTGAACCGCATCTACGATCAGCCTGCCGCAAATCTGCAGCGCCCGGGCATTGACGGCGCGGCAGCTTCGGCCGCGGTGGTCGGCGCCGCTGCGCACACGAACATGGGCCAGCAACCACCGATCGTCGGCAGCGAGCAGCCGATGACCTACGAGAACACCATCAGCAAGACCGTGTTTCTCTTCATTCTCGTGGTCGCTGGCGCTGGCGTCGGTTGGTGGATGCCGATCCTGATGCTGCCCGGCGCCATCGTCGGCCTCGTGCTCGGCCTCGTGAACTCGTTCAAGAAAGAACCGAGCGTGCCCCTCATCATCGGCTACGCCGTGGCACAGGGCCTGTTTCTCGGCGGCTTCTCGATGTTCATGGAGCGGGTCTACCCCGGTATCGTCATGCAGGCCGTGCTCGGCACCATGTCGGTGTTTGCCGTGACCCTGCTGCTGTTCCGCAGCGGCAAGGTGCGCACGAGCCCCAAGATGACCAAGATCTTCCTGATCGCGATGGTCGGCTACCTCGTGTTCTCGCTCGTGAACCTTGGCATCATGATCTTCGGCTCGGGCGAGATCGCAAACTCTGCTTGGGGCCTGCGCTCCGGCGTCACGGTAATGGGCATTCCGCTCGGCGTCATCATCGGCGCACTGGCCGTGCTGCTCGCCGCGTACTCGCTCGTGATGGACTTCGAGCTCATCAAGAACGGCGTGCAGAACCGCGTTCCCGAGAAGTGGGCTTGGTCGGCCGCGTTCGGCCTCATGGTCACGCTGATCTGGCTCTACGTCGAGATTCTGCGCATCCTCGCGATTCTGCGCGGCAACTAGTCGCTAGGTCCGCAAAGGATCACAGCCGGTGGCAAGGCTCACGCCTCGCCACCGGCTTTTCGCATGTCAGGGTGGCGTGGCCCGTGCACTGCGTGGCAAACTAGGCAATCTTCTGCGGCTCGACCGGCGGAAGACCGGCGCTCTGAGGCGGACCGACGTCCGGCTCAGGCATAGCGTTCGATCTCGCCCAAACAAAGCGCTCCCAAAGCGCGAGCCGCTCGTCGTGTCTTGCGAGGTGTGCCTCGACTCGTCCGAAGGACTCCTTAGTCTCGATGCGAAACTCGACGAGCTCGTCGTGATACCGCTCAAGTCTTGCTTCAAGGGCATCGCTTCGAGCAGCGGCTTTCTGCTCAATAGCGTCGCTTCGCGCAGCGGCCTTCGCTTCAACCGCATCAATCCGGGCAGCCAGCTTCTCTTCCACGCTGTCGATCCGGGCAGTCAGCTTCTCGTCCAGGGTGTCGATTCGAGCAGTCAACTTCTCATCCACGGTGTCGATTCTGCGACCCAGCTTTCTCGAACTTCCGAAAACCGCAGCGAGAATAGCGAGCACACCGGCAACGAACGCTACGCCCGTGAATATAGCCTCAAGACTCACCTCGATCACCCTTCCATTCTGACAAGAACGACTGACACAACCCACCTTTTCAGGCGAATCGCACCGTACTGATATCAGCAGAATATGCGGCGAACGAAGCCGAAAACGGCTTACTCACAAAACTCGTGAAAACAAGTTCAGACGCCGGCCTGTGAGCGACAAGCTGGGAGGGCCACCTCGACCGCTCACGATGCCGAGAGCAATGGCTCGAGGAAACAAAAGAAAAAGGGGGCGCCGCAGCGCCCCCTTTTCTCATTCCCACTCGGCCGCTCCCGCGCCCGAGTGCCACACTGTGTTTATTACTCGCGGGAACACGAAAAGGGGGCCGTAGCCCCCTTTTCTCATTCCCACTCGATGGTTCCCGGCGGCTTCGACGTCACGTCGAGTACCACTCGGTTGACCTCGGGCACCTGGTTGGTGATCTTGTTCGAGATGCGAGCCAGCACGTCGTAGGGCACGCGCGTCCAGTCGGCGGTCATCGCGTCCTCAGACGACACCGGGCGCAGCACGATCGGGTGACCATAGGTGCGGCCGTCGCCCTGCACTCCGACCGAGCGCACGTCTGCGAGCAATACGACCGGGCACTGCCAGATCGACTCATCGAGACCAGCAGCTGTCAGCTCGGCGCGCGCGATGGCGTCAGCCTCGCGAAGCACGTCGAGGCGCTCACGAGTCACCTCGCCGACGATGCGAATGCCCAGGCCGGGACCGGGGAACGGCTGGCGGCCAACGATCGCCTCGGGAATGCCGAGCTCTCGGCCGATCGCACGCACCTCGTCTTTGAACAGCGCGCGCAGTGGCTCGATCAGTTCGAAGTCGAGATCGTCGGGTAGGCCGCCGACATTGTGGTGGCTCTTGATGTTCGCGGTGCCGGTACCGCCGCCCGACTCTACGACGTCGGGGTAGAGCGTGCCCTGCACGAGAAACTTCACCGATTCGCCTGAGGCGGCAGCCTCTGCGACGAGGTCGCGCTGCACCTGCTCGAACGCGCGAATGAACTCGCGGCCGATGATCTTGCGCTTCTCTTCGGGGTCGGTCACACCCTTGAGGTGGCCGAGAAAGGTGTCTGCGGCGTCAACGGTGATGAGGCGCACGCCGGTCGACGCCACGTAGTCGCGCTCAACCTGCTCGCGCTCGCCCTTGCGCAGCAGACCGTGGTCGACGAACACTGCGGTGAGCTGATCGCCGATCGCCTTGTGCACCAGCGCGGTCGACACGGCCGAGTCGACACCGCCCGAAAGCGCCGAGATGACGCGCGCGTTGCCGACCTGTGCGCGGATCGCCTCGACCTGCTCAGCGATCACGTTGCCTGCCGTCCAGTCGGCGGGAATGCCCGCGACGTGGTGCAAGAAGTTCTCGAGCACACGCTGGCCGTGATCCGAGTGCTTCACCTCGGGATGCCACTGCACACCGTAGAGCTTGCGCGCGGGCGAGCCGAACGCCGCAACCGGGGTGACATCGGTGCTGGCATAGACGTCGAAGCCCTCAGGCGCCTGCTGCACGGCGTCGCCGTGGCTCATCCAGACGTTCTGCGTCTCGGGCTGCCCGCCGAGAATCGCGCCGCCGTCGCCGAGCACCTTGGCCTCGACACCGCCGTATTCGCGATCGCCGGTGTTGCCCACCGTGCCGCCGAGCGTGTGCGCCATGATCTGAAACCCGTAGCAGATGCCGAGCATGGGCACTCCGAGCTCGAAGATCTCAGCGTCGAACTGCGGGGCACCCTCTTCGTAGACCGATGAGGGGCCGCCTGACATCACGATGCCGAGCGGGTTCATCTCACGAACCTCGGCTGCGGTGATCGTGTGCGGCACCAGCTCGGAGTACACGCCGGCCTCGCGCACTCGGCGCGCGATCAGCTGCGCGTACTGCGCGCCGAAGTCGACGACGAGCACCGGTCGGTGCGTTGGTGTGGCGTTCATACGTTGCCTTCCGTAATGGATTCGGTCGAGGATCGCTGAGGCTGCGCCTCAGCTGATCCACCGTTGTGGGAGTCGAGAAGCGCGTTCACCTCGCGCGCAGTGCGCACCTCGAGAAAGAACGACATAAGCGGGATCACGCCACCGAGCGCGAGCAGCAAGAATCGCATGAACGACCAACGCATCGGGCTCCACAGCATGAAGTTCGAGATCAGGTAGACGACGTAGAACCAGCCGTGGGCGATCAGAATCGCCTTGAACAGGTCGAAACCAGCCGGCGCGAAATCGGCCTCAACGCCCTCGGGCGCGAGCGGCTCGAACTTGGCGAAACCGTCGGGCGTGAACAAAAACAGCTGCACCCCGAAGACATACTTCATGACCATCACCGCGCACAGCAGCAACAGCATCACACCGGTGATCACCGAGGTGACCTTGTAGATGCTGAGGGCCCTGCGAATGCGCGGGTAGTCAACGGGCTTGGGCTGCAAAACCATGGTTTCCATTCTATTCTTCGGCGGCGGTGCTCTCGGCCACCGCCAAGAGCTTCAGTTCGTGAATCTTCTCCCAGTCGTCGCGCACGAGTCGGTACCAGAAGAAGATCGCGAAGCCTGCGAACACCACCCACTCGACCGCGTAGAACAGGTTGAGCCAGTTGATCGCGCCGACGGGCAGCGGCGGCACCGAATCGATCGTCTCGAGGCCGGCATCGATGAGTTGGTCAGCGTTGAGTTCGCCACCGGGATGCATCACAAAAAACCCGGCGTACGAACCGCCCTCGAAGGGCTGCCAGAGGTTCACCAGCTGTGACGGCGCCATACTGAGCAGCGAGGCGGGATCTGAGCCCGGGCTCGGCACCACGGGTGCGTCGCCAGGCATGTAGCGCCCCTCGATTGCGAGCTCCTTGCCAGCAAACTGCCGTTCGACTGCTTGCAGAGAGAGCTTCGCCGCTGCCACGTCGGGTGCCCAGCCGATCGCAACGGCAAGGCCGCCTGACGGCGATCCTTGCACATCGAAATGGCCGACCACCCAGGCGCCCTCTTTGTCACCGTTGCGACGCTGCTCGACGACCATGAAGTCGCCCGCCACGAACGCCCCAGTCGCGTCGAACACGTAGCCTGCACTCTCGTCAGTCACGGGTTTGCCGGGAGCCGTGACCTCGTTCAGCGGGCGCACGGTCGCGTCATCGACCGCGCTCTCGTTGTTCAGCGTCACCGCGTGGCTGAGTTGCCACTGCCCAAGCCAGGCGAAACCACCCGCGACGAGCAGCGCCAAGAGCAGCGCGCCGATCCATTTCGGCATGCGCATGACCGCGCCGAGAGTAGGGTCTCCGTCGTACGACAGGCGCTCGCGGCGCCTGGGCTGTTCAGTCACTCGCCGCGGCCTGCGTTCTGAGCCGGTCGCGCCGCACCTTTCGGCTTCGAGGATCGCGACTTCGCCGCAGCGGGCGATACGCTCGGCTCGGGTGCGCTCAGGCGCACACGATCAGCCGCCTCGTCGCTCAACTGTTGCTGGCTCGCGATTTCAGCCTCAACTCGCGCGAGGTACTTGGCGACCTCGTCGTCTCGGCGCTGGGCCGACCAGCCGAGCACCTCAGCCATCAGATCGGCGGCGACGGGAGCAGCAGATACGCCGCGATCCCACGCTTCGATCGAGATGCGGGTGCGCCGTGCGAGCACATCGTCGAGGTGCAGCGCACCTTCGTGGCTCGCCGCATACACGACCTCGACGCCGAGGTAGTCGTCTGCGCCGGGCAGCGGCTCGGCAAGCTCCGGGCGCTCCTTGACGAGGTCGAGCAGCTCGTTTGCGAGCGAGCCGTAGCGGTGCAGCAGGTGTTCGATGCGGGTCTGGTGCACGTCGAACGCCCGCGCCACGCGCCCGCGGCGGTTCCAGGCGGCCTTGTAACCCTCTGCACCGAGCAGCGGCACCTCGGCCGTGATCGAGGGCGGCACGCGCCCGTCGAGCGCGTCTGCTGCGGCATCGATCGCGTCTTTCGCCATCACCCGATAGGTCGTCCACTTGCCGCCCGCAACCATAACGAGGCCGGGTACCGGCTGCGCGACCAGGTGCTCGCGCGAGAGCTTCGAAGTCTCGTCACTCTCGCCAGCGAGCAAGGGCCGCAGGCCCGCATACACGCCCTCGACATCGTCTCTGGTGAGCGGGGTCTTCAAGACGCGGTTGACGTGTTCGAGCAGGTAGTCGATGTCGGCTGCGGTCGCGGCCGGATGCGCCTTATCGAGCTCCCAGTCGGTGTCGGTGGTGCCGATGAGCCAGTGCCTGCCCCACGGAATGACAAAGAGCACACTCTTCTCGGTGCGCAGCAGCAACCCGTACTTCGAACGAAAACGGTCGCGCGGCACGACCAGGTGGATGCCTTTCGACGCGCGCACCGAGAACGTGGCCCGCTCCCCCACGAGCGCCTGCAGATCGTTGGTCCATACGCCAGTGGCGTTGACGACCTGCTTCGCGCGAATCTCGAACGTCTCATCGGTCATCAGGTCGCGCGCCGTGACACCGACCACGCGCTCACCGACCTTGAGAAAGCCCTCGACGCGAACGCGGCTTGCCACATGCGCGCCGTACGAAGCGGCCGTGCGGGCGAGCATCGCGACGTAGCGCGCGTCATCGACCTGGGCATCGCTGTAGCTGAGGCCGCCACGAAACGCGTGCGGGCGAAGCCCGGGCGCCTCGCGCACGAGTCGCCTGCGGCTCACGTGCTGATGCCAAGGCACGCCGGGTGCCGTGCCGCCCGTGCGCGCGAACAGGTCGTACAGCATCATGCCAGCACCCACATAGGCGCGCTCAATCACCGGGGTGGTCACTGGGTACAGAAAGCGCACCGGACGCACGAGGTGCGGAGCAAGCCGCTGCAGCAGCAGGCCGCGTTCGATGAGAGCCTCACGCACGAGCCCGAAGTTCATCTGCTCGAGATAGCGAATGCCGCCGTGCACCAGCTTCGATGACCGGCTCGAGGTACCAAACCCCCAGTCGCGAGACTCAACGAGCCCCGTCGACAGGCCGCGGGTCACCGCGTCGAGCGCTGCACCAGTGCCGGTGATGCCGCCGCCGATCACGAGCACGTCGAGTTCGTGCTCGGGATCGCGAAGGGTCTGGAGCGCGGTTTCGCGCTCGCTCGGTCCGAGCTTTGCGGTGGTCATGCGTTCCGTCTCCTCTTGTGGGGGCTCGCTCGCCGGGTGTCGGTCTACCGTTCTGCGTAGACGACGCCGACCCGCTGGAACTCCTTGAGTTCGCTGTAGCCGGTGGTCGCCATGGCCCGGCGCAGGGCGCCGATCAGGTTCGCGCTGCCGTCTGCAATATGCGCGGGGCCCGAGATGATCTCTTCGAGCGGTGCCACGCCGCCAACGTGCACGCGCTTGCCGCGGGGCAGTTCGTCGTGGTGCGCCTCTTGACCCCAGTGCCAGCCCTTGCCGGGAGCATCGGTGGCGCGCGCGAGCGCCGCACCGAGCATCACAGCGTCAGCACCGCAGGCCATCGCCTTGATCAGATCGCCAGAGCTGCCGAGGCCACCGTCTGCGATCACGTGCACGTAGCGCCCACCCGACTCGTCGAGGTAGTCGGTGCGCGCGCCGGCAACATCGGCAATGGCGCTCGCCATTGGTGCGCGAATGCCGAGGGTAACGCGGGTCGTCGAAGACGCGCCACCGCCGAAGCCGACGAGCACGCCGGCCGCGCCTGTGCGCATGAGGTGCAGCGCCGACTGGTACGTGGCAGCACCGCCGACGATCACGGGCACGTCGAGTTCGTAGATGAACTGCTTCAGGTTCAACGGTTCGCGGCCTGCAACCGAGACGTGCTCTGCAGACACCGTGTTGCCTCGGATCACGAAGAGATCGACGCCCGCGCCGATCACGGTGTCGCTGAACTCTGCGGTGTGGTGCGGCGAGAGCGCGCCAGCGACGGTCACCCCGGCATCGCGAATCTCACCGAGGCGGTCGCGGATCAGCTCGGGTTTGATGGGCTCCGCATACAGCTGGCGCATGCGCTTCACGGCTTCGACATCGTCGCCGAGGCGTGCAAGCTCGTCGAGCAACGGCTGAGGATCCTCGTAGCGCGTCCAGAGGCCCTCAAGGTTGAGCACCCCGAGGCCGCCAAGCTTGCCGAGCGCGATTGCGGTCGCGGGCGACATCACCGAGTCCATGGGGGCGCCGAGCACCGGAATCTCGAACTGGAACGCGTCGATCGACCAGGCCGTCGACACCAGCTCTGGGTCACGCGTGCGTCGGGTCGGAACGATGCCGATCTCGTCGAAAGTGTAGACACGTCTTGCGCGCTTGCCGCGGCCGATCTCGATCTCGTTGCTCACCAGCCCAGTCTATCGGCTGGAACGCACAGAAGCTGGGGATCGCCTTTCGGCACTCCCCAGCTTCTGTGCGTACAAGATGACTTAGCGCTTGTAGTTCGGCGCCTCGATCACCATCTGCACGTCGTGCGGGTGCGACTCTTTCAGCCCGGCAGCGGTGATGCGCACGAACTCGCCGCGCGCCTTCAGCTCTTCGATCGTGTGCGCGCCGACGTACATCATCGACTGGCGCAGGCCACCGGTCAGCTGGTGCGCGACCGAACGCAGCGGGCCACGGTAGGCGATCTGCCCCTCGATGCCCTCGGGAATCAGCTTCTCGTCGCTCGAGGCATCTGCCTGGAAGTAGCGATCCTTCGAGTACGAAGTGCGCTCACCGCGGGTCTGCAACGCTCCGAGCGAACCCATGCCGCGGTAGTTCTTGAACTGCTTGCCGCCCATGAAGACGAGGTCACCGGGGCTCTCGTCGGTGCCCGCGAACAGCGAACCGATCATGACCGACGATGCGCCGGCGACGAGCGCCTTCGCGATATCGCCCGAGTACTGCAGGCCGCCGTCGGCGA
>DDEV01000028.1 GCA_002336855.1 Leucobacter sp. UBA1945 | reverse complement strand
GGCGGGGCGCGGGCCGGCTGCCGGCCGGTCACCGCCACCACCCCCGCCTATCGCCCCCTCGCCCACCGGCGTCTGCTGGCCGGGCGGCGGGCCGATCCAGCGCCATCGAATGGATAGGAACCCCGCGAATGGATACCCTAACCGCGGTAGTTAACCGACACACTCGCGGGTTTCCTATCCAGTCGGTGCGACGCGCAGGTCGAAGGCGGGCGCAGCCCCACGCGCCGCAAGCCACAAGATACGCAAGGATAGAACCATGGCACGGGTGAACACGAAGCAGCTGATCGTCGATGCGGCCGTCGCGGTCGCGGCGCAGCATGGCATCAGCGGCGCGTCGATGGACCAGATCGCCGAGACCGCGGGCGTCGCCAAGGGCAGCCTGTACTACAACTTCGCCTCGAAAGACGCGCTGTTCGCCGAGGTGATGCGGCGTGGCTTCGAGCGGCTCAGCGCGGCGATCGACAGCGCCCGCGAGGGCGTTCCCGGCGAGGGTGCGCCTCGCATCGTTGCCGCCGCGACGCTCGAGGCCCTGCGCAACAACATCGACCTCGCGAAGCTGATGGCCGCCGAAGTGTTTCGCACCGACCGCGCCTGGGCCGAGACGATGAACGAGGCCCGCAGCTCGGTGGCGACCCGCCTGCGCGATGCGCTTCGCGACGCGCACGTCGCGGCCGGCAATAGCGAGCAAAGCGCCGAGAGGATCACCGAGACCGCGGGCGCCGCGTTCTTCGGGGCGCTCGCCGGTGCCTGCCTCGACTGGCTGCTGTTTCGGCCCGAGCTGAGCCTCGAGCACGTGCTCGACGAGGTGCTCACCACCTGGTGATCGCCCGCCGAGTTCGTCGCGATCGGGGCTGTTCACCTATCTCGACAAGCTCGACGAGCGGGCCCGTCGTTGAGTCAACTGCAATAGTGCATGTTTTGCGTCTTGAGACGCAACAAGGGCGCAGAACGTGCACTATTGCGGGGTGGTGAGCTGCGGCGGGTCAGTCGGGGTCTGACGGGTCGAGCGGCGCGTGGTGGTCGAGGTTCGCCTCGCCCTTCTTCCAGTAGCCGTGCGCGTCAACCTGCTCTTTCGGCAGCCCGAGCTCGCGGCGCAGGTAGCGGCGCAGCGGAATCAGCGAGCCAGCCTCGCCGGCCAGAAACACGAGGGTGCCCTCGGTGATCTCGAGCGCCGCAAGGGCCTCGGCGACGCGGTTGTCGCGATCCTCGCCGCTGAACCAACGAAACTCTCGCGAGTCGGCGGCGTAACCGCTCAGGTAGCTCGGCGTGGCCGGGTCGAGCGTCGAGAACAGGCCCACGACTTCGGTATCGCCAAGCAGGTCGAGCCAGCGGGTGACCGACGGCAGCGCCGATTCGTCGGCGATCAGAATCGCGCGTTCGATGTCGCGTGGCGGTACGCGTGAGCCTCGAGGCCCTCCGATAATCAAAGGATCGCCGGGCCTCGCGTTCGCCGCCCACGATGCGGCTGGCCCGCTGTGCGCGGCGTCGGCGTGCAGTACGAAGTCGAGGTCGAGCTCGGGACCGTTCTCACCGTCGGGCCTGAACGCGAACGGGGTATAGTCGCGGGCGATGACCTCACCCGGCCCCTCGGGCTGCTGGGTGCGGCCGTCGACGACAACCGGGGTGACGATCTCGCCCACGCTCGGGTCTGGAAAGAATGCTTTGACGTGATCGCCAGGCGCGAGCGAGGCGAAGCCCTCGAGGTCTGCCCCGCCGAGGGTGATTCGCTGCATGCGCGGGGCGACGAGTTCGGTGCGCAGCACGGTGAGGTGCCTGCGTTTGGTTTCATGCATGACACGGGTCCACTCGAAACGATTGCTCATCGGTACGGCGCCCCTCTATCTCTGACTTGTTGCGTGCTGCGGAGTTGCGCGCACGCACGTGCCCGTAGAGGGCATCGCTTCCACCATAGCCGAATCATCAGATGAATTGGAAGTGGCCGCGCGCCGCGATCTAACGCAGACAGCCAGTAGGTGTCGCTTCGCGTTGCGAAAGGCGACACCTACTGGCTGTCTGTCGAGAAGGCGGGTGGCCCGAAGCGTGGTGCGCCACGCAACGAGCGAGCCAGCGGCTACTCCGAAAGCAGCGCCTGGATGCGACGCACGCCCTCGACGAGTGCCTCGTCGCCGAGCGCGTAGCTGAAGCGCAGGTATCCGCTTGGGCCGAAGGCCTCGCCGGGAACCGCGGCAACCTCTGCCTGATCGAGAATAAGGTCGGCGAGCTCGAGCGAGGTCGTGGGGGTGACCCCGCGAATCTCGCGGCCGAGTGCGCCGGTGACGTCAACGTAGGCGTAGAAAGCGCCCTCGGGCATCGGGCAGTGAAAGCCCGGCACCTTGTTCAGTTCTTCAACGATCAGCTTGCGACGGCGGTCGAACGCCTGACGCATCTCTTCGACCGGCTCCTGCGGGCCATCGAGTGCGGCCGCGGCGGCAACCTGCGCGATGTTGTTGATGTTGGAGGTCATGTGAGACTGCAGGTTTGCCGCACCCTTGACGAGGTCTGCGGGGCCGATGAGCCAGCCGATGCGCCAGCCGGTCATTGCGAAAGTCTTCGCGACGCCGTTCACAAGGATCGTGTTGTTCGCGAGCTCGGGCACTGCCTCGACGATCGACACCGCGCGCACGCCGTCATAGGTGAGGTTCTGGTAGATCTCGTCGCTCACCACGAGCAGGCCCTTCGCGAGTGCCCACTCGCCGATCGCGCGCACTTCGTCGGGCGTGTAGACGGCGCCGGTCGGGTTTGACGGTGAGCAGAAGAGCAGCGCCTTGGTGCGGTCGGTGCGGGCGGCCTCGAGCTGCTCAACGGTGACCTTGTAGCCCTGATCTGCGCCGGCGAAGACCTCAACCGCAACGCCGTCGGCAAGCTGAATCTCTTCGGAGTAGCTCGTCCAGTACGGGGTCGGCAGAATGACCTCGTCGCCCGGGTCGAGAATCGTCTGGAACGCCGAGTAGACGGCGTGCTTGCCGCCGTTGGTGACGATGACCTGAGCGGGCGTGATGTCGAGACCCGAGTCGCGCTTGGTCTTGCGCACGATTGCCTCGCGCAGCACGGGCAGGCCCACAGCCGGCGTGTAGCGGAAGTTCTTCGGGTCATCGAGCGCAGCGCGCGCGGCGTCAACGATATGCGCCGGGGTGGCGAAATCGGGCTCGCCCGCGGCGTAGCTGATAACGGGTCGACCCTCGGCCTGGAGGGCCTTTGCTTTTGCGTCGACCTTGAGGGTTGCGGACTCGGCGATCGCGCCGATCTTCTTTGAAAGACGGGAGATATTGCTCACCCGATAAGTCTAGAGGCACCCCACATACCGCGCATTCATCTTCGCGGGCTCTCACCGTTCTCACTGTTATTGGAGATTCCAATAACGAGAGTCGGGCAGGGGTCTGTTGTCTCCGAAAAGGATCGCGCCACCGCGAGGCGTGCGATGCTACTGGGCCGCCTTCTTCACCTTGCGCTGCTCGTGCAGCAATGGCTCGGTGTAGCCATTCGGCTGCGCTGCGCCTTCGACGATCATGCGCCGTGCGGCCTCGAACGCGATGCCCGCGGTTGCCCCGTCGGCGCCCAGCAGCTTCTCATAGAGCGGATCGCCCGCGTTCTGCTCATCGACGACGGCCGAGAGGCGGCGAAGGCTCTCGTCGACCTGCGCGATGTCGATGACGCCGTGCGCGAGCCAGTTCGCGAGCAGCTGCGCCGAGATGCGCAGCGTCGCGCGATCCTCCATGAGCGCCACGTCGTGAATGTCTGGCACCTTCGAGCAGCCGACGCCCTGGTCGATCCAGCGCACGACGTAGCCGAGAATCGACTGCGCGTTGTTGTCGACTTCGGTCTGCACGATCTCGGGCGTGAGGTCGCCCTCGCCCGCGAGCGGGATCTCGAGCAGCGTGTCGAGGCTGTCGGCTGGCAGAGCGGGCAGCGAACGGCGAGCCTCGAACGCGTCGAGCTGGTGGTAGTGCAGCGCATGCAGCGTCGCCGCGGTGGGCGACGGCACCCACGCCGTCGAGGCACCCGCGCGGACGTGTCCGATCTTCTGTTCGAGCATGTCGTGCATCAGGTCGGGCATCGCCCACATGCCCTTGCCGATCTGCGCCCGGCCGTCGAGACCGCAGTCGACACCGATCGCCACGTTTCGCTGCTCGTAGATGCCGAGCCAGGGCCGCGTACGAATGCCGGCTTTCGGCAGCATCGGCCCCGCATGCATCGAGGTGTGAATCTCGTCGCCTGTGCGATCGAGAAAGCCGGTGTTGATGAACACGACGCGGTCGCGGGCGGCTTCGATGCAGGCGGCGAGATTGGCCGAGGTGCGGCGCTCTTCGTCCATGATGCCGATCTTCACGGTGTTCGAGGGCAGCCCGTAGAGCGCCTCGACGCGGGTGAACAGCTCAGACGCGAAGGCCACTTCGTCTGGCCCGTGCATTTTCGGCTTCACGATGTAGATCGATCCGGTGCGCGAGTTGCGGCCAGCGGTGCCGCTCGCCGCGCCGAACTGCGGTAGATCGGCGAGCGAGCCGAGCACCGTCATGATGGCGTCGAGCATGCCCTCAGGCACCCACTCGCCGTCGCGATCGAGCACGGCATCGGTGCGCATGAGGTGGCCGACGTTGCGAATGAAGAGCGTGGATCGACCCAGCAGCACGATCGCCTCGCCGTTCGGCGCGGTGTACTCGCGATCGGGGTTCGCCGCGCGGGTGAAGACCCGGCCGTTCTTCTCGACGCGCTCTTCGAGGGTGCCATCCATGAGGCCCCGCCAGTTGCGGTAGCCGAGCGACTTGTCGTCGGCGTCAACCGCGGCGACCGAGTCCTCGAGATCCATGATCGTCGTCAGCGCCGACTCGATCAGAAGGTCTTGCACACCCGCGTCATCGGTCTCGCCGATCGGTGCGTTCGCGTCGACCACGATCTCGACGTGCAGGCCGTGGTGCACCAGAAGCACCGCGCTCGGCGAGGCAGCGTCGCCGCGGTAGCCAGCGAAGCCAGCGGGGTCGGCGAGCCGCACCTTGGCGCCACCATGCAGCGAGACAACGAGCTCGTCACCCTCGACTGAGTAGAGCGTCGCCTGTTCGTGAGATCCCTCGCTCAGGGGAGCAACGAGGTCGAGCAGCTCGCGGCCGCGCTCGATGACCTTCGCGCCGCGCGCCGCGTTGTACCCCTTGCCCGGGGCAAGCTCGCCCGACTGGTCGATCGCGTCGGTGCCGTAGAGCGCGTCGTAGAGCGAGCCCCAGCGCGAGTTCACGGCGTTCAGCGCGAAGCGGGCATTGAGCAGCGGCACCACGAGCTGAGGGCCGGCGAGCGTCGCGATCTCGGGGTCGACGCGCGTGGTGTCGATCGAGAAGCCGGCAGGCTCGGGCCGAAGGTAGCCGATGCGCTCGAGAAACTCGCGGTACGTACGAGCGTCGGGCTTGCCGGGGTGCTCGCGGTGCCAGTCGTCGATCTGCTGCTGCAGCCGGTCGCGCTCGGCGAGCAACTCGGCGTTCTTCGGAGCCAGGTCGTGCACGATCGCCGATACGCCAGCCCAGAACTGCTCGAGACCGAAGCCATGACGCTCGGCGGTCTGCTCGGCGAACTCGATGATGGGCAGGGCGACCTGCAGGTCTGCGCGCGAGGCGTAGTTCGACATTGAATGGCTCCGTTCCTGGGTGAACTTGGCAGATGGCGGTGCTGAAATTTTCTCGCGAGCGAGCATCTGACGGTTGTCCCCGAGTGTAGTGGCGCGTATCATCATTCGAAATATTCATTTCGCATCATGGAATTGAGGATCATGGCGTCACCCGGTGTGCAGTCCGTCGACCGGGCGCTCGATCTGCTCGAGGCCCTCGGCGAAGCCGAGCGATCCCTTTCGCTTGCCGAAGTGGCGCAGCGAACCGGCCTGACCCCGCCCACCGCGCATCGCCTGCTGCGCACGATGCAGGCGCGCGGCTATGTCAACCAGCACGCGTCGCGCGAGTACAGCCCCGGGCCCGCGCTCATCGCGCTCGGCCGCAAGGCAACCCCCGCGCTCGCCGTGCTCGCGCAGCCCGTGCTCGCCGAACTCGAAGAGATCTCAGGCGAGACCGCCAACCTCGCCGTGCTCGACCGCGATCTCGTGGCGTATGTCGCCCAGGTGCCCTCGCGGCACCGCATGCGCATGTTCACCGAGGTGGGCAGACAGGTGCTGCCGCACGCCTCGGGCGTCGGCAAGGCGATTCTTTCGACCCTTCCGGAGTCGAAAGTGCGCTCGATTATTCAGCGCACCGGGTTGCCGAGATACACCCCGTCGACCATCACCGACGAGGCCGCATTCTTTGCAGAACTGCGCGAGAGCAGGCGGCGAGGATTCGCGATCGATGACGGTGAGCAGGAGGTCGGCGTGCGCTGCATTGCAGTCGCCCTGCCGGCGCAAGCCTCGGTGAGCGGGCTCGGGGCCGCGGCGGTCTCGATCTCGGGCCCCGCGGCGCGCGTCACCGAGGCCGAAAGCGCGCGTTATATCGAGGCGCTGCAGCACGCGGCTGCGCGACTCAGCAGCGCGCGGGGTAGCCTGGACGAGTGAGCACACAAGCCCCGCTGCGCCCTATTCCCGTCGACGACCGAGCCTGGCTGCTGCCGGCCCTCGCCGACGCGCTTCGAGGGGGCGCACCGGTGCTTCCGGTGGCTCCCGATCTCGGCGACGATGAGGTGCGCAGGCTCCAGGCCGCGAGCTTGCCCGCAGAAACCGCCGTGCTCGTGCGGACGTCTGGATCGAGCGGAGTTCCGAAGGCTGTCGCGCTCTCTGCCGCCGCGCTGATCGCGAGCGCAGAGGCAACACACGAGGCGCTCGGCGGCCCCGGCCAGTGGCTCGTGACGCTGCCGGCGCACCTGATTTCTGGCCTGCAGATGCTCGTGCGCAGCCAGGTCTCGGGCATCGAGCCAGTATTCTTCGACGGGCCGTTCGACGCAGAGGCGCTGCTCGCCGCGGCCGAACGCATGGACCACGAGCGGCGCTACGTCTCACTCGTTCCGGTGCAGTTCGGGCGGCTGCTCGACCTTGCAGAGGGCGACCCCGCGGCGGCCGACACACTTCGCGGTTTCGCCGCGGTGCTCGTCGGCGGGCAGGCGATCTCGCTCGCGATGCGGCAGCGGGCGCACGAGCTGGGGGTCAATCTGCGCCGTAGTTACGGCATGACCGAGACCGCTGGTGGGTGCGTGTACGACGGCGTCGAGATCGGCGACACCCGCATGCGCATTCGGGGCGGTGAGGTGCAGCTGAGCGGGTCGTGCCTCGCGACGGGCTACGTCGAAGGCGCCGGCGAAGCAGCCGGGGCTCAGGCGCTCACAGATGAACGTTTTGTCGAAGAGAACGGCACGCGCTGGTACCGCACGGGCGACGCCGGCGAGTTGCTCGGCGGCATGCTCACCGTGACCGGCCGCCTCGACCGCGTCATCATCTCGGGCGGCGTGAATGTGTCGCTCGACGAGGTCGAGCGCGTCGTCAGGGAGCTGCCCGGCTGGTCGAGCGCGGTCGCGCTCGGGGCGCCGCACCCCGAGTGGGGCGAGCGCGCCTCGCTCGTGGTCGAGACCGAGCCAGGCGCGGTGTCGCTCGACGAGGTGCGCGCGACGGTCAAGCAGCAGCTCGGCGCGGCCGCGGTGCCCGAGTGGGCGACCGAGACCGAAGCACTGCCGAGGCTCGCGGGTGGCAAGCCAGACATCGCGTCGATAGAGCGCTGGATCGCCGAACTCAGGCAAACGTTTCGCCAGACGCGGCAGTAGCCCGGGCTCGCTCATCGGTTTTGGGCGCCTCGCGGCGCGCGGCTCGATGCCCCGACACTCAGTAGGATCGACGCATGAGTGCTTCGAAGAATCCCGCGCGATCAGGCAACCCGGCCACCCGCGCCGCGGCTGAGCGCCTTCAGCACGAAGACGGCCGCAACCGCATCACCTGGATCGACTGGATTGGCGGCGCTCGCCTGCGTACGCTGCCCCTCGCGATCGCACCCGTGGCCGCCGGCGCGGGAGTCGCGGCGCTGCAAAAGTCGTTTTCGTTGACCCTCAGCCTGCTTGCGCTGGCGGTCGCCGTGCTGCTGCAGATCGGCGTCAATTACGCGAACGACTACAGCGACGGCATTCGCGGCACCGATGCGCACCGCGTCGGCCCCGCGCGACTGACCGGCTCGGGGCTCGTGAACCCGAAAGCGGTGCTCACGACCGCGCTCACCTTCTTCGGACTCGCGGCGGCAGCAGGGCTCGTTGCGATCGTGCTCAGCGGCCGCTGGTGGTTTCTCGCGGTAGGCGTGGTTGCGATTCTCGCCGCCTGGTTCTATACCGGTGGCAAGAGGCCGTACGGCTACGCAGGGCTCGGCGAGATCGCCGTGTTCGTGTTCTTCGGCATTGTCGCGACGGTAGGCACCGTGTGGCTGCAGAGCGAGATTATTCCGCAAGAGGCATGGGTCGCAGGAGCCGGCATCGGTCTGCTCGCAGTAGCGGTGCTCATCGCAAACAACACGCGCGATATTGCCACCGACAAGATCGTCGGCAAGCACACGCTTTCGGTGCGCATCGGAGATCGCGCGTCGCGCATTCTCTTCACGGTATGCGCGCTTGTTCCCTTTGTGGCGCCCGCCATCTACCTCGTGGCCTACCCGGGAATGATCTACACGTTGTTTGCTCTCTTCGGGGCGATTCCGGCCGCCGTTATTATGCTCTGGGCGCGCACCTCGCGCGAGATGGTGCTCGCGCTCGCAATCACGAGCCTGACCGCCCTCGCCTACGGGGTGCTCATGGGCATCGCGTTCGCGTTCTAACAACGTACAACCTCAGCGAGCATCGCCTCGCGATGCGGCGCCGCCGCACTTTCACTCAATAAATCAAGGATGATTCATGATCAACGGCAACGTTTCTCACTGGTGGCAGCAAGTTGGTGCTCCTTCACCGAGACCGGCGCTGCAGGGTGACCTGCAGGTAGACGTCGCCATCGTCGGAGCCGGGTACACGGGGCTCTGGACCGCCTATTACCTGAAGCAGGCGCAGCCCGATCTGCGGGTCGCGGTGATCGAGAAGCGCCACGCCGGCTACGGCGCCTCGGGCCGAAACGGCGGCTGGCTGACGAACGCAATCACGGGCGGTCGTGAACAGTACGTGAAGACGCACGGGCGAGACGCCGCCGAGCGCATGCAGCGCGAAATGAACGCGACCGTCGACGAGGTGATTCGTGCCACCAAAGTCGAAGGCATCGACGCCGACATCAAGAAGGGCGGCGAGTTCAACGTCGCCTACGCGCCGGCGCAAGAGAAGCGAATTCGAGAGTTCGCCGAGGCCGAGCAGGCATGGAAGTACACGGACCTCGAACTGCTCGAGGCCGCCGAGGCCACCGCGAAGATCAACGTCGCGGGCACCAGGGCAGCGGTGTGGCACCCGCACAGTGCGCGCATTCAGCCGGCCAAGCTCGCATCGGGGCTCGCGAAGGCCGTCGAGCGGCTCGGGGTGACCATCTACGAAGGCACGACCGCGCTCGAGATCGCCCCGCGCCGAGTCATCACTGACCACGGAACGGTCTCGGCCGACTTCATCGTGCGCGCGACCGAGGGGTTCACGGCGGGCCTGAAGGGGCTGCGCCGACTCTGGCTGCCCATGAACTCGTCGCTCATAGCAACCGAGCCGCTGCCGCAGCACGTTTGGGACGAGCTGCACTGGAGCAAGGGCGAGGTGCTCGGCGACTTCGCGCACGTCTACATGTACGCCCAGCGCACCGCAGACGACCGCATCGCGATCGGCGGGCGCGGCGTGCCCTACAAGTACGGCTCGAAGACCGACACCGACGGGCGCACTCCGATGGTCACCGTCGACACCCTGAGCGAGATCATGCATCGCTTTTTCCCTGCGACGCGTGGCGCAGCGATTGACCACGTGTGGTCGGGCGTGCTCGGCGTGCCGCGCGACTGGTCGGCAACCGTCGGGCTCGATCGCGAGACCGGTATCGCGTGGGGCGGCGGCTACGTCGGCACCGGCGTCACCTCGACCAACCTGGCCGGCCGCACGGTCGCCGATCTGATCCTCGGCAAGAACAGCGAACTCGTCTCGCTGCCGTGGGTGAATCACCGTGTTCGCAAGTGGGAGCCCGAACCGCTGCGCTGGATCGCAACGAAGGGCCTCTACACTGCCTATGGCATCGCCGACTCTGCCGAACTCAAGGGACGCACGACGACCTCGCCGATTGCCCACTTCGCCGACGTCATCACGGGCCGGCACTGATCCTTTTCGAGCATTCTCAACCGCACATACGCCAACGGAGGCCACAATGAACCACACGCCAGCCCACTTCTTGCGCGACGCGAACCACGCGACGATCGGTGCGCACGCAGCGAAGCCCACTGCGGTGACGCCCGGGCTTACCGAAGCATCGCTCGAGATCTGGGCCGACGCGAGGATCGACACCGGCATCTGGGAGTGCACTGTCGGTGAGTTCACCGCCGAGCGAAACGGCTACACCGAGATTTGCACGATTCTTTCGGGCAGCGTGACGCTCGAGGTCGAAGGCCAGGAGCCGCAGCGATTCGAGGCGGGCGATGTGTTCGTCACGCCGTCGGGGTGGAAGGGTGTGTGGCGCGTGCACGAGACACTGCGCAAGCACTACACCATCGTGAATGACTGAGTCGATCCCGACGAACTAGCGCGAGAGCTCGGTGCTCTCGTCGCCCTCTTCACGTGCTTGACCATCGGGGATCGCGGCGTCAGCGATGGCATCATCTGCGATCGCGTCTTCGGCAATATCGTCGGCCGTTCGATCGCGATTGCGCCATTCGTAGATGCTCGTCGAAGCCTCGCTGCGCTGCTTCGACAAGAAGATCACCGAGAGCGCGAGTGCGATCAGCGTAGAGATGATCAGCGCCAGCCACCACGGCCAGTTGATCAAGAGCAGCACGGCAAAGGGCACCGCAAAAAAGACGATTCGCAGCACGATGTAGAGGGCCCAAGACTTGCCAGTATTCACAAGCGAGTATTGTAGCGAGGCTAGCTGAAGCGAAGCCCCAGGGTGGCGACGCGGGGCCCGGTCTGTCAGGCAGCCCGGGTAGCATGGGGGCATGGTTCGGTTTGCGATCATTGGTGTAGTCGTCGGCGTGGCCCTCGTGCTCTACGCGCTCGTCGATGCTGCGATGAGCGACCCGGCCAGGGCACGCGGGGTGTCGAAGCCGGTGTGGGTAGTCATGATCGTCTTGCTGCCGGTGATCGGCGCCCTGCTCTGGCTCATCATCGGAAAATCGCGAGGCCCCATGCCGGCCGCGGTGCGCCCGCCAGACGACGACCCGCGCTTCACTGCGACGAGACTTTCTTCTGCCGAACTCGATGCGCACGTCGAAGAACTTGAAGCGCGTCTTCGCGAACTCGACGACGAGGTCTTCCCCGGCGTCGATCGCGAGGCTGATTCGGGCTCGAGCGGCACCGAAGCCGACGGCAATGCGCCCGGTGGCTCGACGAAACCCGACGACCCCTCCGGCGAGAAGCAGTGACACAGCCCGCACTCGCCTCGCACTATGCGACCGAGCTGCTCGGCGCACTCATTCGGCACGGGGTGCGCGACGTGGTCGTGTGCCCGGGGTCACGCTCGCAGGCGCTCGCGCTTGCGGCCGCACAGGCAGAGGCTGTGGGGGCGGTTCGTCTGCACGTACGGCTCGATGAGCGCTCGGCGGGCTTCTTCGCCCTCGGCGTCGCGCGTGAGACAGGAGTGCCGGTGCCCGTCATCGTGACGAGTGGCTCTGCCGTCGCAAATCTCTTGCCGGCGGCGCTTGAAGCACACGAGTCACGGGTGCCGATGCTGTTGCTGACCGCAGACCGACCAGCGGCGCTGCGCGGCACGAGAAGCAATCAGACGACGAGGCAGTCGGGTTTGTTCGCCGAGTGCTCGCGACTCGCGCTCGACATTGACGTCGACGAGGCGCTCGAAGCAGCGGCAGGAACAGTCAGCTTGCACGATCCGGCAACGGTCGCCGCGCGTGCGATGAGTGCCGCTGCTGGAGCGCGGTCAGACCTGCCGGGCGGCCCCGTGCAGCTGAACCTGCAGTTTCGGGAGCCGCTCTCGAGCCCTGCCGAGAGCCTGCCTCAGTTGCCGAGCGAGGTGTTCGGGGCCGCCGCTCGAGACCGCGACACTGGCGTTACGCCCGGCGGTGCCGCTCGCGCTGGCGAAACCGCCTCGCGCCGAGACCCGATCACCGACACAACGAGCTACCTGCACGAGGGCGACGCCCTCGCTGTGGTCATCGCGGGCGAGGGCGCAGGCCTCGAGGCAGAGGCGTTTGCCCACGCCGCGGGCCTGCCCCTGCTCGCCGAGGTAGTGAGCGGGGTGCGCTTCGGCCGCGAGGCGATCACGGGCTACGCCAGTCTCATCGACGATGAGGCGACCGGTGCTCTCATCGAACGCGCCATCGTGTTTGGGCACCCGACGCTCACGCGACAGGTTCCCGCGCTCCTGAAGCGTGACGATGTTGAAGTGATCGTCGTCGACCCGCATTGTGGCGAGCAGGTCGATCATTTTGACCCGGGCGGCACCGCTTCCATCGTCGCTTCGGCGCACGTCAGCGAATCATACGAACCGAGCAGCATGCGTCGATGGCTCGGCAGATGGGTAGTTGCAGATCGTGCGCTGCGCGAAGCGCGATCCACCGTGCATGAACCCGACCTCGAAGCTGCGAAAGCTACCGGATACAAAGAGCGAAACGCCTATGCTCGTGCTGAGCTCGGGGCGGCAAAAGAATCGGTGACCCGCGAGATGCTCGCCGAGAGCGTGTGGCGGGCGAGTTGGCCGCACGATCGGCTCGTGCTTGCCGCCTCACGCATGGTGCGCGTGCTCGACGCGATCGCGACCCCGCGCCGGGTCGAGGTGCGGGCGAACCGCGGCCTCGCCGGCATCGATGGCACGATCGCCACCGCGTTTGGTATCGCGGCAGCGAGTCAGGTCGAGGATCAGCCCTCGCTCGGGGCAGGTGTGACTCGGGTGCTTGTTGGAGACCTTGCACTGCTGCACGACGCGAGCTCATTGCTGCTGCCCGAGAACGAGCCACACCCGCGATTGCAGCTTTTCGTTGGCAACGATGGTGGCGGAACGATCTTCGACACGTTGGAGGCCGCGCAGACGGCCGAGGGTGCCGCTTTCGACCGCGTCATGTACACGCCACAGCGGGCCGACTTCGAGTCGCTCGCTCGCGCATACGGATGGCAGTATCGCCGGGTCGAGACCCGAGGCGCGCTTGAACGGCTGCTGACCGAGCAGGTCACGGGCCCGCAGCTGGTAGAGGTGCCGCTGGAGCGCTGAGCGAGGCTCAGCGCGCGAAGGCTTCGGCGATCGGCCGAAACTTTGAGACGGTCTCTCGAAGCTCGTGTGCGGGGTCGCTGCCCGCAACTATGCCTCCACCGGCATATGCGGTGACAGAGCGTTCGCCCCGGGCAGGCTTGCCGAGTTGCGCGCAGCGCAGGGCGATCACCCACTCGCCGTCTCCCTGAGCATCGATCCACCCGATCGCTCCGGCATAGCGTTCGCGATCGAATGGTTCAAGCCTCGAGATCGCCTCGATGGCTTCGTGGGTTGGCGTGCCGGCAACAGCGGCGGTTGGGTGCAGAGCCGCGGTGAGTTCAAGCGAGGATCCGCCATCGCTCGGGGCGGCTTCGAGATCAGTGGCGAGATGCCAGACATTCGGCAACTGCAGCGCAAACGGCTGCTCGCTCGTGCGTAGCTGCTGCACGTGCGGGGCGAGCGCGGTAATGACGCTCTGCACGGCGAACGCGTGTTCGTGCTGCTCTTTCGCGTTGCCGAGCAGCTCGTCGCGCTCGCGGAGGTCGGCTTCGGGGGTGGGCCTGCGACCTCGGGTGCCAGCAAGCACGCGCGCAGTGATCTTGCCGTCGGTTTGGCGAACGAGCGTTTCGGGGCTCGCGCCCATCATGCCGTCTACGGCATATGTCCAGCAGTCGGTGTAGCGCTCGGCAAGCCTGGCCAGTGGCACGCGCACGTCGTCTGAAGCATCGACCGAGCCGGTGATTCTGCGGGCCATGACGATCTTCTCGAGTTCGCCCCGTTCGATGAGTTCGGTCGCACCGCGCACCCCGGCGAGATATGCCTCATCGGGCGCGTGTGTCGCGAGTTCGGTGCCGCGCCAGGTGCCCTGATCCAGCCGCGCTGGTAACTCGGGCTCTGCGGTGAGCGCCTCGGTCGAGATCTCGGTGACCCAGGCACGGCCCTCATGCACCGACACAACAGTGCGTGGCACGATGAGCACGCTTCGCGCAGAACTTCGGTCATCGAACGCGAAGGTGCCGAAAGCGATGAGCCCGGAGCCCGGAATGCCGACCGGGTCATCGATCGTCGCATTGGCGCTGAGCGCCCGCCACGCTTTGCTCGCATCGGCGAAGCGATCCTCGCCCTGAAATTCGAGGCGAACCACCTCGCCAATACCAACGCAACCGCGGTCATCGCGAATCCACGCGAGTGGATGCTCGGGGCTCGTGTAACGCAACAGGTCTGAGACCGCGAGCGCCGAATGCGGTCGCGTCACCGCGAAAAGGCGGGGCAGCGATCCGAGATTCACCATGCCAATCTACTCCGAGTTGCCTGGTCGGGCGCTGTGCAGCGGTCGCGGCAGAAGCCACGGTCGCACCTTTGCTCTCAGAATGAACGGATAGCATGGTGTGGTGACCCGCCCCGACACGGCCACCAAGCTGGCCACAGACGTCTCGACCATGTTCGATGAGGTATCGCCTCGCTATGACCTGATCAACGACGTGCTTACAGTCGGCAATGACCGCCTGTGGCGCATTGCTACCACGAAAGCGATCGCTCCGCGCAAGGGAATGCGCGTGCTCGACCTCGCTGCCGGCACCGGCACCTCAAGTGCAGCGATCGCGAAACATGGTGCGCACGTGGTCGCAGCTGACTTCTCGGAAGGCATGCTCGCCGAGGGGCGTAAGCGGCACGCCGGCAACGACCTCATCGAGTTCGTGTTCGCCGACGCAACTGCACTGCCCTTCGAAGACAACAGCTTCGACGCGGCCACCATCTCGTACGGCTTGCGCAATGTGCATCAGCCGCGCAAGGCGCTCGCCGAGATGCTTCGTGTGGTCAAGCCCGGCGGTCGCATCGTGATCGCAGAGTTCTCGACACCGCCCTCGCAGGCTATCCGCGTGCCCTACGGGCTCTACGGCCGACACGTGCTGCCGCGGGTGGCCGGCCTCATGAACCGCGAGGCGGCAGAGGCCTACCGCTATCTGAACGAGTCGATCGAGCAGTGGCCCACGCAGGACGAACTCGCCGCTTGGATGCGCGAGGCGGGCTTCGAGCGCGTCGCCTACCGAAACCTGACCCTCGGCATTGTCGCGCTGCATCGCGGTTTCGTGCCGCGAGATAAGGCGGTCGCACCTGCCGAGCCGGAGCCCCAGGCGACCAAGCCCGCGGCTACGAAGAAACCCGCGGCTGCGAAGAAGTCGGCCGCCGTGAAAAAACCAGCTGCCACAAAGCCGGCAGCCGAGAAGAAATCGGCGGCTACGGCTAAGCCAGCAGCAGCAGCAGCGAAGAAGCCGACGGCTGCGAGAACGACTACCGCAAAGAAGCCGGCGGCGACCAAACCGGCGGCCACGTCCAAGCCAGTAACTGCAACGAAGCCCGCGACTGCGAAGAAACCGGCACCGAGCAAGGCGGCCTCCACGAAGCCCGCGGGCACGAAGCCTGCCCCATCAAAGAAGGCGGAGCCCAAATGAGCCGCCCACTTTCCGAAGACACTGCTACTCAGGCGATGCCGGTGCACCTGTTTCGCGGCGCAGCCGAGAAGCGCCACGCTGATCGCATGCAGAAAGAGCTCGCCGCAGTCGAGCAAGAGCTGCTCGACCAGCTCGGGTTCGCCTCCGCGGTCGCCGATGCTCCTGCGCGCTACCTGGCCGAGGCCGGTGGCAAGCGTATTCGCCCGATGCTGACGCTGCTGACGAGCGAGCTCGGCTCGGGTCCGAACGACCAGGTGCGCCGTGCCGCCATCGCCATCGAGCTGACGCACCTCGCCTCGCTCTACCACGACGATGTCATGGACGACGCCCGCCTGCGCAGGGGGGTTCCCGCCGCGCAGACCGTGTGGTCGAACTCGGTGGCGATCCTCGCGGGTGACCTGCTGTTCGCCCGCGCGTCTTCGCTCGTCTCGGGCATGGGCGAAGAGGCGATTCTGCTGCAGGCTAAGACGTTCGAGCGGCTGTGCCTTGGCCAGCTGCACGAGACGGTCGGCCCCGGCCCCGAAGACGACCCGATGCGGCACTACCTGCAGGTGCTCGCAGACAAGACGGGCGCGCTCATTTCGACCGCCGCGCGCATGGGTGTGCTGTTTTCTGGCGCGCCGCGTGAATACGCTGACTGCGTGACCGCGTATGGCGAGAAGATTGGCGTCGCGTTTCAGCTCATTGACGACGTGATCGATCTTTCGCCGAAAGCCGAGCAGACAGGCAAGCGCGCGGGCACCGATTTGCGCGCGGGCGTGGTCACCATGCCGCTGCTGTTGCTGCGCGACCGCGCCGCGCGAGGCGACGCCGAAGCGGCCGGGTTCCTCGCCCGGATCGACGACGGCGTGGCGCGCATCGCAGCTGGCGAAGGCGCCACGATCCTCGACCCTGAGGTCACCGAACTTCGTGAGCACGAAGTGACCCGCATAACCGAGCAGACCGCTCGTCAGTGGTCGGCCGACGCCGTCGCCGCACTCGCGCCGCTGCCGAAGTCTGCCGTCAAGCGCGGGCTCGAGCGCCTGGCGGAATCAATCGTCACCCGCGAGGGTTGAGAAGAGCGTAGCTGCGAGGCGGTGATTCGCCGCCAAAGAGGTGCGAGGCCGGTTTCTGCCAGGCGGGGAACGCAGGGCGGGAGCGCCCGGGCTCAGAGCGAAAGGAACAATGTCTTGAACAAGATGCGTCTCGCGATCGTCGGAGCGGGGCCCGCGGGCATCTATGCGGCCGACCTCATGATCAAGGCAGAGCGTGACTTCGACGTAGAGATCGACCTGTTCGACCAACTGCCGGCCCCGTACGGCTTGGTGCGCTACGGGGTGTCGCCAGACCACCCGCGCATCAAGGGAATCATTACGGCACTGCGCGAGGTGCTCGATCGAACCGATCGCAGTGACGAGAGCGGCGAGGATCGCGCAGACGCAGGCGGCACCGATCGTCAGCCGCGCGGCTCCGTGCACTACCACGGCAACGTGCGATACGGGGAGCACATCGGGCTGGAAGACCTGAAGCGCCACTACCACGCGGTGATCTTTGCGACCGGGGCGATCCGCGACGCATCACTCGATATTCCCGGCATCGATGCCGAGGCGAGCTACGGGGCAGCGGACTTCGTGAGCTGGTTCGACGGGCACCCGGACGTGCCGCGCGAGTGGCCGCTCGACGCGAAGCAGGTTGCCGTGATCGGCAACGGCAACGTGGCGCTCGACGTGTCGCGCATGCTCGTCAAGCACGCCGAAGACCTGCTGCCGACTGAGATTCCCGACAATGTGCATCGGGTGCTCGACCAGAACCCGATCGAAGAGGTGCACCTGTTCGGGCGACGGGGACCGGAGTACGTGAAATTCACGCCGCTCGAACTGCGCGAACTCGGCGAGGTGCGCGACGTCGACATGGTGATCGACGAGCGCGACTTCGACCTCGACGATCCGTATGCCGTCGAGACACTGATGCGAAACAAGCAGGTCATCGTGCTCTCGCGCATCATGAACAAGTGGCGCGAAGACCAGAAGCTGCGCGAGAGCGGCGACGTTGCCCCGGCGAGTCGTAGGCTGCACCTGCATTTCTGGTCGAAACCCGTCGAGGTAATTCGTGACGATCAGGGGCGCGTTGCCGGCCTCAAGATCGAGCGCACGGCACCAGATGGGGTCGGCGGCGTGATCGACACCGGTGAGTTCGAGGTTGTGCCGGTGCAGTCGCTCTATCGGGCGATCGGCTACTTCGGATCGCCGCTCGATGAGATTCCGTTTGACGAAGAGCGCGGCGTGATTCCGAATGAGCAGGGCCGCGTGATCGGCGTTGACGGCGCGCCAGTTCGGGGCGTCTTCGCGACCGGCTGGATCAAGCGCGGCCCCGTCGGGCTCATCGGCCATACGAAGAGCGACGCCATGGAAACGATCGAGAGTTTGCTCGAGGATCGCGAGAACTGGTGGCAGCCCGAGCAACCCGAGGCATCGGCTGTCGTCGAACTGCTCAAAGCTCGCCACGTGCCCTACACAACGATTGAGGGCTGGCACCGCCTCGACGCGCACGAGCTGTCGCTCGGCAGCGAGCAGGGGCGTGAACGCATCAAGGTCGTCTCTCGCGAAGAGATGACGAGCGTTTCGCGCGGCGAGTAGCGGCGCAGGTGCAGGCTTTCGGCGGGCGCGCTATTTAGACTGAGCTGGCGCCCAGCACTGCGGCGAGCGCCGTGAGGGTCTCGCTCGTGCCGCCCTCGATGCGCACGCGCACTGACTCGCGACGGTCGATCTGTGTCGGCCCACGATTGATCACCGCGATCGGCAGGCCGCGCTGTTCGGCTCGATGCACCAGACGAATTCCGGTGTTCACGGCGAGCGATGAACCCGCGACGATCAATGAACTTGCTGCGGCAACAATGCGCTCGGCGTGCTCGAACACGGGGGTGGGCACGTGCTCCCCGAAGTAGACCACGTCGGGGCGAAGCATGCCCCCGCAGGCCGGGCAAACTGGCACACGCACGCCCGCGGTCTCGCTCACGTCGGCATCGCCGTCAGGGGTGATCTGTGCGCCAGCATTGCGGTCGGCGAAGCCGGGGTTCGCGACGTCGAACCAAGCCAGCACCTCGGCTCTCGTGAATCGATGACTCTCGGGCACGCATCGAATCGTCGCTCCGTTGCCATGCAGCTCGGCAAGATTCGCCGTGCCGGCCCGTGCGTGCAGCCCGTCGACGTTCTGTGTAATAACGCCGCTCAGCCGCCCGTCGCGCTCGAGCGTCGCGACCGCGCGATGCCCCGCGTTCGGCTGAACGTTCGCGAGGCCCTGTGCGCCCACGCGCGCGCCCGCCCAAAACCTGCGGCGGTACGCGTCGTCGTTCGAAAACTGGTCGATGCTCATCGGGGTTCGCGGGGGAGTGCCCGCGCCACGGTAGTCGGGAATGCCCGAGTCGGTGCTCAGCCCCGCACCGGTGAGCAACGCCGCTGGGCCCGCCGAAAACATTTCGGCGAGCGCTTCGAGGGGTGCGTTTTCGGCAGTCACGTGCTCATTCTAGGTTGCGCGGATTGCTTTGGCTCTGCAGGTTCAGACGCAACTGCACCCAGGTCGAGATGAGCGAATCAGGATCGCCGAGCGCGAGCCCATAGCGCTCCTCAGCACGCCTGAGGCGGTATCGAATGGTGTTCTCGTGGACTCCCGCCGCTTGCGCAGCCTGGGTGACATTGCCAAACGCCTCGCACCACCTGAGCACCGCTTCGGCGAGCGCAGGTTGCTCCGCTGCAAGCGCCGAGACGCCGGGGTCGACGAGCGTGGCGTCATTGTCGAATAGCTCGCGCACGCGTTCAAGCAGCAACTGCGGCCGCAGCCTGTCGATCGTGAGCATGCGGCTGCTCGCCGCACCTGGCCAGCGCGCCGCAGTGTCGAACAGCCAGTCGGCCTGCTCGCGCAGCTCGGCGACGCCGCCCGCTCGGTGCGTCGTGCCCGGGGCCGCGAGCCTGATGCCACCCGAGGCCTCGGCTTCGGTTCCGACGAGACGGTCAAGAATCGGCAGCAAGGGATCGACGATGCGCGCGAGCTGTGCTGGCTCTTCGTGCGAGATGAGGGAGTAGACCCGGCCGCGCCGCACCACTGTGGCGGCTTCGGGACGGTGCAGCGCGAGGTGGCGCTGCACCGTCGAGCGCAGCTGGGCGAGGGTGGTCGGGTGCTCGTCGCGCCCCAAATCGAAGGCCAGAAGCTGCGCGCCTCGCTCCTCGGGAATGCCGAGCTCGGCGAGTTCGGTTCCGATGACGGCGCTGCCGGCGAGCAGTGTGCGTAGGCGCTCCTCACGGGGTGCCTGGCCGGCCTCGCGCACGCGAATATCGTCGAGCATGTGGGCGGCGGCAATGGCACTCGCCCGCAGCATCAGCTGGTGCTGTTCGGGCGTCAGCGGATCCTCGCCCGACGCATCGATCGCCCAAATCGTGCCGAGCGGCAGCGCTCCGGCTCGGATCGCAAACGCGACTCGGGGGTGCTCGTCTGCCAGCTGCGGGTACTTCACCGGCGCCTCGGACCGGATCACGGTGCGGTACTGGTCGTCGTTGAACGGCGACTCGGGCACCTTGCGGGCGAGAATGCCTCGGGTGCGAAGCGAATCGATGAGCTGGCCGGGCACCGAGGAATAGGCGACGATCCGGCGGCCGAGATCCTCGATCGCCACCGAACCGCCGAAGTGGCTCGCGAGCTCGTTCGCGAGTGCGAACAGCGGCTCGGCGCCGCGATCGAAGTGGGCATCGCCGCTCGAACGCTGCTCGCCAAGCAGGCCGCCTACGAGCGCCTCGAAGAGTCGCCAACCGACGCGCGGGGCGACCCGCAAGATCGGCAGGCCACTCGTCTCTGCAATGGCCGAGATGGTTTGCGCGCTCTCGTCGAAGCACTTCAGGCAGATTGCGGCGTAGCCGAAGTCTGCGGCTCGCGAGGCGAGTGTCTGCAGCTCGGCCGCGTGCAGGTGCGCACCCGCCGACACGATCAGCAGCGTGCCTGCCTGCTCGGTGAGCTCGTCGACAGGGTCGTGAAACTCGGCGCCGAGCACCAGTCGGTTCGGGTCTGCGGGCCCAAGTAGCGTGACCGTTCGGGGGCCGAGCTGTTCGATGAGTTCGCCCAGCCGAAACGATTGCACGGGGGTCTGGCTCGCAAGCTCATCTGTCGACTTTGCTGCATTCATTCACACAATTTATCGAATTTCTACAATATCTCGCGACGCCCCGCGGCTTAGGCTGACTTCGCAACGTCGCGAATGGAGGAACCTTTGTCGAACGAGACGACACTCAACCAGCCCACAGCCGAAGGCACGCGCCTCGACGAACTCTGGAGCATTCTGCCCGAAGAGTCGAGCCGAGTCGCGGGCGAGTCGGGTGGCGAGCTCGCCATCGGAGGCGTTTCTGTGACTGAGCTGGCTGAACGGTACGGCACCCCGCTGCACATCGTCGACGAGGTCGGGCTGCGGCGCCAGATTCGCCGCTTCATCGACGGGCTCCGCGAACGCTGGCCGAACTCAGAGGTGCTCTACGCCTCGAAGTCGTTCCCCGTCGTCGGCATGTACCGCCTCGCCCAAGAAGAGGGCCTCTCGGTCGACGTCGCCGGCGGCGGCGAGATCAAGCTCGCGCTCGCCGCTGGTGTCGACCCCGAGCGCCTGCACTTTCACGGCAACGCGAAGACCGATGCAGAGCTGAGCATCGCCCTTGAGGCCGGCATCGGCACGATCATCGTCGACAACTTCGACGAGATCGAGCGCCTTGAACGCCTGCTCACCAAGCCGCAGAACGTGCTGCTGCGAGTGATCCCGGGAGTCGAGGCTGAGACCCACGCGTCGCAGGCGACCGGCGGTGCGAAGTCGAAGTTCGGCCTGCCGATGGATCAGGCGAAGGTGGCGATCGAACGCATGCAGGCGCACCCGCTCATCGAGTTCGAGGGCGTGCACCTGCACATCGGCTCGCAGATTCTCAATACCCACCAGTTTGCGCAGGCCGTCGAGAACATCTCGTCGACCGGCACCTTCGCGACATACGACGTGGGTGGCGGCCTCGGGGTGAAGTACACCTACGCAGAAGAGGCGCCGAGCGTCGAGGGCTACCTCGATTCGATCGTGGCCGCCGCAAAGGCTCACCTGCCCGCCGATGCGAAGATCATGATCGAGCCCGGCCGCTCGGTCATCGCCCGCGCCGGCGTTACCCTCTACCGGGTGGTCTCGGTCAAGCGCACCGGTGAGGTCTTCGTCGCCATCGACGGCGGTCTTGCCGACCAGATGGACATCGCCCTGACTCAGCAGCGCTACGAAGCAGTGCTCGCGAACCGCCTCGACGAGGCCTGGACCGAGAGCGTGCAGCTTGTCGGTCGTCAGTGCGAGTCGGGCGACCTGCTCGTCGACGGCGCCAACTTTCCAGAGGCTCGCGTCGGCGACCTCGTGGTCATGGCGACCACGGGTGCCTACGCCTACACGATGTCGAACAACTACAACGGTGCGCTGAAGCCGGCGATCGTGTTCGTGCAGAACGGCGAGGCGAGGCTCGTTACCCGTCGAGAGACCTACGACGACCTGCTGGCGACGCACGCTCCGGCCCTCGGCCGCTAACCTCCCCAACGATCAACCCTTTAACTCACAAACGACCCTCAACGAAGAAGGACACCATGAAGAAGACTTCCTTTACTCTCATCGCTGCGGCGAGCGCCGCAGTCGCCCTCATGCTGACCGGCTGCGCCGGAGCTGAGACCGCCGAGCCGGCGGGCCCGAACCTGCCCGTGGGTGACGAGGTCTCGACCACCGTCGACAAGGAACTCACCAAGCTGCTGCCCGAAGACATCGTGAAGAAGGGCAAGATCGACATCGCCGTCGACATTCCCTTCCCTCCCATGGCGATGTACGACGAGGCCAACCGTGAGATCGGTTTCGACCCCGAGCTCGGCCGCCTGCTCGGTCAGAAGCTCGGCATCGACGTGTCGATCAACAAGCAGGCGTTCGACTCGGTCATTCCCTCGCTGCAGGCCGGCAAGAACGACATCATCATGAGCGGCATGAATGACACGCCCGAGCGCCAAGAGACGCTCTCGTTCATCGATTACTCGCACGGCGGCTTCGCCATCGCGGTGAAGAAGGGCAACGAGGCCGGCGTGACGACGCAGGACGATCTCTGCGGCAAGACAGTCTCGGTGCAGAAGGCCACCATTCAGGGTGACCTGCTGCGCGCGATGGATTGCGGTGTGAACGTCATGGAGCTGCCGTCTGACCTCGACGCGCAGACCGCGCTGCGCGCTGGCAAGAGCCAGGCATACGTGGCCGATGCAGTCGTCGCCGAGTACGTGGTCGCAACGACCGATGACGGCAAGGCGTTCGAGATCGTGCGCGACCCGAAGAACCCCGCGGGCTTCAACCCCGTCTTCTCGGGTATCGGCGTGCTCAAGGAAGACACTGAGCTCGTCGAGGCGATCCGTGCGGCGCTGCAGGCACTCATCGATGACGGCTCGTACCAGAAGGTGCTCGATCGCAACAACATCGGTGCATACGCTGTCGAGTCGGCCGAGGTGAACCAAGGCAAGGCCGCCTGATGACTGCGCCCCTGAACGGGGTGGCCCAGGGCCACCCCATCGGTTCAACCGAAGACGACATCGAGGCAGTACCGCTCAGGCGCCCATGGCGATGGATCAGTGCACTCATCGTGCTGATCCTGCTCGCCTGGTTCGTCGTCACCATCGCAACGAACCCGAACCTCGACTTCACAACCATCGGCGAGTTTCTCTTCGACCCTCGCATTCTCAGCGGTGTCGGGCTGACACTCTTCATCACCGTCGTCTCGATGGTGGTCTCAACCCTGCTCGCAATCGTGATCGCGGCAATGCGACTCTCATCGAACCCGGTGCTTTCGAGTGTGTCGTGGTTCTACGTATGGGCGTTCCGCGGCACCCCGCAGCTGGTGCAGATCGTGCTCTGGGGCTACCTGGGGCTGCTGTTCGACAAGCTGCGCCTCGGCATTCCGTTCACCGGCATCGAGTTCTGGTCGATCGACACCAACACGCTCATCACCCCGCTGATCGCGGGTCTGCTGGCGCTGACGCTCAACCAGGCCGCATACTCGTCTGAGATCGTGCGCGCCGGCATGGTCTCGGTCGATGAGGGGCAGCGTGAGGCCGCGTACTCGCTCGGAATGTCGCCGGTATATACTTTCCGCCGCGTGCTGTTGCCGCAGGCGATGCGCGTGATCATTCCGCCGATGGGCAACGAGCTCATCTCGATGCTGAAGAACACCTCGCTGCTCTCGGTGATCGCGGTGCTCGAGCTCTATACGCAGGCGTCGATCATCTCGTCGTCGAACCTGAAGCAGGTTGAACTGCTCATCGTGGTGAGCGCCTGGTACCTGTTCATGACGAGCCTGCTCTCGATTCCGCAGTACTACCTCGAGCGCCGATTCGGCCGCGGCACCACTCGCAACCTGCCGCCGACGCCCTTTCAGCGTCTCAAGGCCGCCGTGAACAACCGCAAGCCGGGCCCCGAGCCCGCGCCGGCAACGACAGTAACTCAGGTGGTGGGAGAGTGACCATGACTGAACCCCAGCAGAACAACCCGGCAGTGGTCGACCCGACCGTGATCGACCCGAACGCGCTCGTGCAGATTCGACGCGTGCGCAAGAGCTTCGGCGCGCACCAGGTGCTGCGCGACATCTCGCTCTCGGTTCCGGCGGGCACTGTGACCGTGCTGCTCGGCCCCTCGGGCTCGGGCAAGTCGACCCTGCTCCGCTGCGTGAACCACCTCGAGACGATCGACGGCGGCCGCATCATCGTCGACGGTGACCTCATTGGGTACCGCCAGGCTGGCAACAAGAACCACGAGATGACCCCGAAGCAGATCGCGAAGCAGCGCGCCAACATTGGCATGGTGTTTCAGAAGTTCAATCTGTTTCCGCACATGACGGCGCTCGAGAACATCATGGAGGCGCCCGTCGGTGTCGCCAAGCGTTCGAAGAGCGAGTCGAAGCAGCGCGCGAAGGATCTGCTGGCCCGCGTCGGGCTCGCCGATTTCGCGGGCCACTACCCGGCGCAGCTCTCGGGCGGCCAGCAGCAGCGCGTCGCGATCGCCCGCGCGCTCGCGATGGATCCGAAGCTCATGCTGTTCGACGAGCCGACCTCTGCGCTCGACCCCGAACTTGTCGGTGACGTGCTCGACGTCATGCGCGAGCTCGCAAACGAGGGCATGACCATGATCGTCGTGACGCACGAGATCGGCTTTGCGCGAGGTGTCGCAGACCAGGTCGTGTTCATGGACGGCGGCGTGGTCGTCGAGGCCGGCCCGCCGAGCGAGGTGCTCGAAAACCCGCAGCGCCAGCGCACGCGCAACTTCCTCGACAGCGTCAAGTAAGCGTCGTGAGGTGAGCGAACGGGGTGGGGCTTTTGACCCGCCCCGTTTTTGCTGCGAGGATCAGCCCTCCGCCTGCGCTCTGTAGAATTGGGCGCATGACAGACGCGCGCGCACAGCTCATCGACCTCATCAAAACAGAGGCGGTATTTCACGGCGATTTCACGCTGACGAGCGGCAAGAAGGCTACTTATTACATCGATCTGCGCAAGCTCAGCCTCGACCACCGCGCGGCGCCGCTGATCGGCCAGGTCATGCTTGACTTGATCGACGACGTCGATGGCGTCGTTGCTGTCGGCGGCCTCACGATGGGTGCTGACCCCATCGCCTCGGCGATCATGCACCAGGGCGTCGCGCGCGGCAAGACCTACGACTCGTTCGTCGTGCGCAAGGAGCCGAAAGACCACGGCCGTGGCCGTCAGGTCGAGGGCCCCGACCTCGAGGGCAAGCGCGTGATCGTGGTCGAAGACACCTCGACCACGGGCGGCTCGCCGCTGCAGGCCATTGAGGCGCTCGAGAAGGTCGGCGCGATCGTGGCCGGTGTGGCCGTGGTCGTAGACCGACAGGCGCCGGCCAAGGCCCGCATCGAAGAGGCGGGTTACGAGTACCGCTACGCGATCGGCCTCGCCGATCTCGGTCTCGACCCGCAGTAGTGCGAGCTTGACCCGCGCCGAGACCGCGGGTCTAGACTCGAAAGAGTGACTGAATCTGAGAAGCGCCCAGGCCTCGTTCCGCTGATCGCAATCGGCCTCGCCGCGGGATTGCTCTCGGGCCTCTTCGGTATCGGCGGTGGCACGATCATCGTGCCAGCCCTCGCTCTCTGGCTCGGCATGCCGCAGCGGCTCGCAGCGGGCACCTCGGTGGCCGCGATTCTGCCGGCCGCGGCGGTCGGCGCCATTAGCTATGCGGTGCAGGGCAACGTCGACTGGACCGCGGCGCTCTGCCTCGCGGTGGGCATTGTCGCGGGTGCGCAGCTCGGCACGTATCTGCTCGCCCGCCTGCCAGTCTCAGCTCTGCAATGGGCATTCATGGTGTTCTTGCTCGTCGTGATCGTGACACTGTGGTTCGTCGTGCCGCAGCGCGAAGACGAGATCGGCATCAACCTGCTCTCGGCCGCTCTGCTCGTGCTCACCGGGTTCGTCACGGGAGTGCTTTCGGGCGTGCTCGGGGTCGGTGGCGGCGTGATCGTCGTGCCGGTGCTGATGTTCTTCTTCGGCGCGAACGATCTCGTTGCGAAGGGCAGCTCGCTCGTCATGATGATCCCGGGGTCGATTTCGGGCACCATCGGCAACATGCGCAGAAACAACGTCGACATGCGTGCCGCGCTCGCGGTCGGCATCGCGGCGAGCGTCTGCGTGCCGTTCAGCTCGGTGCTCGCGACGCTGCTCGACCCGTTCATCGCGAACGTGCTGTTCTCGCTCTACCTCGCGTATCTCGTCGGGCAGATGCTCTACAAGAAGCTGCGAGGTCGCGCGAAATAACGCGCAAGTTGCGCGTTACCCTCAGGGCAGCAGGTCGGCGACCGAGTCGAGAATCTCGTCTGGCCTGAATGGAAACCTCTCGATTTCTGCCGGGTCGCTGATTCCGGTCATCACGAGAATGGTGTGCAGGCCCGCCTCCATGCCTGCCACGACGTCGGTGTCCATGCGGTCGCCGATCATCACGGTGTTGTGCGAGTGCGCACCGATCTTGTTGAGGGCCGAGCGAAACATCATCGGGTTCGGTTTGCCGACGATATAGGGCTCTTTGCCCGTTGCTTTCGTGATGAGCGCGTTGATCGCGCCGGTCGCCGGGAGCGGGCCCTCGGGGCTCGGCCCGGTCGCGTCGGGGTTCGTCGAGATGAAGCGCGAACCCCCATTGATCAGGCGAATTGCCTTCGTGATCGCCTCGAACGAGTAGTTGCGGGTCTCACCGATCACTACGAAGTCGGGGTTCGTTTCGGTCATCACGAAACCCGCGTCGTGCAGCGCGGTGAGCACGCCTGCCTCACCGATCACGAAGGCGGTGCCGCCTGGCTTCTGCTGCTTCAAGAACGCTGCGGTGGCGAGGGCGCTCGTCCAAATGCGCTCCTCGGGAACGTGCAGGCCCGACGCCGCGAGCCGCGCGCTCAGGTCGCGAGCCGTGAAGATCGAGTTGTTGGTGAGCACGAGGTAGGGCTGTTCGGTTTCGGTCCAGTGCGCGATGAGCTCTGCGGCTCCCGGGATCGCGCGATTCTCGCGCACCAGCACGCCGTCCATGTCGGTGAGCCAGCACTCGATGTGAGACCTGGGGTTCGTGCGTTCGCTCGCAGATTCGCTCATGTGCCCAGCCTACGCTGGCGCGGTGAACATTGGGTTGCGGCTTGGTGCGACGGGTTGCGGCCCGACTACTGCAGGGTCGGGTTTGCTGCGAGGATCGCGGACGCGATCTGTGGCACGTAGTCAGCGGCGGGGTCACCGCCGTACCCTGCGATCCAAACATCACCGATGAAGGCGTGCATGGTGTACGCGGCGTTCCAGTGGCCGCCCTCTAGGGGCTGTTCCCAGATGAAAACTATCGCCTCGCCGGCCACGCTCTCAGTGAAGTCGCCATCGGAGCGAAGCGCGGCCAGAAAGGCGTCTTTCGGCGAGCCACTGAGCTCAGCGAGATAGAGGTGGGTGTAAGTCTCGAAGCTTGACGGGTAGCCGCATCCGTGCAACTGAGTTGTCTGGCTCAGAGCAGTCTGCGCGGCAGGGCCGAAGTGCTCGGTGAACCGATTGTCGCCAAAGTTGTCGTAGCGAATGCCGCTCTCTGGCCACTTGTTCGCGAGTTCGACCGCCCGCGCGTAGCGCTCGGGCCAGAGCGTCTCGCAGTCGGGCAGCACGATCGGCGCGGCCACGGGTTGCTCGGTGACTGTGGGTTCAGGTGCGGGGTCGGGTTGGTTCGCTGCACTGGTGGTTGTTGGCGCGGGGTTTGGCTGCGATGAATCCGGAGGCCAATAGACCGCCGTCACGAAAGCGAGTACTGCGATGAGGATCGTCACCGCCGCAATGATCGCCCACGCCCAGGCAGGCATGCGTTTACGCTGCGTTTCTTGCATCAAGGTGGCTTGAGCTGGCGGTGGCGGTGGCGGTGGCGGTGGCGGTGGCGGTGGCGGTGGCGGTGGCGGTATGTCTGCGGCCATGGTGACCTCCTCCTCGCGTCATCGCGTGCGTTGAGTGTAGCAACCCCGGTGTGTATGGTCCGAGCCGAAGTACATGTTTGAACCATGTACTTCGGGGCAAATCGTGTACATCGGCTGAGGCGGATCGGACCGCCTTGCTGGCAGACTTGTCTCATGCATGAACGAGCGGGACTCCATGCCGACTCGAGCGATCTGATCGACGTCGACGCGCTGCTGCGCGCGTTCACCGAGGTGATCCCAGACCCTGCGGTCCCCGCGCAGCGAGTGGTCTTCGGCACCTCGGGGCACCGCGGCACCGCGCTGAACGGATCGTTCAATGAGGCGCACATCGCGGCGATCAGCCTCGCGATCGCAGAGTACCGCGCGGCGCAGGGCATCGAGGGCCCGCTGTTTCTCGGCGGCGACACGCACGTGCTCTCGGCACCCGCGCTCGAAGTTGCGGCGAGCGTGCTCTCGGCAGCCGGCGTGCACGTGCTGTTGCCGGCTGGCAGCGGTGATGAGACCTTCGTGCCCACCCCCGCCCTGAGTCGCGCCATCCTCGCGCACAACCACGATCGCGCCGCAGACGACCCGCATCGCGCTGACGGCATCGTGGTGACCCCGAGCCATAACCCACCGCGTGACGGCGGCTTCAAATACAACCCGCCGCACGGCGGACCAGCCGACACTGATGCGACCTCATGGATCGCGGCCCGATCCAACGAACTCCTTGAAACCGGTGGCTGGCGCGACGCGCAGCAGCCCGCGGAGGGCCAAGCAGCGCCGGTGGGTCACTACGACTACGTCGCGAGCTATGTCGATGAGCTCGAGAGCGTGATCGATCTCGCCGCGATCCGCGATGCAGGCGTGCGCATCGGTGCGCACCCCCTCGGAGGGGCGAGCGAGGCGTACTGGGCGGCGATCCGCGACCGCTACGAACTGAACCTCACGGTGCTCGGCCCTGGCGTCGACCCGCAGTGGGCGTTCATGCACCTCGATTGGGACGGCAAGATTCGCATGGATC
>DDEV01000088.1 GCA_002336855.1 Leucobacter sp. UBA1945 | reverse complement strand
GTGACGCTCGCACGCTTCTATGACGCTCGGCGATACAGGCGAGACAGAAACTACTGCAGCTCTCCGTTCAAGAAGAAGTTCATCTGCTTGGTGATGTCGACCGCGTGATCGCCGAAGCGCTCGTGGTAGCGGCTCGCAAGCGTCGCATCGACGACTCCGGTGGGGCCGTCGACCTGCACCTTCTGGCTCAGCACCTTCTCGAACACCTTGGCGTGCAGCTCGTCGAGATCATCGTCGAGATCGCGAATCTTGTCGATCACCTTGGCGTCTTGATCGCGAAGCAGCGCTACAAGCAGACCGGCCATCTTCACGTCGACCGCTCCCATCTTCGCGAAGGTCTTGCGCAGGCCCTCGGGAATCGCGCTCTCGGGATAGCGGTAGCGCGCCAGCTGCGCAATGTGCTGCGCGAGGTCTGCCATGCGCTCGAGCGAGGCGCTCATGCGCAGCGCACCCACCATGAGGCGCAGGTCGCTCGCGACCGGCTGCTGGCGGGCGAGAATGTCGATGGTCTGCTCGTCGAGCTCGCTCGCGAGCTGGTCTACCTGCTCACCGTTGTCGAGCACCTGCTCGGCGAGTGCAACGTCGCTCGACCCGAACGCGATGGTCGCCTGCTGAATCGCGGTCTCGACGAGTTCGGCGATCTGCACCAGGCGATCCTGCACCTCGCGCAGCTCCTGCTGAAAGACTTCACGCATTCCTTTGGTTCCTGTTCTCACGGCGTTCGTTCGATGACGATGATACGTCTGGTCTGTCGGCTGCGGCGCGAACTCACTGCGAAGCGCGCGCATGCCCTCGCTCAATTCTCACCCCATCCCGTGAACACTGCCTCGCTGCAAGGTGAACAGCAGCTGAACTCCGTGAAGCGCATGCGCGGGCATCATTACGATGGTGACTATGACTCCGACGCTACTCGTCTTGGCCTCAATCGGGCTAGGCCTCGTCGCTGGTTCGCTCGCAACCGCAGTGGTGTTTGGCGCACGTTCACTCGGCCGCAAACGAGCGGCCTCGATGCGGCCCGAGTTGCCGCCGGCCGCGATCGAGATGTTGCACGCCCTCGACCGTTTCGCGGTGATTCTCGATGCATCACTCTCGCCCGTCTACGCGAACCCCGCGGCGCGCGACGATAGCCGAATCACCGGGGAACAGCTGCGCGAACCCGAGTTTCTGCGCCGCTCCCGCCAGGTGATGTCAACCGGAGTGACCGATGTGATCGCCCCCGAAGAGGGCAACACCATTCGCCTGCAGATCGTGCGCCTGCAGCGTCGATTTCTCGTGGTCTTCGCTGACGATCTCGGTGAAGAGCAGCGCGTGAACGCGATGCGTCGCGACTTCATCGCGAACGTCAGCCATGAGCTGAAAACCCCGATCGCGGCGATCAGCCTGCTGTCAGAAGCGGTGCTCGAGGCAGCCGACGAGCCCGAGATCGTTCGCAACTTCGCGAAGAAACTGCGCAAAGAATCGCGCCGTCTCGGTGATCTCTCGCGAGACATCATTCAGCTCTCTGAGGCACAAACCACACTGCAACCAGAAGATCGCGAGCCAGTAGCACTGCGCGCGGTCGTGCGCACCGAGGTCGAGGCGCACCAAGATTTTGCGACGCAGCAGGGCATCAGCATCGTGCTCGAAGAGGATCCCACTCTGACGCGCGAGCTCGTCACTCTCGGGCGGCCCTCTTCGATCGGCACGGTGATCGCGAACCTGCTGACCAACGCGATCAGACACTCCCCCGAGGGCGCGTCAGTCGGAGTCGGTATCGCCGTCGAGGGGCCCGATTGCCGCATCACCGTGACGGACCAGGGTGAGGGCATCGCCGCAGAGCATCTGCCCCGCATCTTCGAACGCTTCTACCGAGTCGATACTGCCCGCAGCCGTGACGGCGGCGGCACCGGCCTCGGCCTCTCGATTGCGCGTCACACCATGCGCGCACATGGCGGCGACATCACCGTGTGGTCGCAGCCCGGCGTCGGCTCGAGCTTTACCCTCGCTTTTCCCATCGTTGAAGAGAAGTCACCCGCGAAGAGCCGCAAGCGCGCAAAACGCTCGGCCCGCAACAAGCAGGGCGATGATCCTCGCCCAAAGAAGGAGCGCAGCTCGTGAACTCACGCATTCTGCTCGTCGAAGACGAAACCTCGATCTCTGAACCCCTCGCGTTTCTGCTCGAGCGAGAGGGCTACCGCGTGCAGATCGTCGCCGACGGCGCCGAGGCTGCGCGCGTATTTCCCGAGTCAAACGCAGACCTCGTGCTGCTCGACCTCATGCTGCCGGGGCTTCCGGGCACCGAGGTGTGCCGAAGCATTCGCGCGAAATCGCAGATCCCGATCATCATGCTGACCGCAAAAGACAGCGAGATCGACATCGTGGTGGGCCTCGAGCTCGGAGCCGACGACTACATTACGAAGCCCTACTCTACCCGCGAGCTGCTCGCACGCGTGCGCGCCGCGCTGCGCCGCTCTGAGCTCGCCGCTCCCGAAGAGGAGAGCTTCGACGACGAGGGCGTGCTCGACGAGCTCGGTGTTCGCCTCGACACCGAACGCCACACCGTCTCGGTGCAGGGCGAAGAGGTCGCGATGCCGCTGCGCGAGTTCGAGCTGCTCGAGCTGCTCATGCGCCACTCGGGTCGGGTGCTGACCCGTGGCCAGCTCATCGACCGAGTCTGGGGCAGCGACTACTACGGCGACACCAAGACACTCGACGTGCACATCAAGCGCATTCGATCGCGCATCGAGCAGGATCCCAAGGAGCCGAAGATCGTGACGACCGTGCGGGGTGTTGGCTACCGTTTCGGGTAACAAATCTGATTGCATCGCCAAGAGCCGAGCCGCAGAGCGGCCTCGGCGCGCCCTGAAAACCGCCAACGGTTTTCTACACGGGCGCGGGTGTTGGCTACCGTTTCGGCTAGTCCGTTCACGCCAAGCTGGATCGCCGGAACTCACTCCGCACCTTCCTATCTGTCGGGGGCCCGCAGTAGCCTTGCAACCATGTCAACGATTCGACAGGTGCAGATCACATTCGATTGCGAAAACCCACGCAGGGTAGCCGAGTTCTGGAAGGTCGCGCTCGGGTACGAAGACCCGCCAGTGCCGCCCGGCTTCGACTCGTGGGAGGCGCTCGATGCGACCCTTCCTAAGGAGGATCAGGGGTCGCGCTGGGCCTGCCAAGACCCGACGGGGGTTGGGCCGCGCCTGTTTTTTCAACGGGTGCCTGAGCAGAAGTTCGTCAAGAACCGGGTGCACCTCGACGTGCGTGTCGGGCTGGGGCTGCGGGGCGCAGAACGCCTCGAAGCACTCGAAACCGAAGCGGCGCGCCTTGAGCAGCACGGCGCGAAGCGCCTCTACCTGCTTGAGGCCGACGGCGTGAACGAGTCGTGCCTCGTCATGCAAGATATCGAGGGCAACGAGTTCTGCCTCGACTGAGCGTGACACGCGCCACGAGAAGAGCGCCGTGAGTTCGTGCGATCCAGCTCTAGATATGCAAAACGCCCCGGTAATACCCCGGGGCGTTTCGCATATTGCAGCCGCGACGGCCGCGACGCATTGCTACTGGGCTGCAGGAGCCTCGGTTGCTGCAGGAGCCTCGGTTGCTGCGGGGGCCTCAGTCGCCGGAGTCGGCTCAGCGGCCTTTTCGTCGTCTTTCTCGGCCTGCTGCTCAAGCTTGCGCAGCTGCGACTTCGAGAGCACGTACTGCTGGTACTCGGCCAGCGTGCCGTCGAGCACGGGCACCATGTACTTGGCTTCGCCGCCGCCCGCAACCTCGAAGTAGGCCTCGACGGTTTCGCCTGCCTGAAGGTCAGAGATCGACACGAGCTGCGGAGCGGTCTCACCCTCTGGGTTGCCGAACGAGGTCGATCCGGGAGCCAGGTTGAAGTCGGCGCTTGCCTCGCTCGAACCCTTCACGAAGGTGATGCGCACGATGGCGTCGTCAGAAGTGTTGTTCACGCCGGTGAAGACGACGTTGAAGTTTTCACCGGTAGCGTCAGCAACCAGCAGCAGATTGCGCACGGCGATGTTCTCGATGTTGACATCGACGCCGTCGCTCGGAGCGTAGGGCGTAGTGGTTCCCTGCGGTGCGATCAGGCTGCAGCCCGTAGCGCCCAGGGCGAGTGCCGCCGCGAGAACGAGAGACGAGGCGATCCGACGAGTCTTCAAGGTGTGTCCTTTGATTTATTGGGCGGCACAAATCGGCCTGGCGGTTACATCAGACAGTTGAAATCATACTATCGGCCAGGCGGGTATGGCTTCACCTAAGGGTGGCCTAAGTGGCGGCGCGGCGTGTGGTATTCTAGAGGCTTAGCTGATAAAGGAGCCACTCGATGCAGTTTGAGGTCGGAGAGACCGTCGTTTACCCCCACCACGGCGCAGCGAAGATCATCGAGGTGAAGAAGCGCAAGCTCGGCGGCGAAGAGAAGCTCTTTCTCAAGTTGCAGGTCAACCAGGGCGACCTGACAATTGAGGTTCCCGCAGAGAACTGCGACCTCGTCGGCGTGCGTGACGTCATCGACCAAGAGGGTCTCGAGCAGGTGTTCGAGGTGCTGCGCGCCCCGTTCACCGAAGAGCCGACCAACTGGTCACGCCGCTACAAGGCAAACCTTGAGAAGCTCGCCTCGGGCGACGTTATCAAGGTGAGCGAGGTCGTTCGCGATCTGTGGCGCCGCGACCAAGAGGTCAAGTCGCTGTCGGCCGGCGAGAAGCGCATGCTCGCCAAGGCACGTCAGATTCTCGTGTCTGAGCTCGCGCTCGCCGAGAAGACCGACGAGGGCAAGGCTTCAGAGCTGCTCGATGAGGTGCTCGCCTCGTAAGCGGTTTTCGCCGCAAGAACGATAGATCGCCCCTCGAGAACTCGAGGGGCGATCCTTTTCTGTGCGGCGAAGCAGCGATGCCCGCACGGTAGGCTTAGAGCATGACAAACACCCTGATCCTGCTGCGCCACGGGCAGAGCGAGTGGAACGAAAAGAATCTCTTCACCGGCTGGGTCGACGTTCGACTCACCGAGAAGGGTCGCGGCGAAGCTGCGAACGCTGGCAAGCTGCTCTCTGAAGCCGGCCTGCTGCCCGACGTGTTGCACACCTCGCTGCTGAGCCGCGCAATTCAGACCGCCAACCTCGCGCTCGAGAGCGCCGACCGCATGTGGATCCCGGTGCGCCGCTCATGGCGCCTGAACGAGCGCCATTACGGCGCGTTGCAAGGCCTCGATAAGAGCGAGACCCTCGAGAAGTACGGCGAAGACCAGTTCATGGAGTGGCGTCGCTCGTTCGATACTCCCCCACCGGTGCTCGACGATTCGAGCGAGTGGTCGCAGGCGAATGACCCGCGCTACGCAGATATCGACGGCGAACGCCCTCGCACCGAGTGTTTGAAAGACGTCATCGACCGCCTGCTGCCCTATTGGAGCGATTCGGTGCTGCCCGACCTGAACTCGGGCAAGACCGTGCTCATCACAGCGCACGGCAACTCGCTGCGCGCGCT
>DDEV01000003.1 GCA_002336855.1 Leucobacter sp. UBA1945 | reverse complement strand
GCTTCCTCGACGGCGGCGCTGAGGTGTTCGACTACGGCAACTCGATCCGCGACGAAGCGCGCAAGGGCGGCTACGACCGCGCCTTCGAGTTTCCCGGCTTCGTGCCGGCCTACATTCGCCCGCTCTTCTGCGAGGGCCTCGGCCCGTTCCGCTGGGCCGCGCTCTCGGGTGATCCCGAAGACATCGCCGTCACCGACGCAGCTCTGAAGGAGCTCTTCCCCGAGAACAAGCACCTGCACCACTGGCTCGACGCCGCCGCAGAGCGCGTCGAATACGAAGGCCTGCCGGCTCGCATCTGCTGGCTCGGCTACGGCGAGCGTCAGCAGGCCGGCCTGCTCTTCAACAAGCTTGTTGCCGAGGGCAAGGTCAAAGCTCCGATCGTCATCGGTCGCGACCACCTCGACTCGGGCTCGGTCGCATCGCCCTACCGTGAGACCGAAGCCATGGCCGACGGCTCAGACGCAATCGCCGACTGGCCGCTGCTCAACGCGCTCACCGCAACCTCGTCGGGTGCGACCTGGGTGTCCATTCACCACGGTGGCGGCGTCGGCATCGGCCGCTCGATCCACACCGGGCAGGTATCGGTCGCCGACGGCACCGAGCTCGCAGCCGAGAAGCTCGAGCGGCTGCTCACCAACGACCCGGGCATGGGCGTTATTCGTCACGTCGACGCGGGCTACGAGCGTGCCGCCGAGGTAGCTCAGGAGCGCGGCGTGCGCGTGCCGATCGAGCCCACCATTCGCAACACCGAACGCGCCTGGTAAACCCTCTGGCGCTCGGTTCCGGAGCCTGGAACAACTTTCCCGATTCCATCGCGACATTGCGAATTGGGGATATGCACAATCGCATATCCCCAATTCGCAAAAGCGACAGAATCGGGAAACTTGCCCCAGGCTCCTCCTCTGTTCCATACGCCCCACCCCGTCATTCTGCGCGAAGTCGCAGAATCCACACTCGTACTGCACTCGGCACCGCTCACGCGCGAACTCATGCAAAGGTAGAGAGATGAACACACTGCTGATCGACAACATCGGTGAACTGACCACGAACGACGAGACCCTCGGCGAAGGAATCGGCGGGCGGATCGCCGATGCCGCCGTGGTGGTCGAGGGCGACCGGGTGGCGTGGGTCGGACGAGCTGCCGACGCGCCTGCAGCCGACGATCGTTTCGACGCCGACGGGCGTGCAGTGCTGCCGGGTTGGGTCGATTCGCACACTCATATGGTGTTCGCGGGAGACCGCACCGCCGAGTTCGGGGCGCGCATGGCTGGTGAGTCGTATGCCGCTGGCGGCATCACTGTGACGGTGAACGCGACGCGTGAGGCGAGCGATGTGCAGCTTTCCGCAAATCTTGAGCGCCTCATTGCCGAAGGCCGGCGCGGCGGCACCACGACCTTCGAGACGAAGACCGGTTATGGGCTGACGGTCGAAGACGAGTTGCGCAGTGCTCGAGTCGCGGGTTTGGCTGCCGATGCCGTGACATTCCTCGGGGCGCATCTAGTGCCTTCCGGGGCAGACCCGGCCGAGTACCTCGACCTCGTGACTGGGCCTATGCTCGACGCCGTGGCGCCGTTCGTGAGCGCGGTCGACGTGTTCTGCGAGACTGGGGCTTTCGATGGTGAGGCCTCGGCGAGGGTGCTTGAGGCGGCGGCCGCGAAGGGGCTCGCAACGCGCGTGCATGGCAACCAGCTCGGCCACGGCCCGGGCGCTCAGCTTGCCGTCGAGCATGGCTCGCTCAGCGTCGATCACCTCGCGTTCTTGACCGACGAAGACGTCGAGGCGCTTGCCTCGTCATGGACAGACTGGAACGACGGTGCCGGCAAACGTGGCACCGTCGCGACCGTGCTGCCGGCGTGCGATCTGTCGACACGCATGCCCCTCGCCCCGGCGAAGCGACTGGCCGAGGCCGGCGCGATTCTCGCCATCGCATCGAACTGCAACCCCGGCACGTCATACACGAACTCGATGAACTTCTGCGTCGCGACCGCAGTGCTGCAGATGGGGCTCACGGTGCAGCAGGCGGTTCGCGCGGCCACGCTCGGCGGCGCGATCGCGCTCGGCATGCACGCTGATGAGTGGGTTGACCCTCGTGGCGCTGTGCAGCCGCGCGTCGGGTCGATCGCACCGGGCGCGCGAGCCGACCTGCAGGTGCTCGAAGCGCCGTCGGTGACGCACTTGGCCTACCGTCCGGGCATGCCTCTTACCGCTGCGGTTTGGCGGGCGGGCGGGCGGGCCTTCTGAGCTTGTGAACTGAGCCAGCCGCAGATGTCAGTGGCACCGGCCAGAATGGAGGCATGGTTCGACTGAAGCGCGCGATCCGCGCCTACCCTCTCGTGGCCTCGACAATTCTCGTCGCGGTGATCGGCCTCGTTCTGCTCGCCACCCCCGCTCGTGCAGTGGCGTCTTGGCTCGTCGGCGCCTACGCGCTCGGTATCGCTGCATGGGAGGCCGTGCAGATGGTGCGCTCCCTGCTACGTGGCAATCTTGGCCTTGATATTTTGGCGGTCACCGCGATCACTGCCGCGGTGCTCGTCGGCGAGCCGTGGGCGGCGCTCGTCGTGGTGCTCATGCTTACAGGGGGCGAGGCACTCGAGAACTACGCCGAGAACCGCTCGAAGCGCGAACTCGTCGCGCTGCTCGATCGCGCGCCGAGAACTGCAACGAGAGTGCTTGGCGAGCTCTCGAACGAACCGGGGGCGTCTGAGCGCCTCGAAGAGGTGCCCGTAGGCGAGATCAGTGTGGGTGACGTGCTGCTCGTTCGGGCAGGTGAAGTCGTGCCAGTGGACGCGGTGCTGCTCGCACCGGCGGCCAGCTTCGACGAGTCGTCGCTCACCGGAGAGAGTCTGCCCGTCGAGCGCAGCGCGGGAGAGATCGTCGCGAGCGGGGTGGTGAACGGGTCGAGTGCAATCCATCTTCGGGCGAACACACTGGCCGCCGACAGCCAATACCAGCAGATCGTCGCTCTCGTGCAGCGCGCACAAGAGAGCAAGGCGCCGACCGTGCGGCTTGCCGATCGCTATGCGGTCCCCTTCACGCTGCTCTCGCTCGCCATCGCGGCGGCCGCGTGGATCGCGAGCGGTGACGCCACCCGCTTCGCCGAGGTGCTCGTCGTCGCGACGCCGTGCCCGCTCTTGATCGCAGCACCCGTCGCATTTCTCGGCGGCATGAGCCGAGCAGCGAAGCACGGACTGATCGTAAAGGGCGGCGGTACCCTCGAGCAGCTCGCGAGAGTGAAATCGGCGGCCTTCGACAAGACAGGCACGCTCACGTCCGGGCGCCCTGAGCTCACCAGAATGGTGGTCGCGAAGGGTTTCGACGAGGATCGCCTGCTGCAGCTCGCAGCAAGCGCCGAGGTCTACTCCTCGCACGTGCTCGCCGCAGCGATCGTGCAAACGGCGAGAGAACATCGTCTGCCGATCCTCGCGATGAGCGACGCGCACGAGTACGCCACCAATGGCGTCGAGACTGTTCTCGATGGGGGAGCCGGTGTGGTGCGAGTCGGCAAGCCTGCCTGGGTCGCCGAAGCAGCCGCCGGTCTCGAGAGGGTCTCTCTCGATGCGGGCGAGCTCGCAATCTACGTCGCACTCGACGAACGCTTCGTCGGGGCGCTCGTCATGCGTGACTCGCTGCGCCCCGAGGCCGCCCAGACAGTGCGAAGGCTGCACGAACTCGGTCTCGAACGCATGCTCATCGTGACCGGAGATGTTGCCGCGACGGCGCAGGCGGTCGCCGACGTGCTGGGCATCGATGAGGTGCACGCCGAATGCACCCCGTCGAGCAAGGTGCAGATCGCCGCGTCGGTCACGCCGCGCCCGCTCATCATGACCGGCGACGGGCTGAACGACGCGCCGGTACTCGCGGCTGCCGACGTGGGGTTCGCCATGGGCGCTCGCGGTGCGACCGCCGCGAGCGAGTCCGCCGATGTGGTCAACCGCTTCGACACGATCAAGGGGGTCGCCGACGCCGTGCGCATCGGCCGCGACACGGTACGCATCGCGCTGCAGAGCATCTGGATCGGCATTCTGCTGAGCGTCGCGCTTATGCTCGTCGCGGCGTTCGGCTTTCTCCCGGCGCTGCTCGGCGCTTGGACGCAGGAGCTCGTCGACCTTGTCGCGATTCTCGGTGCGCTTCGCGCGATCGGCACGAAGACCGACCGCAAGGCCGACCGTAGGCCTGAGTGAATGAGGCGCGGCTACCTTGCTCGGCGACGGCCGTAGCGCCGTGCTGCACGGGCTCCCGCGCCTGATCTGCGGCCGCTGCCTGGATGCGGTTTGCGAGCCAGCGCCGCTGCGGTTCGTCTGATGCGCTCGAACTTGAAGATCAGCACGGCGAGCGCCACGAGCGAGAGCCAGAGCAGCGGTATGCCGGGCACAAGCTGTTCGGGGGCAAAATCTCGGGCATCGTCTGCGCCAACTATGAGGCGATACCCGAGCAACAGCAGCACCATGATGCCGGTGACATTCGAGAGCACACCGGCTCCCTGCCGCTCCGCCGCGGCGGGTGGGGGCGTCACCGCAAGAATGAGCAGGATTGTCAAGGCAATTATTGCTGCGGGAAGGGCAGTGCTCGCAGCATCTTCGGGTTGCAGGTAACGATTCTTGCGGGTCAGAGGTCCGAACATCGCGGCGCCGGTCACCAGCGCGAGCAGCGCCGCGCCGAGCAACACCCACCAGACGGCGAGGTAGGCGGTGTTCTCACGAAGGCGGCGCAGCGCCATCACGACTGCCGCGCCCGGCCGTGAATGCGCGAAGACAGGGTTGCAGCCGCCCCGCGCACTTCAGCGGCGAGGGCGGTGAGGCGATCCTCGGCCACCTCATCTTCGCGAAACGTCACCGCGATCGCTGCGACAGGCCAGTCCCGGTGATCGAGCACTGGCACCGCGACCGACGAAAACCCGGTCGTCACCGACCCGCGCTCGACCGCAAAGCCGCGCGTGGTGGCCGCGTCGAGCACCGACCTCAGGCGCGAGTAGCGATCGATGACGTCGCTCTCGGGCAGCGCCGCGGCTGTGTCACTGCGGTGCACGAAGGCATCGCGATCAGGGAACAGCGCGCGCAACTGCGCTTTCGGCAGCGCCGAGAGGATCGCCCGGCCGCTTGCCGTGAGGTGTGCAGGCAGGCGAACGTTTACGTCGGTGATGAGCGCCGGGGCGCCCTTCGCGCGCTCCTCGATGATGTAGAGCACGTCTCGGCCGTGCTGCACCGCGAGGTGTCCGCTGAAACCGAGCCGGTCGACGAGCGCCACGATGAGTGGCCGGCCGATGCGGGCCAGTGGCTCCTGGCGCGTGTATGCCGAGCTCAGCTCGAAGGCCGCGAGCCCGAGCCCATAGCGGCGCTCTTCTGGCAGGTGCATGACGAAGCCGTGCTCTTGCAGTGCGGCGAGCAGGTGGTAGACGGTAGACCTCGGCAGCTCGAGCTGCGCCGCGATCATGCTCGCGGGCAACGGGCCGCGGGCAGCCGCGAGCAGGCTCAGTATGCGCAGCGTCTGGTCTGCCGCCGGCACCTTCGGCTGGGTCATGCTTCGAGCCTACTGCGCACCTCGGTGAGTAGAGTCGAGACATGACAGAGCCTCGCATTGCAATTACCGGTGGCACTGGTTTCGTCGGGCGCCACCTCGCCGAACGCTTTGACGACCCGGTGGTGATCTCGCGTCGCACCGGCGTTGACGTCGACGACGTTGACGCGCTCGCCCGAGCTTTCGAAGGGTGCGATGCTGTTGCGCACTGCGCCGGAATCAACCGAGAAATCGGCGATCAGAGCTACGAACGCGTGCACGTGCGCGGCACTGGGGCTGTCATCGAAGCGGCGAAGCGTGCCGGGGTGAAGAAGATCGTGATGCTGAGTTTTCTGCGGGCAAGACCAGACTGCGGCTCGCCGTACCATGAGTCGAAGTGGGCGGCCGAAGAGGCGATCCGTGAGTCGGGGCTCGACTACACGATCCTCAAGGCAGGCATGATTTATGGGCTCGGAGACCACCTGATCGACCACACAACGCGCACGGTCAAGACCTTTCCTCTGTTCGCGACGGTCGGTCTGCGCGAGCTCACGGTGCGTCCCGTACCGGTAGAAGAACTCGTCGACGTGATGGAGGCCGCCCTGCGCGGGCGCCTCGAGCGCAAGACGGTTGAAGTCGTCGGGGCGGAGGAACTGAAGCTCAGCAAGGTCGTGCGCCGGGTGGCCGACCTCCAGGGCCGACCGATCGGCATCGTGCCCGCACCGGTCTGGGCGCTCTACGCGCTCGGGCAGCTCACCGAGTGGACCATGAAGGTGCCGCTCGTGGCGAAAGCGCAGGTGCGCATGCTCGCCGAGGGCGTGTCACACGCGGTGCCCGGCGCTGAGCCGCTACCCGAAGATCTGCGCCCGAAGAAAATGCTCACCAAGGCGCAGATTCGCGCGGCGACGCCAGACGCGGGTCCGTTCGGGCTAAGGGACCTGCGCATTTCGAAGTAGCGCAGGCCCCGGCGAGGATCAGCCCAGCTGCGAACCCAGCGCGCCTTCGGCGGCAGCCAACACCTCTCCCGACGCGACGAACTCGTACGCCGCGGTGATGTCGGGCGAGAGGAAGCCGTCGGTGTCGGGCGCCGAGATGCGCGTGCGGAACAGCTCGTGCACGGCAGCGGTTGCGGGGGCCGGGCTGCCCGAGGCCGAAGCGGCGCGGAAGTCGAGCGCGCGCGTCGATGCCAGCAGCTCGATCGCGAGCACGCGAGTCAGACCGTCGACCGCGCGGCGCAGCTTGCGCCCTGCGTGCCAGCCCATCGAGACGTGATCCTCTTGCATTGCCGACGAGGGGATCGAGTCGACCGAGGCGGGCGCGGCGAGGCGCTTCA
>DDEV01000023.1 GCA_002336855.1 Leucobacter sp. UBA1945 | reverse complement strand
CGAACTCGAACTTGGTGTCGGCCAGGATGATCCCGCGCTCGGCGGCCGTCTTGGCCGCCTTGGTGTAGATCGCGAGGGTGGCGTCCTTCAGTTCGGACGCCGTCGTCTCGCCGTGCAGGTCGACCAATTGGGCGTAGGTGATGTTCTCGTCGTGCTCGCCCAGGGGCGCCTTCGCCGCCGGGGTGAAGATCGGCTCGGGCAGCTTGTCGCCGTCGCGCAGGCCCGGGGGCAGGGGGACGCCGCACACGGACTGGGTCTGCTGATACTCGGTCCAGCCCGAGCCGGTGAGATAGCCGCGAGCGACGGCCTCGACCGGGACCATCGCCAGCTTCTCGACGATCACCGCCCGGCCGCGCACAGCGTCCGGGACGTCGGTCGACAGGACATGGTTCGGGACGCCGAGGCGTCCGAACCACCACAGGCTGAGCTGATTGAGGATCGCGCCCTTGTCGGGGATCTGGCTGTCCAGCACGTAGTCGAATGACGAGATGTTGTCCGTCGCGACCAGCAGCATGCGACCGGCGCCGTCGGCGTCCGGCAGGTCATAGAGCCGACGCACCTTACCGGCGTGCAGAAGGGGCAGGTCGAGGCCGAACGGGTCCGTCACGGGCCCCATCCTAGGACGCCGTAGGTCCGGCCTCCGCGCGTGGGCCGAGCCAAGCACAGCCCCTTCGACAAGCTCAGGGAACGGTCGACAAGGTCAGGGAACGGTCCGTCGACAAGCTCGCGACCCCCGCCGGCTGAGCCTGTCGAAGCCTGAGCCAACCCCCCTTCGACAGGCTCAGGGACCTTCACGCAGCCACGATGGCTGAGTTTGTCGAAGCCCTACAGCCCGCGCAGCCGGACCGATAGGCACGTCACGCAGCCCTCGAGCTTCTCGAACTCGGAGATGTCCACGTCGATGACCTCGAGGCCGTTGTTGCGCATGGCCTCGATCGAGCGGGGCGCCGAGGACGCCATCAAGACGGTGTCGGCGTCCAGGATCACGACGTGCGCTCCGGGCTCCTCGGGCACCGGGGCGAAGCGTCCGGACCAGACGTCCGGGTCGTCGACCAGCGGCGGGTAGCCGATGACGGTCCCGTCGGGCAGAGCCGTCACGGCCGACTTGAGGTGCAGCACCGTGGTGAGGGGGACGCCGACGACGTCGGCCCCCAGCGGGGCCAGGTGCTGGCGTAGCTGAGCTAGCCCCTCGGCGTTGCTGCGTCCGCCCTGGCCGACCCAGACCGTGCCGCCCCACTTCAACACGTCGCCTCCGTCGAGGGTGCCCGGAGCGACGATGTGCGCGATCTCGTACCCGAGCCCCCGAACGGCCTCCTCGGCGGCGCTCGCCTCGGCGCGTCGCTCGGGCGCACCGGAGCGACAGATCACCGCGAGGCGTCCGTAGACCACCATCGTGTCCTCGACGAAAACCGAGTCGGGACAATCGTCGGCGGGGTCGACCTCGACGGTGGTCCAGCCAGCGGCCTGCAGCGCTGACACGTAGCCCGCCCACTGGCGTCCGGCGAGCTCGGCGTCCACCTCCTGCCGCTCGATGTGGGTGACCAGCCCGTCCGCCAGGCGCGGAGACGGACGGCGGACAAGCGCCACCTTGGAGTGCATGCGGGCTCCTTTCGACGGCCGGGACGCCGACCAGCACCCATCATGGCCCGCGTCGTGGCTCGGCGGGAAAGGTCCGGGCGGGTGCGAAGCCGGCGCGCGTGGTCCAGGATGACCCCATGGGCGATCTGCAGCGCGAGGCCGTGCTCGGGGCGCTGGCCGCTCTGATGGGTCCGCTGAACCGCACGCTGACCGACCCGTCCGAAATCATCCTGCACGACCTGTCGAAGCTGCCGAACTCGATCGTGGCGGTCGCCGGCCACCTCACGGACGCGCGCATCGGGGGCCCCGCGGACGCCGTGGTGACGGACGCTGCGGCGTCCGGCGACTTCACCGAACGCATCGGCTACCGCACGGTCGACGAGTCCGCTGAGCTGCGCTCGACGACGGTCTTCATCCCGGACGCCTCCGGCACCATGATCGCCGCGCTGACCATCAACTACGACGTGAGTCTCTGGGCGTCGGTCCGGGCGATCGCCGAGGCGATGCTGTTCGGACGCCAGTCGCGGACGGACGCCCACCCCGATACTGCGCCGGTCGCCCCGGACATCGACCGGCTGGCCGACAAGCTGCTCGCCCAGGCGATCCGCACCCACGGCGTCCCCGTCGAGCTGATGCAGAAGCGGCACAAGCTGGCCATCGTCCGCGACCTGCAGGCTGGCGGGTTCTTCGCGCTGCGCGAGTCCGTCGAGACCGCCGCGCGGGCGCTCGGCGTCACGCGGTTCACGATCTACAACTACCTCAACGAGATCGGGGCCGAGCGTCCAGAATCCTGACGGCAGATTCCTTCAACACTCTGTTGCATGCCTCAACACCGGTGCTAGATTGCACTTGGTGCGACTCGGCCTTCCCGCGGTCGCTGAGAAGAGGAGACACCCATGCCGTCGAACGTGGCAGAGCCCTATCGGATCAAGATGGTCGAACCGCTGGTGATGCACTCGCGCGAGGACCGCGCTGACGCCATCGCCAAGGCCGGCTACAACACGTTCCTGCTGCCGTCGAAGATGTGCTACATCGACCTGCTGACCGACTCCGGCACCTCAGCCATGAGCGACAAGCAGTGGTCGATGATGATGCTCGGCGACGAGGCGTACGCGGGATCCGAGAGCTTCGACCGTCTGCTCAAGTCGGTTCAGGACAACTACGGCTTCCCCTACGTCTGCCCCACCCACCAGGGCCGCGGCGCCGAGCACATCATCAGCCGCATCCTCATCACGCCCGGCCAGTACGTGCCCGGCAACATGTACTTCACGACGACGCGCTACCACCAAGAGGCCGTCGGCGGCATCTTCGTCGACGTCATCATCGACGAGGCCCACGACTCCACCGCGGACCACCCGTTCAAGGGCAACATCGACCTCGCCAAGCTGGAGAAGTTGGTCGCCGAGCACGGCGCCGACCAGATCGCCTACGTCAACCAGGCCGTCACCGTGAACATGGCCGGTGGTCAGCCCGTGTCGATGGCCAACATCCGCGAGGTCCACGAGTTCTGCACCAAGCACGGCATCATCCACTGGTCCGACGCCACCCGCCTGGCCGAGAACGCCTACTTCATCCAGCAGCGCGAAGCCGGCTACGCCGACAAGTCCACGGCCGACATCGCCAAAGAGATGATGAGCTACTTCGACGGGCTCACCATGAGTGGCAAGAAGGACTGCCTGGTCAACATCGGCGGCTTCCTGGCCATGCGCGACGAGGAGATCCTCATCAAGGCCCGCGAGTGGGTCGTGGTGTTCGAGGGCATGCCCAGCTACGGCGGCATGGCCGGACGGGACATGGACGCCATGGCCGTCGGTCTCGAAGAGGCCCTCGACGACCACTACCTCGAGCACCGCATCGGCCAGGTCCGCTACCTGGGCGAGCGCCTGCTGGAGGCCGGCGTCCCGATCGTCACCCCGATCGGTGGTCACGCCGTGTTCCTGGACGCCAAGCGGTTCCTGCCGCACATCCCGCAGACCCAGTTCCCGGCTCAGGCCCTGGCCGCCGCGCTGTTCGTCGAGTCGGGCGTCCGGGCCATGGAGCGCGGCATCATCTCCGCCGGTCGCAACAAGGCGGGCGAGCACAACATGCCGAAGCTCGAGATGGTCCGCCTGACGATCCCGCGCCGCGTCTACACGGATCGGCACATGGACGTCGTCGCCGACGCCGTCATCGCCCTCTACGCCAAGCGCGACGAGATCTTGGGCCTCGAGTTCGTCTACGAACCCCCGTCCCTGCGGTTCTTCACCTCGCGGTTCACACCGATCGCTTAGCAGCCGAGGCGCGGCCGGAGAGAACCCCCCTCCCCCCAAACGCTCACCTTGGCCACAAACGCTTACCCTCCGGGTTAAGCGTTTGTGCCGAAGGTAAGCGTTTGTCGCGGGCGGGCCCACCGGCCAGGTTCAGTCGGCCGCGAGCGCCTCGGTCGGGGTCGCGTTGGCCGCACGGCGTCCGGGCAGAACGGACGCCAGCGCGGCGGCCGCGAACGCCACCACCAGCATGCCGATGGTGAGCGGAAGGTCCACGGCGAACTGCAGCGGTGTGTCCATGGCCGACTGCCGGACGATCGACGCGATGCCCAGCCAGCCGAAGAAGCAGCCCGCCGCGACGCCGACCAGGACACCGGCCAGCGCCAGCAGCACGGCCTCGACGAGGAGCATGGTCCGCAGGGACGCCTTCTGCATGCCGAGCGCGCGGAGCAGCGCCGACTCGCGGGCCCGCTCGATCACGCTGAGCCCCAGGGTGTTGCCGACACCGATGAGCGCGATCAAGACGGCGGCACCCAACAGGGCGGTCGTGATCAGCAGCAGGATCCGCAGCACCTCCTGGATCATGTACGACTGGGGCGCGCTGCCGCCGATGTCGACGAACTCTCCCCCGCTCTGCAGCGTCTGGGCGGCCTTCATCGTCGAGCCGATTTGCGAGGCGTCCGCGAGCTTCAGCCAGACCGCCTGTGGAGCCGGCGTCGCGACCAGCTTGGTCAGGTTCGCCTGGGAGACCACGGCCTGGTTGTAGGCGACCCAGGACACCTTCTTCACCGTCAGGGTGATCGGTCCGGACGCCCCGGCGAGCGTCACGCGGTCGCCGTCCTTACGATCGCCGCCGTTGAGCAGGACGACCCCGTCCGCGACCGAACCGATGGTGGACGAGACGCTCGCGACGTCCGGCGTCAGCGCGACGACCATGACCGGCTCGTCGTTGAGCTTGGCGGCGCCGCCACTCAGCACCGCGGACGCCTTGATGTTCGGCAGCAACTTGACCTTGTCGAGCACGGAGGCGCTGAGCCGTCCGGACGAGCTGGCGGTCGGGCCGCCGTTGGGGTCGTCGCCCGGGTCCGGGGAGTACAGGGACGCCGTGACGGTCAGGTCGATCGGGAAGGTCTTCTCGATCTCGGTGAGCATCGTCTTCTCCGCGGTGGCGGTGCCGACCTGCAGCGTCACGATCAGTCCCGTGGCCAGCATCAACGCCGTGGCCGTCGCGGCGGCCCGCGAGGGGTTGCGAACGGCGTTGTCGGCCGCGAGGCGCGCGGTCGCGTTGCGTCCGATCAGGACGCCCAGGCCACGCAGCAGCGCGGGGATGTAGAGGGGCGCCGCCCCCAGGACCCCGATCGTCAGCAGCATCGCCCCAGCGACGGCGAGCAGCAGTGGTCCGACCAGGCTGGGGTTCCCACTATCGACCTTGACCAGCTGGCTGACGGCCGCCAGCCCCACACCGGCGACGATCAGCAGGCCGGTGATCACGGCGCGCACCACGGACGCCTTGCGCACCTGCTCGGAGGTGGCGACGGGCTGCAGCGCCTCCAGCGGCAGCACCCTCGTCGCCCGCAGGGCCGGCAGCATCGCGGCGAGCATCGTGACCAGGACGCCGATCCCGACCTCGATCGCCAGATCGGACCAGGGCAACACCAGGCCGAAGAAGGACGCCTTCGTCACGGACGCGCCGATCCAGCCGGCGACCGTGCCGAGCGCGAGGCCCACGACAGACCCGACGAACCCGAGCAGCACGGCCTCGGCGAGGAACCGGCCGCGCACCTGGCGTCCGGATGCCCCCACCGCGCGCAGCAGCCCGATCTGGCGACGCCGCTGGGCCAGCAGGATCGTGAACGTGTTGGCGATGATGATCATGCCCACCAACGCGGCGATGCCCGAAAAGGCGAGCAGCAGGTACTTCATGACGTCGAAGTCGCGCGTGATGCTCAGGGTCGCTTCATGCTGGGTGTCGGACGCCGTCCCGACCGTGATCGGCTCCTTCGCGCCCGGGTAGGTGTCCTTGGCTCCGCGATAGGGCTGGACGGCCCGGTCGATGGCCGAGACGGACGCCGCGGCGTCCGTCCCCGGCTTCAGCGCCACCAGCCAGGACCCGGCCGGGCTGGACGTGGCGCTGTCGGCGTCCATGCCGAACATCGGCGAGACGTAGGCGGTCTGCATGAACAGCGTGGGGGCGTCCGCGCTGATGCCGACGACCCGGAGCTGCATCGGGCCAGCCTCCAGGCTGTCGCCGACCTTGGCCTTCAGCGTGTCGGCGACCTGCTGCGAGACCGCGATCTCGAGGGGTCCGTACGGCCAGGCGCCGCTGGCGAGACGTGCCCAGCGGAAGCGCTCGGACGGCAGGACGTGAGCCTCGACGAAGGCGCTCTCGGTTCCCTTGGACAGGCCGAGTGACACCGAGCGCGATCGCTCGACGGCGTCCACACCGGGGACCCCCGTGATGGCGGACTTCAGCTGGTCAGCGGTCCCGGTGGTCGAGTTGGCCGTGACGACGACGTCGGCGCGCGAGGTCGGCAGGGCCAACATCTTGCCCAGCGCGGAGGTCTGGGTGGCCATGAAGATGCTCACCGCGGCCATGAAGCCGACGCTGATCGCGATGGCGAGCAGGGTGGCGACGAATCGCCCCGGGTGGAAACGGAGTTGACGTACGGCGTCCGCGAACATCAGGCATCCAGCCTTGCCAGCGCGGCATTGACGGACTCGACGCTGGGGCGTCCGATGTCGTCGACGATGCGTCCGTCGAACAGGACCAGCGCGCGGTCGGCGTGCGCCGCCGCCTTCGCGTCGTGGGTGACCATGATGATCGTCTGGCCGAGATCCCGGACGCAGGCCTGCAGGTAGGCGAGCAGGGCGAGGCCGTTCTTGGAGTCGAGGGCCCCCGTGGGCTCGTCGGCGAAGATCACGTCGGGCTTCGTAATCAGGGCCCGCGCGATCGCGACGCGCTGCTGCTGCCCCCCGGACAGCTCTGAGGGACGATGGTCGAGCCGATCGCCGAGGCCCAGCGAGGCGACGACCTGGTCGAAGTGCGCTGGATCGGGCTTGCGTCCGGCCAGATCGAGCGGCAGGACGATGTTCTGCCGGGCCGTCAGCGTGGGGAGCAGGTTGAACGCCTGGAAGACGAACCCGACCCGGTCACGCCGGACGCGGGTCAGCTCCTTGTCGGAGAGGGCGTTCAGCTCGTGATCGCCGAGGAAGACGCGTCCGGCGGTGATGCGGTCGAGTCCGGCGAGGCAGTGCATGAGCGTCGACTTGCCCGAGCCCGAGGGGCCCATGATCGCGGTGAACTCGCCCCGCCGCAGCCCGATCGAGACGTCGCTGAGCGCGGTGACGCGGTGGGTGCCCTCGCCGTAGTGGCGGCTGAGGTGTTCGACGTGGGCGACGGTCTGGGTGGCATGTTCGTCATGCGATTCTGCGTGCATGCTTTCACGCTAGATTCTCGGCGTTCACGCGACATCGACCATTGGTACCGCGCGCATGGTGCCCCGGTACTACTTTTGCCCGGGGCGAGCCAGACTCTGCCCATCCGCGATTGCGCGCTACGCTGAACCCAGCCAACGCCATCGCCGGGAGGTCACCGTGTCACAACCACCTGTTCCTCTTCTTCAAGGTTTGTTTAGACAGAGGATCGCCGACACGCCCGCACCCGAGCAGTCAGGCGCCCCACGCACGAGCTTCGTGGTGAATGGCGAGGTGACACCTCACCCCGCAGATGCGAACCCGACTGATTCGCTCGCCTTCGCCGAGGCAGCCGCTGAAAACATGGTGCTGAGCATCTACCCGAAGCCGAGCGACACAGATATCGACGCGTTGGCAGAGGCGTGGCACCTGCATCCAGTCCTTGTCGAAGACCTCAAGCACGCGGGTCAGCGGTCGAAGCTCGAGCGATACGGCGATGTACTCTTTCTGGTGATTCGTTCGGCGAGGTACCAAGAAGAATCTGAGAATCTCGAGTTTGCCGAGTTTCACGTGCTGGTGCGCCCGCAGGCGATCACGGTGCTCTGCGAAGACGGACTGTGGGTCGACGGCGAAGACAGCGGCAAGCTGCCGCTCAGCGCTCGCGACATCGTCGTTGCCGATGGCACTCGCCTGCTCGACAATGAGACACCGCTCGATCTCGGGCCTGAGGCTGTGCTCTATCGTCTGCTCGACGCGATCGTTGATGGCTACGAACAGGTGCTACGCGAGCTCGCAATCGACCGGGAAGAGATCGAGCGCCAGGTGTTCGGCGGCGACTCTTCGGTGACCGAGCGCATCTACCGGCTCAGCAAAGAGGTAATCGACCTGCAGCACGCCTCAACCTCATTGAAAGAGATGCTCGGCTCGCTGCAGGACGGGTTCGAAGAACACGGCATCCCAGAAGCCCTGCGCACCTATCTGCAAGACGTCGACGACCATCTCACCCGCGTCACGCTTCGAGTCGCTGAGCTTCGTGACGCCCTCGCCCAGATTCTGAACGTGAACGCGACGCTCGTCGCACAGCGTCAGAACGAAGACATGAAGAAGATCTCGGGGTGGGCCGCGATCCTTTTCGCACCGACACTGATCGGCGCAATCTACGGAATGAACTTCGATGCAATGCCTGAGCTGCACTGGTCGTTCGGGTACCCGCTCGCGATCGCCGCGATGGTGGCGCTCGGGGCCAGCCTCTACGCGGTATTCAAGTGGAAGAAGTGGATGTAACCGGGGCGCGCGACACCCGGGAATAAATGCAAACGCATACGTGTTTCACCCCGCATGAGAGCATTCGGATTCCTTTCCTTCGGACACTACGGCGACGTTCGCGGCAGCGCAGTGCGCACCGCGGGAGACATGCTGAACCAGACCATCGAGCTCGCCGAAGGGGCTGACGAGATCGGCGTCAACGGCGCCTATGTGCGCGTGCATCACTTCGCGAAGCAGGCGGCGTCGCCGATCCCGCTTCTTACCGCGATGGCGGCCCGTACGAAACGCATCGAAGTCGGCACCGGCGTCATCGACATGCGCTACGAAAACCCGCTCTACCTCGCCGAAGAGGCGGCCTCGCTCGACCTCATCTCGAGCCGCCGCATCGCACTCGGCATCAGCCGCGGCTCGCCCGAGACGGCGCTGCGCGGCTACGAGGCATTCGGCTACACGGGCTCCGAAGACCCGCGCGGCGGCGACATCGCCCGCGACAAGTTCGAGCTGTTCTTGCAAGCGATCGATGGCGAGAAGGTCGTCGAGGGCGACCCGCACATGGTCGGCCCGAACCAGCGACTCGCAATCGAACCGCAGTCGCCCGGTCTGCGCGATCGGATTTGGTGGGGCGCGGGATCGCGCGAAAGCGCCGAACAGGTCGGCCGTCAGGGGCTGAATCTCATGAGCTCAACCCTGCTCACCGAGGCGACGGGGCAACCGTTTCACGTGCTGCAGCGCGAGCAGATCGAGCGCTACCGCGAGGCGTACAAGCAGGCCGGCCACACGGGCACCCCGCGCGTCAGCGTGAGCCGCAGCGTGTTTCCGATCGTGAACGAGCAAGACGAGCTGTATTTCGGTCTGCGCTCGCGCGAAAACATGGATCAGGTCGGCATGATCGACGGTTTCAAGAGCACGTTCGGCAAGACCTACGCGGACTCACCAGACCGCCTGATCAAGCAGCTGCTCGCCGACGAGGCGGTGATGGCCGCTGACACCCTCATGCTGACCATTCCAAACCAAATTGGCGTCGACTATAACCTGCACGTGCTGCAGGCCTTCGCCGAGCACGTCGCGCCGGCGCTGGGGTGGAAGCCGAACACCGAGGGGCCAGTCGAGGGGTACGCGATCTAGCTCTGGCACCTGAGGTTTGCATCTTGCTCGGTCGTGCCAAGATTGGCATCGATGCATTTCACCTCGGAGCGCTTGACGCTGGAACAGATCACCCCGGAGCTCGCCAGACGAATCCTCGTTCGCGACGAGCAGGCCGGAGATGCGTGGCATCCAGAGTACCCATTCGCCGATGAGTTGGGGCCGCTAGGGCATCTTGCTCAGTCAGAGGCAACCGCTTCGGTCTTCTCGATGTACCTCATTCGAGAAGACCGAAGCGGCTTAGCCATCGGCGGACTCGGCTTCTTCGGCCCACCCGACGATCACGGTTGTGTTGAATTCGGGTACGGCCTTGTGGAGTCTGCTCGCGGCAAGGGATATGCGACGGAGGCAGTTAGTGCCGCCCTCGAGTTCGCTCGAGCGAACGGCGCTCGGTACGCCAAAGCAGATACTGCACCCGATAACCTTCCCTCGCAACGCGTGCTCGAAAAGGCGGATCTCATCCTCACACGGAGAAGCACGTCTGCGTACTATTACGAACGCAAGCTCTAGCGTCATCTAGGAACGCTTCGTCACGGGCACTCGCCTGTTCAACAGCAGAGCTACCTCTCGTCAACGCCCAAGCTAGCCTGGTTCTATGCAGTCGCAACCCCATCGATTCGAAACCTCTGACGGTCGCCTTCTCGCGGGGGCGAGCTATGGCCCCGCCGACGGACGACCCGTACTCTTCGTCGCTGGGGCTGCCACTGGTAAGTCAATGACATTCGGTGAGAACTACCTCGATGATGCGCGGGTAAGACTTCTCACGATGGATCGACCGGGAATGGGAGATTCAACGGCTGACCCGGAGAGGACAATTTCGAGTACCGCGGCCGACTACTTAACGTTCGCCCGGTCGGTGTTCGGAGAGGTTCGCCCGTCGGTAGTCGCCAATTCGCAGGGTTCGGTGTTTGCTCTCGCGCTCGCGCTCGGAGGCGAAATCGATCGGCTCGTACTCGTCTCCCCCGCAGACGAGGTAGCCCATCCCGACATTCATGCGATGCTGCCCGCCGAGGCAACCGCGCTCTCAGACCTTGCGCAGCAAGAACCAGGCAAAGCCGCCCTCATTTTGCAGGGCTTCTCGGCTGAGGCGATGGAAGGCATGGTTCTCAACAGTGCTGGGGTCGTTGATCGAGACTTCTACCGGAGCGAGCCATTTCTGACCAGGTATCGCCTGGCACTCGCCGAAGGCTTCAGTAACAATGGCGAGGGGTACGTACGTGACACGCTGCTCGCCATGCGATCCTGGGATCTGAACTTCGGCGCGATCCGCCGCCCAGTAGAGATTCTTTTCGGCGAACAGGATCTCGGGCACTCCCCCGATCATGGCGAAACGCTGACCGCCCGCATTCCGGGCGCGACCAGAACGGTGTTTGCCGACGCAGGCGGGGCTTTGCTGTGGACTCACGCACCGACGGTGCTGAAGGCTGCAATCAAATGATACGTTCGGTGCCGAACGCGCGCAGACGACGTTCGCGTGCTCACTGATGCGTGCGCCCGCAATCGAAAACGTCTCGAGGAGTGGGAAGCGGCTCGCACCGATAACTTCTTCACCGAAGAGTCACCATCGCTCGCGCTGAGCGCAAAGCCGAGCCTCTGGTCGCTTGCCCGGCCCCTCCCGAACCTGCGTTTCAGTGACGGTGAAACCCGCGCGCTCGACGCGCTCAGCAAGCGCATCGGCCGGCCAGTAGTAGGCCGTGGTAATGGCATGGTCGAAGGCCTCGAGCCTCGCGCCCGCGAAGAAGCCAAGCAATAGGCCTCCTCCGGGTTGCACCGCGCGCGCAAACTCAGCGAGGGCGACATCGATCTCGCTCGGCTCCGTGTGGATCAGCGAGTACCAGGCGAGCACGCAGCCCAGGCTCCCGCTCTCAACCCCGAGCGACTCGGCCCGCCCAAGTCGATAGCGGCTCAGCGGGTAGCTTCTCCGTGCATGCTCGACAAAGGCGGTCGACGGGTCGAGGCCCTCGACGTCGGCCCCGTGCTTACGCAAGAAGTCTGTCCACTGCCCAGGGCCGCAGCCCACGTCGAGCACCGGGCCGCGAATGCCACGAGCCCATTCGAGCACGAACTCACGATCCTCGGCCGCGGCATGTTCGATCTTGCCCACTGCTTCGACGTACTCGCTGGCTCGGCGACTGTAGGCGTCGGCCGCGGGCACACGAGGCGTGAGCCCGGGCTCAGACGCTTGGACATCCATAGCATCGACGTTACCGTTACCCCATGAATACGGGGTCACGGAGCACGGAGTCTCGCGAAAGACAGCTCGGATGAGAACATGGGTGCATGCCCGGCACCCCGCAAGACGTCACCCTCCGCCCAGATCATGGGCCCAGCGAGTACCCGCAGCTCGTCGAGATCTGGCGCAGCGCCGTGCTTGCCACTCACGACTTTCTGGCAGACGAAGACTTCGCACGAATCGAAGGCATGCTCGCATCGGCATACTTTCCGATGGTCGATCTGATCGTCGCCGAGGTTGCCGGCGCGGCGGTGGGTTTTACCGGCGCGGCATCGGGCAATCTCGAGATGCTGTTCGTCCATGACTCGTTTCGAGGCAAAGGGATCGGATCGGCACTGCTGAGTGAGGCTATCGCCTCGCACGGGGTCACCAGGGTCGATGTCAATGAGCAGAACCGAGGAGCGCACCGCTTCTACCTGACTCAAGGTTTTCGACAGGCCAGCAGAAGCGAACTCGATGGCGAGGGCAGACCATACCCCATTCTGCATATGCGTCTTGCGGACCACGAGTGGCCGCGGCCTGGTAGTGGCAGCCAGGATCAGATGTGCGAGATCGTGCTCACGGGTCGGCTCATCTGCAAGACCGCCGAAGAGACCGAGCTGGTCGCGAAGCTGCTGCCCACACACATCGAGCTCACTCGCGCAGAGCCCGGCTGCATCTCTTTCGAGGTCACGCGAACCGCCGATCCTCTTGTCTGGCAAGTCGAAGAGCGTTTCGTGAGCCAGCCCGCGTTCGAGGCTCACCAGAATCGGGTATCGGCGAGCGAATGGGGCACCCGGACCTCAGAGATTATGCGCGAGTACATCATCATCGGATCCAAATAACCGCGACGCCACTGATTGCCGAGCCTCTCACGCTCGCTAGGAGACGCGGGCAAGCGCTACGGCACGACGATGAGCTTGCCTCGAGTACGACCGCTCATGCTTGCCCGAAACGCGTCAGCCACTTGTTCGAGCGAGAAGATGCCGGCGATCTCGACCGAGAGGTTGCCCTCACGGGCAAGTTCGACCAGTCGCGCGGTTTCGGCACCGTCCGGGCGCACCCAGATGTAGTGTCCATCGTGCTCGGTCACTGATTCGTCAGCAATCGAGGCATGAGCGCCGCCCTCGCGAAGCACCGCAAGGGTGGTCTCGAGCTGGCCTCCGACAAAGTCGGCGACAGCGTCAACGGGGCCACCGGCGAGCGCGAGCACGCGAGCTTCGAGGGCGTCACCGTAGACAATCGGTTCGGCACCCAAACCGCGCAAGAACTCATGGTTTCGCTCCGAGGCCGTACCGATCACGCGCGCCCCACGGGCGACCGCGATTTGTACGGCAAAGCTGCCCACTCCCCCGGCTGCGGCATGAATCAACAGGGTCTTCCCGTCGAGGTCGCCCAGCGCATCGAGCGCACGCAGCGCTGTACCTCCTGCGAGCGGAAGCCCTGCGGCCTGCTCCCACGAGAGCTCAGCGGGCTTGCGCGCGACCGCATAGGCGTCGACCGCGATCCTCTCAGCAAACGTGCCGTGCTGCACGACACCCTTTCGTGCGTAGGCGAGCACCTCGTCACCGATCGCAAACTCGGGGGTGTCGAATCCGAGGCCCACGACTACACCAGCGACGTCCCAGCCCGGGATTACCGGAAAACTCGAGTCGATCATCGGATCGAGATAGCCAGCCATCAGCTTCCAGTCGACCGGGTTGACGGCAGCTGCTTTCACCTCGATCAGTACCGAGCCCGCCATCACTTTCGGTTCAGCGACCTCCCGCACCTCGAGATCGTCGAGATCGGTGGTGTAGTTGTCGTAGACGACAGCGCGCATGGCGTGCTCCTTCAGATGCTGAACCGCGATACTGGAGCCAACACGCAAACCGGGTCGGCTATTCCACAGCGGGCAGGGCCGAGTTACCCGCGCTCGGCGCTGGTGCGACCGAGCTCTGCTCGAAACAGCGATGCGACGTTGCCGCCGAGCACTCCGAGAATCTCTGGCTCGGCCCAGCCGCGGCGCAGCAGTGCTTCGGTCACGAGGGGCAGCCCTTCGGGGCCTTCGAGGCCCGGCAGAAACTCTTCGCCGCTGAAAGGCGCGGGGGCCTCCCAATCGCAGCACGGTGCCGTCGTGTCTTCGAGCACCTCGCGCACGAAGTCGGGCCCGAGGCCCACTCGGTCAACCCCAACTACTCCGGCAATGTGTTCGATGTGATCGATCAGGCGATCGATCGACGCCTCACCGCTGTCGAGAAATGGCGCGTAGAAGTTCACGCAGACCACGCCGCCATTGTCGGCGATGCCTCTGAGCTGCGCGTCAGACAGGTTGCGGTGGTGATCGAGCAGCGCACGCGCTGAGGAGTGCGTCGCGATCACCGGGCGGGTCGCGATCTCGAGCAGGTGGTCGACGCCACCAATGCCCAGGTGGCTGACGTCGAGCATGATGCCGACTCGCTCCATCTCGGCGACCGCTTCGACGCCGGCGGCCGTCAGCCTGCTCCCCGCCGCATCTTCGGCGCTCCCGTCGGCGAATGCGCCTCGGCCGAAGTGCGCCATCGACGCGATTCTCACGCCGAGGCGGTGCACCGTCTCGAGCAGTTCGACGCTCTCGTCGATGCCCGGCATGCCCTCGAGCGCGAGCACGAGCGCGATTCGCTCGTCGTGCAGCGCACCGTCGATCTGCTCGCCGTTCAGGCAGAGGCGCACGGAGTCAGCGTTCTCGGCGGCGATGCGATGCCCGGCCTCGATCATGCGCAGAGTTCTGCGCAGTGCTCCCTCGGGGCGATACTGATCGTCGATGAAGACGGGCAGCACCTGCAGGTTGACACCGCCGGCCCGAAGCTGAGGCAGCCACTGCTCTCGAAAGTAACTGCCCCAACGCTCAGGCTTACGAGACGCGACCGAGCACAGGAGGTCATTGTGCGTGTCAGCGACGAGCGCCCTCGTGTGCAGTTCTTGTGCGGCGTTCATGCGCTTACCCTTCTGTCGGCTCGACCCGAATGTAGGTATTCTGCCCGACCGCTACCGTCGTCGCCGAGAAACGCGATGGGCGCGAAGCGGCCGCGCTCTGAGGATGTAGGAATCAGGGTGTCGCCTCGCCAGGTGACGAGCTCGACCTCGGTGACTTCTTCTCCGAGTTCGGCGAGTTCCCCGAGCGGAGTCGATCGGAGGCGAAGCGACGCGTGCTCCTCAGACCAGAAGACCTCGTGCTCGACGGTGCTCGAGCCGTATCGGCCGATGTAGCGCTCGCGGTTCGCGGGCGGCTTCGCATCGTGGGCCGGCTCGATCGGCTCGGCGGGAGCAATGCCTGCCAAATCTGCGAACAGTCTGCGCGAGAGGGCTGCGATGAGCCCCTTCATCTGGCCCCCGTTCGTGAGCACCGCGAATGCCGCGTCGCGGCCCGGGATGACCCGAAATGTCGAGGATTGCCCAATGGTGCTGCCGTCGTGCCCGATGACGGTGCCCTCAGGCGCTGCCGTCACGTCCCATCCGAGACCCCAGGCCTTGCCCCAACCGATGTCGGGCAGCGCGACCTGCGGCCGTTGCATCGCCGCGACCGACTCTGGCGAGAGCACTTGGCGCCCGCTAGCCGAGCGACCCGCATCGAGGTGCATGCGCGCGAAGGTCAGCAGATCCTCTGCCCGCATCGCGAGCATCGAACCGGCCGGAGCATTTGAACGCGCCATCGCCCAGACCGGCGTCACCGAGAGCTGCCCCGAGCCGTCAGCCTTCGGTTCTTGCCCAGCAATATGGCCGACCGCTGCTCGGTGCAGAATCGCCTCAGCGGCATTGAGCGATGCGAAGTCGAGCCCGAGCGGGTCGAGCAGGTGCGCACGAAAGCTCTCATCGAACGGCGCCCCACGCAAGACCTCGACGATGCGTCCGAGCACGCAGATGCCCGCGTTGTTGTAGCTGAACTGTTCACCCACCGTGAAGAGCTGGGGCGCCGTGGCGAGCAACTCGACGTAGCGCTCGAGGTAGTCGGCACCGTCTCCGGTATCGGTAAAGATGTCGCCCTCGAAACCCGAGGTGTGCGTGAGCAGGTGGCGCACCGTCACCTGTCGGCTCGCTTCGGCATCGGCAACCCGAAAGCCCGGCAGCACGCTCTGCACGGTGTCGTCGAGCGAGAGCAGGCCCTCGTCGACAAGCTGCATGATGAGCGTCGCGGTGAACACCTTCGTCACCGACCCGATCTGAAAGACTGCGTCGGTTGTTGCCTCAACCCCCGTTTCGAGGTTGAGCACCCCAGAGGCGACCGTTTGGCGCTGCTCGCCCACCATCACCGCGACTGAGGCAGCTGGCACCCCGTACTCCTGAAGCAGCGAGGGCAGTTCTCGCTCTAGCCAACCGTGAACCTCGTCGAGCGCCGCCATCGTCTCCTCCTCGAATACAGAGTGGTGCACGAGCGAGTCTATGGGCGCACGAAGCGGGCATAGATGTCGAACTCTACGAGCGATCTCCCGCAAAATCGTCGGCGCCAACAATGCGACGCCGAGCGGCTCCGCAAGCTCAGACGCTCGCCGCGCGCGCGGCCACGAACGCAGCAACGCAGGCACGAACCTGCTCCTCGGTGTGTGCCGCCGAAAGCTGCACGCGAATGCGCGCCTCGCCCTTTGGCACGACGGGGTAGCTGAACGCCGTCACGAACACGCCCTGCCCCTGCATCTCGCCGGCAACTCGCTCGGTCAGCACGGCGTCGCCGAACATCACGGGAACGATCGGGTGCTCCCCCGGCAGCAGATCGAACCCTTCAGCAGCCATGAGCGACCTGAATAGCGAGGCGTTCGAGCGCAGCCGCCCGCGCGCGTCGCCCGCCGACTCGACCAGATCGAGCGCGGCGAGCGTGCCCGCAACGATCGAGGGTGCGAGCGTGTTCGAGAAGAGGTAGGGCCTGGCGCGCTGGCGCAGCAGGTCGACGATCTCTCGTCGGCCAGAAACGTAGCCGCACGAGGCCCCGCCGAGCGCCTTGCCGAAGGTGCCGGTGAGAATGTCTACTCGGTCGGCGACCCCGCACAGTTCGGGGGTGCCGCGCCCGCCCTCGCCGAGAAAGCCGACGGCGTGCGAGTCGTCGACGAGCACGAGCGCGTCATAGCGCTCGGCAAGGTCGCAGATCTCTTCGAGGGGTGCGATGTAGCCGTCCATCGAGAAGACGCCGTCGGTGACGATCACCCTGAACCGCGCGTCTGCGGCCTCGAAGAGACGCTGTTCGAGCTCGACGATGTCGCGATTCGCATAGCGCAGCCTGCGAGCCTTCGACAGCCTGATTCCATCGATGATCGATGCGTGGTTCAGCGCGTCAGAGATGATCGCGTCTTCGGCACTGAAGAGCGTCTCGAAGACGCCTCCGTTCGCGTCGAAGCACGATGAGAAAAGGATCGTCTCTTCTGTGCCGAGAAAGCCCGAGAGCCGACGCTCGAGTTCGAGGTGCTGTTCTTGCGTGCCGCAGATGAAGCGCACGCTTGCGAGGCCGTAACCCCACTCGTCGAGCGCTTTGTGGGCCGCCGCGAGGATCGACGGGTCGTCTGCCAGGCCGAGGTAGTTGTTCGCACAGAAGTTCAAGACGTGACTCTCGCCGACGGCGATCTCGGGCCCTTGCGGCCCGAGGATCCCACGCTCGTTCTTCGTCAGCCCAGCTTCGGCGATGCCGTCGAGCTCCGCTCGCAGGTGATCCTTGAATGCTCCGTACATTACAGCTCCGTCCAGTCGAGAATGATCTTGCCAGTGCTCGCCGATTGCGCGGCCGCGAAGCCCGCCTGCCAATCGCGCGCGGGAAGCGTGTCGGCGATGACCGAGCTGATGCGCTCGCGCAGCGTGGCGCTCGTCTGCAGCATGGCGGCCATCGCGTTCCAGGTCTCGAACATCTCGCGCCCGTAGATGCCCTT
>DDEV01000042.1 GCA_002336855.1 Leucobacter sp. UBA1945 | reverse complement strand
GAAACCCGATCGGGCCACCGCACGCGAGGCAGCGGCCGCGTTCGCCGCAGTCTGCGCACACCGCAACCGGCGCGTAACCCGGCGTTGCTACCTGCACAAGCACCGGCCCCTCCGAAAGGCCCTCGCGAATGGTGCGCGCCGCGAACTCGGGCACGCGCGCAAAGTCAGCGTCGTGGTGCTGCACGGCATCGGCGGTAATCACTCGCGTGCGGCGCGGGGGCACCGACTCCGCTTGCACGTATCCGATGTCGACGAGTCGCTGCACCTCGACGCTGCGGGCGTGCGCGGCGAACATGAGCCCCACGCTGTCGGCAGCGCCCTCGTCGCTGTCGGCAGCGCCTTCGTGCTCGTNNTCAACGCGCAACCCTGCTGCTCCTGGCGCAGCAGCGCTGCATCCCGAGCGTGCACGTAGGGCGCGAGCGGCTCCGAGAGCAGCGGGTCGCCGTCGTCCCAGAGCAATATCGCGCCGAGCCGGTACGCAGGCGCATAGATCGCCGAACGGTTGCCCAGCACGATTCGCGGGGTATCGTCGAGCGCGCGCAGAAACGAGGCGTAGCGCGCGCTGCCGGATTGCCTCGAGTCGACGCGCACCACATCAGGGTGGCCCAGCGACGCGAGGGCATCGGCAAGTTGGTCGACGTCGCGATAGTCAGGGGCGACGAGGATCGCGCTGCGCCCGCGAGAGAACACCTCGAGGGCGGTTCGCGCAATGCGCACGGCCCAACCGCCGACCCACTCGCCCGTGGCGAGGCGCTCCGGGCCGTGCGAGGCAGTGACCGCGAGTCGCTGACCAGCGAGCAGCAGCTCGGCAGACTCCTGCTCGAACTCGCTCGGCACGAAGCTCGATGTGCCGGCTTCTGGTCCCGAGACTTCTGATCTTGAATCCGGGTCTTCCAGCCCAGCGAGGTGCTGCTTTTCGGCACGCACCATTCGCGGTGGAATCGCGAGACGGAGAATGTCAGACGCCGAACCCCCGGCCCGATCTGCCACGGCGCGCGCAAGTCGCCAGAGCCTCGGTGTGAGCTGCGGCACCGGGCCAACAATGTCGGCGATCGGCTGCAGTTCACCCCCGAAGTCGCTCGTTTCGGCGAATCCGACGACGTAGCCGTGACTGCGCCTGCCCTGCGAGCGAAACGGCACGCGAACGCGCTGCCCAACCCTCAGATCGTCTGCGAGTTCACGGGGAACCGCGTAATCGAAGAGGTGATCGAGTTGTGGCAGCGCGGAGTCGAGCAGCACGTGGGCGACGGGCCGCCCCTCGGCGCCCTCGGCCGTGCGCACGAGTGCCTACACTCCGGCTGCGGCGCGCAAGAGCTCGACCCTTGGCGTCGCCTCCCACGTGAACTCGGGCAGCTCCCGGCCGAAGTGGCCGTAGGCGCTCGTCTTCGCATAGATCGGGCGCAGCAGCTCGAGGTCTCGAATGATCGCCGCGGGGCGCAGGTCGAACACCTCGCGCACCGCCGCTTCGATGCGCTCAAGTGGCACCGTCTCGGTGCCGAACGTCTCGACATACAACCCGACGGGGTGCGCCCGACCGATCGCGTAGGCGACCTGCAGCTCGGCGCGGCGAGCGAGGCCTGCTGCGACCACGTGCTTCGCAACCCAGCGCATAGCGTATGCGGCCGAACGGTCGACCTTCGACGGGTCTTTGCCGCTGAACGCGCCGCCGCCGTGGCGGCTCGCGCCGCCGTAGGTGTCGATGATGATCTTGCGGCCGGTCAGACCGGCGTCGCCCATGGGCCCGCCGATGACGAAGGGGCCTGCAGGGTTGATGAAGAGCTGAGCCTCACCGCTGACGAGCTCGGTACGCTCGAGCACCGGCCGAATGACCTCGCGTTCGACGTCGGCGTGCAGCTGGGCCTGCGAGATCTGCCCTTCGTGCTGCGTCGAGAGCACTATGGCCTCGACGCTGACGGCGCGGTCGCCCTCGTAGCCGATGGTGACCTGCGTCTTGCCGTCGGGGCGCAGGTACGGCAGCACGCCGGTCTTGCGCACCTCGGTGAGGCGCTCTGCCATGCGGTGCGCGAGCCAGCTCGGCAGCGGGTGCAGCTCGGGTGTCTCGTCGACGGCGTAGCCGAACATGATGCCCTGATCGCCCGCGCCCAACAGGCTGAGCTCGTCGATCTCGCTCGCGCCCTCTCGGGCCTCGAGCGAGCGCTCGACGCCGTGGGCGATATCGGCTGACTGCTGACCGATCGACACCGACACGCCGCAAGACGAGGCATCGAAGCCCATCTCGCTCGACGTATAGCCCACCTCGCGCACGGCTGAACGCACGATTTCGGGAATCTCGACGTAGCCCTCGGTGCGAATCTCACCTGCAACGTGCACGAGGCCCGTTGTCACGAGTGTTTCGACCGCAACTCGCGCGTCGGGATCGATTGCGAGGATCGCATCGAGAATCGAATCTGAGATGCGGTCGCAGATCTTGTCAGGGTGGCCCTCGGTCACTGACTCCGAGGTGAAGAATCGTCTTGTCATGATGAAATCAGCCTAGCCGACACCACTGACAACGACCCCGCCGGAGGGCCAGCGGGTGACGCGAGATTACTCGCCGTCGGTGCCCTCGATGGCGTCGTCGAGCTCGATCGCGTCAAGCGCAGCCTCGAGTGCGGTTTCAGGCGACTGGTGCACGCGAGGCTTCATCTCGAGCTTTCCCTCGGCGATCTCGTGCAGTGCGGTCGAGAGCGGCTTGTCATCAACCGAAGCGTCAACGAGCGGGCCGACGTTGTCGAAGAGGTTGCCGTCGTGCAGATCGGTGTAGTAATCGTTGATCTGGCGGGCACGCTGCGAAGCGAAGACCACGAGAGCGTACTTCGAATCGACCTTCTCGAGCAGGTCGTCGATGGGGGGATCGATGATGCCGTTCACCTGTGCCATGTGCTGCGTCTCCTTCTAGATAACCCATCCATTCTACCCCATTACCGGCAGGCACTCACCCGCGCGCCCTCACGAGCACCTGCCCACGAGAGGTGTCGAGCCGCGTCCACGTCATGCTGCGCGCGAGTGGAACCCGAGGCTCGTCGACCAGAAACCCCATCACCTCGGCGGCGAACGCAGCGGCAGCGGGCACGCCGGGGGCGATCTCGGCGCCCCACACCGACTCTCGCACCTTGCGCACGACGGCCTCTCCAGGGCTGTCGGGCAGCGCATTGGCGACCCGCTCGATGCCCTGGTTCGCGACCGCGACAAGCGACGGCCCGTCGACCACGCCCGCGGGCTGCCAGCCGCTCACCGGCGGCAGCACCCCGGCCCAGGCAGCGGCCACCAGCGTGTCGGGAAGCTCGAGCGTCAGACCGAGCACCCCCATGCGCGCAATACGATCGAGCAGCCCGCGACCGAGCACGGTGATATCGATGCTGCCCGCCTCGTTTGCTGGTTCAGATGCGAGCGAGAACGACCGCAGCACCAGCACGACCGGGAGCGGGTCGAGCAGCGTGCTCGGTGCCTGCGTGCAGCCGAAAACGGCAAGCGTTGATCCTCGCACCACCACTCGCACCTCGGCCTGACCGGAGCGCTGCAGACGCTCGAGGTAGACGCGCAAGTCGTCTCGGGTGGCATGGTCGAGAAGTTGCAGCTGCGAAGTCACGCCTCTCAGCCTATGGCGTGCCGCGGGCTCGGCGATCCTCTTCGCAGCAATAGACTTGAGCAACCACCGACGGCACTTCAGCGGCGAGTATCGCCGACCTGATCAGGAGGGCGCATGTCAGCAATACCCGATCTTCTCGAGATGCTCTCACTGCACGACAGCGAGGCCCGCACCCAGTACGACATCTTCACAGGTCCGGCGCTGCCGACGCCGCACGGGCGTTCGTTCGGCGGGCAGGTGCTCGGGCAGGCACTCGCGGCAGCCGGTGAGACCGTCGAAAAGGATCGCCCGATCCATTCGATGCACGGTTACTTTCTGCGGCCCGGTGACGCCGAGCTGCGCATGACGTTCGAGGTGGCGCGGCTGCACGACGGCGGCTCGTTCTCGACCAGACGCGTGCAGGCGTACCAGTCAGGCGAGATCTTGATGTCGCTGATCGCGTCGTTTCAGGTCGACGAACCCGGCCTCGAGCACCAGAGCAGCTACGATATGGCGGGTCTGCCTGCACCCGAAGAGCTGCCAACGGTGTGGGAGAAGTACGGGCATCTCGCCGATACCCGCGCGTCGTGGTTGCTGAATCGCCCCTTCGATCTGCGGCACATCGACAACGACATCACGGTGAAGGTCGAGGATCCGGGCAACACGATGCGGGTCTGGCTGCGCAGCCGCGACAACATTGATGCCGGGCAAATGCTGCACTCGGCGGCCCTCGCGTTTGCAAGCGACTATCTGCTCGTCGAACCCGTCATGCGCCAGCACTCGATTCCATGGGCAACACCGGGTCTTCGTGTCGCGAGTCTCGACCACGCGATGTGGTTTCACCGGCCGTTTCAGGTCGACGAGTGGTTGCTCTATGTGCTCGACTCCCCGACCGCGCAGGGTGCACGGGGGCTGACGCATGGGCGTTTCTACAACCGCTCGGGCGAACTCGTCGCGAGCGTCGCGCAAGAGAGCATGATTCGGCCTCCTGGGCAATAGCTCACGACGCTAGGCTGCGGGCGCGCGGTACACCAGACGAAACCGCTCGCACACCACGGGCATGTCGGACGCGAAACCGCGTGGGTTCTCGGAGTGCAAGCGCCAGTAGCGCTCGTGAATCTCGCGCCAGGCAGCGAGGCTGAGGTCGCCCTCGCCCTCTGATCGTGCGTGTGTTTCTGTAACGTCGTCAAACGGGACAATCTGCACGTCCGTGGTTTCGATGACGGCGCGCGGTTGCTTCGCCGCGTCGAGAATGATGCTGTATTCGCCGGCCGACGGCAAAGGATCGCCCAGAGCCTCGTAGTCCCAGAGTGATGAGGCTGTGCCGGTCTTCGTGCCGTCGAGCACCAGAGCGAGCAGGCCGTCGGCGTGTGCCGGCGTTGCTCCGAAGGCCCAGGCCTCGGGCACGGTTTCTGGCGCGCCGACCAATCCGGCGCGGGCCTGTCGCCAGAACTCGGCGATCTGCTTGGGGTTTTGCTCGCTCATGCGTGCAGCCTATCTGGGTCTGGGTGGAATTATCGCCGTCGCGCCGGTTGTCGCTCACAGGTGAGCCGGTTCACGGGTTATGCACCGGTTTATGCGAGTTTCGGACTTGTTCGATTTTCGCGCCACCCGCTCGCCTAGCTTGGTGGCATGTCCGCGCAACCCTCACTCCCAGCTTCGAACGCTCCCGAGCAGCTCGTCGAACTCTCGACATCGCGATGGGCCGCCAGGCTTCGTGAACTCGCACCCGAGCGGCCGCCCGATCCTATCGACTCCCCCGAGCCCGTGAGTCTCAGGCCGCACCGTCGCCTCTGGGATCGGGTGCAGCGCGGGGTGGCCGTGCCCGCCGCCGCGGCGGCCACGGCGTTCGTGCTCACGATCGTGGTATCGATCGCCATGGTCTGGGTGCAACCGCACGCAGTGAGCGCCGCGTCCGAAGAAACGCTCGACGGGCGGAACGATGGCCCGGCGGTCGCAGATGCATCGGAGATCGGGTACTCAGGTGTGTCAACTGGTGCTGGCGCAGAGGCCTCTGCGCGGCTCTACGTGCACGTAGTCGGCGAGGTCGCCGCACCGGGCGTGTACGAGCTCGAGGCGAACTCGCGCGTGCTCGCAGCAATCGAGGCGGCCGGCGGGGCAACCGAAGCCGCGGTGCTCTCTGTACTCAACCTCGCGCGACCGCTCAGCGATGGCGAACAGGTGCTGGTTCCCAACGCGGACAACGCTGCCTCGCTCGCCGCTGCCGGCGCGACTGACACAAGCGGCGCGGTGGGCCGCGGCAGCAATACGGGAGCCTCGGCAACCGGCAACGGCCTGGTCAACCTGAACACTGCAGACCTGGCCGCTCTTGAAACCCTGCCGCGAGTCGGCCCGGCCCTCGCGCAAAGGATTCTCGACTGGCGGGAAACGAATGGTGGGTTCGACAGCCCCGAGCAGCTATTGAGTGTCTCGGGCATCGGGTCAAAAACCTTCGAACAACTGCAGAACCTGGTAACGGTATGACCACGCAGAAGGGCAACCAGATCACCGACCCCTTGAGCGGTCTCGGCTTTACGCCCGACACATCGGCAGAAGCAAGGTCACCTCCGGGTCAGTGGCGACTCCTGGCCGTTGCCCTGCTGGGTTGGGCACTCACCAGCTGGGCAATCCTCACCCCAGGTCGAGGCTGCGGGATTGCACTTCTCGCCGTAGCCGCGGGTAGCCTGATGCTGGCGGTGTGGTGGTTCGGGCGCCTGGGTACGGCGAAGAGCCTACGCAAGACGTGGCCGAGCGCTGCCGTGTCAATGGTCGCGCTGCTGTGCGGGTGCTTCGTGCTACTCGGAGCCAGAGTGCATGTGCTCGAAGCCGGGCGGGCGGCGCCCTTCTTTCAGCAGGCGGCCGCAGCGGGCACACCAGTTACGTTCGAGGCGCGGCTAAGCGGGTTTCCCGAGACGAAACGAACCGAGTTCGGTGATCGCGAGTGGGTGCGCATAGTTGCGTTCGTTCCGACCTCGAATGATGCGACCGCGCGCTCGCTCGCTGGGGGCGCGCAGGCGCCAATGCTGTTGTGGCTTTCCGATGCCGAGGTCGATTGGCGTGCGGCACGCTGGGGGCCAGGCACACGACTGCGAGTTACGGCGAAGCTCACCGCCGAGCCCGCGGCAAACGTGTCTGCGTACACGGCGAGTCCTTTCGCGCTCCGTCAGCTTCACAGCGATGGGTTTGACACCGCGCTCGGCTCAGCTGCAGCCGCCTTTCGCGCGCCCCTCGTGGAGCACGCAAGCGAAGTTCCGGAAGCCGAGCTGGTGCCCGGCTTCGCCGTCGGAGACACCTCGCTCGTTCCCGAAGCACTGGGCGATCTGATGCTCGAAAGCTCCCTCAGTCACCTGACCGCGGTGTCGGGCAGCAACACCGGGCTGGTCATCGCCACCATGACCTGGTGCGTATCTCGCCTCGGTGCGGGCCGCAGGCTGCGTGCGCTCGCCGCGGGTGCAGCGCTCACCGCATTCGTGGTCGTCGTCGGCCCCGACTCCTCGGTGCTCCGAGCCGCCGTTATGGCGGCGGTGCTGCTCGTCGGCGCGTTCGGTGGCAGACGGAGCACCGCACTTCCGGCGCTCGGCCTGGCGATTCTCGCCTTGCTCGCATTTGACCCCTGGCAGGCGCTGCAGGCGGGATTCGCGCTCTCGGTCGCTGCGACCCTCGGCATTCTGTTGTTTGCGGCGTCCACCTCACACCTGTTGCGCAGGCGGTTTCGGCTGCCCCGCATGCTCGCGTTGCCGTTCTCGCTGGCTCTCGCCGCCCAGCTTTCGTGCGGCCCGCTGCTGCTGTTGCTGCAGCCCGGTGTGCCTGCCGTCGGCGTGCTCGCGAATCTCGTCGCCGCGCCAGCAGCGCCCCTGGGTACGGGCCTGGGGTTGATCGCCGCGATCCTCGGCCCAATCTCACCCGGCGCAGCGATGCTTGCGATTCGCGCGGCAAGCTGGCCCGCGTCGTGGGTGGCCGCGACCGCCGAAATCTGTGCCGCTCTGCCTGCGGGCAGGTGGAACTGGCCTCAAGGGTGGCCCGGCGCAATTTTGCTCGCCGTGTGCCAGCTCGCGTTGTTTGTCGCCTGGGCACTCGCGACGGGGCGAATCGGTTTGCCCTCTGGTGCACGGGTCGAGTTGCGTCAGCCTTGGCAACCTCGCTCCAGAACGCCGCTGCAGATCCGCGTCACCATAGCGGTTCTGGCGAGCCTGGCCCTCACCGTCTTCGTCTCAGTCACGCTGCTGTATCCGCTCGCGAAGCAACTTGCGACTCCGGCGAACTGGCTGCTCGTTGCCTGCGATGTGGGTCAGGGTGACGCGCTCCTTGCGCGAGACCCCGATGTTCCCGACGAAGTCATCTTGATCGATACCGGCGACGAACCGGAGGCGCTCGAGCGTTGCCTCACCGACTTTGGCGTCCGACGAATCTCGCTGCTGGTGCTCACTCACGACGACCGCGATCACGTTGGCGCGATCGCGAGCGTGCTTTCGCGCGTCGATGCCGCGCTGATTGCCCCCACTGTCGCGGGCGAACGCACCGAGCAGCGAGCAGTTGTGCACGCGTTGACCGAGGCTGGTGTGCCGTTTCAAGTCGGCAGCGCGGGCGGCGCGGGCGGCGGAGCGGCGAGAGACGCGGAGAACGAAGCAGAACTCGCTTGGTTGACGCTCGCTCCCCCTCGTGACGCGCTGTTCACCGAGACCAATGCGGCAAGCCTCGTGTTGCTGCTCGAGGTCGATGGGCACCGAGCGCTCCTGCTCGCCGACACCGGCTACGAAGAGCAGAGCGCGCTGCTGCGTGACGTCAACACGAGTGCCTGGCTCGCGGGCATCGATGTGGTGAAGGTGGCACATCACGGCAGCCGCGACCAAGAGGCAACCCTCTACGAAAGGATCGGCGCAGATTGGGGGCTCGTTTCAGTTGGCGCAGACAATCGCTATGGCCACCCGAACAGCGAGACGCTCGGAATGCTTGCGCGCGCTGGCACCCGGGCGCTGCGAACCGACTCTTTCGGCAGCGTCGCGCTCGTGCGGCAGCCCGACGGCACCCTGGCCGCCTGGGCAGAGCGCGGCCAGTAGGCTTGTGACGTGGCAGCGACAGCAAGAGCAAGCAAGGCGAAGATCACGAAGGTTGGCTACGACGAGGCCCGCCCGGCTCCGGTCGTGCTGATTAGCGGGCCAGAGCAGTTTCTCGCCGACCGCGCGGCAAGATCGATTCGCGAAACGCTGCGCGAGCGCGACGCCGCACTCGAGATTCACGACATCGACGCGGCGGGCTATGGGTCGGGCGAGCTCTTCACCGTGGCGAGCCCCTCACTGTTCGCCGAACCCCGGCTGATACGCGTTGAAGGCGTCGAAAAGGCGAGCGATGCGTTTCTCGAAGACGCCAAGCGCTACCTCACGCAGCCTGCAGATGACGCGACGCTCGTGCTGCGCCACGCGAGCGGCCAACGCGGCAAGGCTCTGCTCGACGCGGTGCGCGGCGATGCAGGTGCCTCGCTCGGCGCGATCGAGGTCGTGTGCGCCGAGATCAAAAAAGATGCCGATCGCCTGAGCTTCGCCCAGGCCGAGTTTCGCCGCCTCGGCGCACAGATCGCGCCGGGTGCGCTGAGATCGCTCGTTGCCGCCTACCAAGGTGGGCTGGGCGAGCTTGCCGGGGCGATCGAGCAGCTGGTCTCAGACCTCGGCAAGCGTATCTCGGAGCAAGACGTCGAGCGATCGACCGAGGGGCGTGTCGAGGCCGGAGCGTTCAAGGTCGCCGACGCCGCAACCGCGGGCCGCGCAGCAGAAGCGCTTGTGCTGCTGCGCCAGGCGCTCAGCACGGGCACTGACGCGATTCCGATGCTGGCGGCGCTCAATATGAAGGTGCGCGCGATGGCGCGCGTCTACGGCGCTCGCGGCAGCTCGGGCGAGCTCGCGTCGGCGTTCGGCATGGCACCCTGGCAGGTTGAGCGCGCGCAGCGCGAGACTCGCGGCTGGACCGAAGGCGATCTCGCACGCGCAATAGATCTCGCGGCAGAGACCGAACTCGCGCTCAAGGGCGGCAGTCGCGACCCGATCTACGCTCTCGAGAAGTACGTGCTCTTCGTTGCAAAGCGGGGGCGCTAACGCGTCACTAGGGCCGTCTGCGCGCAAAAGTACACATTCTCCATGGTTCGACTCACCTTCACCGAGGCTCAACTGCAGGCTCGAAGGCGCGCGCTCACAAGGTTTCGCCTGCTCGAGATACTCGGAGTGCTCCTTGCTCTCGGCGCGGTTGCCAGCATCATGTATCTGCTTCCTCCCGAGCAGGTGCGCCGTCACAGCGACCTCACATCGGCGTTCTACGCGGTGCTGGCAATCTTGGCCATGCAATCGGCGGTCGTCACGCGCGTGGGCTTTGGGCTCATCATCGAGCCCCGCTCCCTGCTGAAACGCGCGGCCCCGCTGCGGCATGGCTGGTTCATTACCGCGGCGACCCCCGTGGCGGTCCTGTGCCTACTCACACCGTGGATCGCGGCTGGCGAGTTCGATGATCGGCGTGGATCATCAGCCTGGCAGCTCGCGTTTCTACTCTTCCTGCTATTGGCCGCGGCAACAATCTCGGGTCCGCTTCAGCTCGTCGCGGTACTACTGCCAGTTGAATTGCTCATACGAGGTCTAGTTCGAGTCGCGACCGGGCGTTCGAGATCCGAGCGATCAGATGGAGCCGGCCAGATTCGTCTTGCGGGGTTTATCACCTATCTCGTGGCAATGTGTCTGATGATCGGTGGCACCGCAACCATCGCGACCCCGCAGTACCGCGGATCGGTGTGGTTGGTAGTACTCGGCCTTGCCGGAAACGAGGGGGTAGCGCATCCCTGGCTGCTCTGGATCGGCCGACTCATGTTCTACGCGTTTCTCGTGACGATACTCTGGGCCCTCTACAGCGGACATCGCCGCACACGCGCTAAGCAACGAGAAGAGCGCGAGCAGTAGCCGAGCTTCCCGACCACTCCCCGCGCTCCCTACGCGACGCCGGTTACGGCTTCGTCGCGATGCTCACGATCTTCGGCACACGCACGATCACGTTGACGATCTGACGATCACCGATCGCGCGCTGCACCGGGGCCGACTCGAGCGCTGCCGCACGAGCGTCTTCTTCGCTCACCGATGCTGGCAGCGTCAGGCGCTCGCGCACCTTGCCATCGACCTGCACGACCATCGTGACCTCGTCTTCGACGAGCAGCGACTCGTCGGCGGTCGGCCAGACTTGCAGCGCCACGGTCGGCTCGTGGCCGAGCTTCGCCCACATGTCTTCTGCCGTGTACGGGGCAAAGAGCGAAAGGATCATCGCCACGGCCTCTGCGGACTCGCGCACTGCGGCGTCTGCCGCGCCGACACCCGAATCGATCGCCTTTCGGGTGACGTTCACCTGATCCATCAGGCGGGCGACCACCACGTTGAACTTGTAATGCTCGACGAGACCGGGCGCGTCAAGAAGCAGCTGATGGGTGTGCTTGCGCAGTGTCGCGTCGCCAGTAGAGAAATCGATACCCGGCTGAGACGAGACGTCGCCCGCGACGCGCCAGGCGCGTGCGAGGAACTTCGCCGAGCCCTGCACCGAAACGTCGGCCCAGTCGATGTCGTCCTCGGGCGGGCCCGCGAAGGCGAGGGTTACTCGCAGCGCGTCGGCGCCGTGGCTCTTCAGCTCGGATGCGAACTCGACGAGGTTGCCCTTCGACTTCGACATCTTCGCGCCGTCCTGCAGCACCATGCCCTGGTTGAGCAGCGCGGTGAAGGGCTCCTCGAAGTCGAGGTAGCCGAGGTCGTGCAGCACCTTCGTGATGAAGCGCGAGTAGAGCAGGTGCAGAATCGCGTGCTCGACGCCGCCTGCATACTGGTCGATCGGGCCCCAGGCGTTCACGAGCGCCGGGTCGAACGCCTGCGCGTCGTCGGTCGATGAGAGGAAGCGCAAGAAGTACCACGAGCTGTCTACGAAGGTGTCCATCGTGTCTGGGTCGCGGGTCCAGGCCTGGCCCGCGGCGTCGGTGACGCTGGCCCACTCGGTCGCAGCACCGAGCGGTGACGAACCCTTTGGTTTCAGGTCGAGACCCTCAGAGGCCGGCAGGCGGACCGGCAGTTCGTCCTGCGCAACCGGGCGCATCTCGCCCTCGTTGCTCTCGTCGGCACCGTGCAGAATCGGGATCGGCGTGCCCCAGTAGCGCTGGCGAGAGATCAGCCAATCGCGCAGGCGGTAGGTCTTCGCGGCGCGGCCAGTGCCGCGCGCTTCGAGCACCTCGATCGCCTTGGCAATCGCATCGACCTTGCCGAGCCCGTCGAGCTCGCCCGAGTTCACGAGCACACCGTTACCGGCGGTCGCGACACCCGACACGGCCGGGTCTTCGAGCACCACACCGTCTTCGTCACGCACCTCGACTACCACGCGCACGGGCAGCTCAAACTTCAGCGCGAAGTCGAGGTCGCGCTGATCGTGGGCGGGCACAGCCATGATCGCACCGTGGCCGTAGTCAGCAAGCACGTAGTCAGATGCCCAGACCGGAATGCGCTCGCCGTTCACGGGATTGATGGCGAAGTGATCGAGAAACACGCCGGTCTTCTCGCGGTCGGCATTCTGACGATCGATCTCGCTCTGCTTCTGCGTCGCAACGAGATATTCCTCGAACTGCATGCGAGCCTCGGGTGACGCGCTCGCGGCAAGTTCTGCTGCGAGATCACTGTCGGGCGCGACGACCATGAAGGTTGCCCCGTAGAGCGTGTCAGGCCGGGTCGTGAAGACGGGCACCTTGGCGTCGCGCCCCTCGATCTCGAACTCGACCTCGGCGCCCTGCGAGCGGCCGATCCAGTTGCGCTGCATGTTCAGCACCTTGGCCGGCCACTGCCCCTCGAGCGAATCGAGGTCATCGAGCAGGCGATCCGCGTAGTCAGTGATGCGGAAGTACCACTGCGTCAGCTTCTTCTTCACCACGATCGCGCCCGAGCGCTCAGAGGTGCCGTCAGCGAGCACCTGCTCGTTCGCGAGCACGGTCTGATCTACCGGATCCCAGTTGACCCAGCTCGCCTTGCGGTATGCGAGACCCTTTTCGTACATCTTGAGAAACAGCCACTGGTTCCACTTGTAGTACTCGGGATCGCTCGTGTGCAGCACTCGGCTCCAGTCGAAGCTGGGCGCGTAGACGCGAAAGCTCGCCTTCTGCTGCGCGATGTTCGCGTAGGTCCATTCGCGAGGATCGATGCCGCGCTTGATCGCCGCATTCTCTGCGGGCAGGCCGAAGCTGTCCCAGCCGATCGGGTGCAGCACGTCGTGGCCGCGGCCGCGCCAGTAACGGGCGAGCACGTCGCCGAAGCAGAAGGCCTCGGCGTGACCCATGTGCAGGTCGCCCGAGGGGTACGGGAACATGTCGAGCACGTACTTCTTCGGCTTCTCGCTCGAGAGGTCGTTCGACACCTCGAACGGCTTCAACTGCTCCCACACCGGAAGCCAGCGATCCTGGATCGCCTGGAAGTCGTAGACGTCGCCTACTTGCTCGTTCACTCGCTACCTCGAAACTTCATTGCCGTTCTGATCTCGCGCCACGCGGCACGAATTGGCCCGCACTGCTGCGAACACATACTGTTCAAGAATAGCGGGTTCACTCCCCCGCCGAGGCGCGCAGCCGGGGCTTGTCGTAGGCGACCCGCTGTCGGATACTGCCAGTATGCGCGCATTCCTCGACCCCAGCGACCCACAACTCGATCTCGAGCTGCAGTACATCATCAATGCATCTCGCGACGCCGTCTGGCGAGCGTGGGAAGATCCAGAGCTCTTCGCGAAGTGGTGGCTCCCCGAGCCGATGCATGCCCGGGTCGACCAGCTGGAGCTGCGCATTGGCGGCCCTCTCGTCACTCAGATGAGCGAGAACGGGCAGACCTTTGTGCCCCACATGAACGCGCTCTTTCTCGAAGCGCAGCAGGGCGAGAACATCATGTTTACGAACGCACTCGACAGCGCTCGCAGACCGGCGCGCCCGGAGCCCGTGGCGATCACCGCGGAGTTTGCGCTCAGCGACCACCCCGACGGCACACTGTACGAGGTGCGGGTGCGGCACGCTTCGGCAGACGACCGCGCACTGCACGAGCAACTCGGCTTCCATGAGGGATGGGGCGCGGTTATCGCGGCTCTCGCTCGCGTCGCCGAATCGTTGTAGCGCCGCTGGGACTCGGGTCAGCGGGCGATCACGCCGAGGGCCGCGAGCATGGGCGCGGCCTTCAACTGCTTCTCTGCGAGCTCTGCGGCGGGCTCGCTGTCGGCAGTCACTCCCCCGCCGGCGCCGACGAGAGCAAGACCCGGGGATCCTTTTTGCCCCCGCAATTCGATGCTTCGAATCGTCATCGCGATCTCGGCATCGCCCGCGGGGTCGAACCAGCCGAAGCACCCGGAGTACAGACCCCGAGGGCCCGCCTCGAGTTCGGCGAGCAACTGCACCGCACGTCGCTTCGGTGCGCCGGTCATCGAGCCACCCGGAAAACACGCCGCAATCGCATCGAACACGTCGAGGCCGTCGCGCAGTCTGCCAGAAACCGTGCTGACCAGCTGGTGCACGCGAGGGTGGTGCTCGACGCGCAAGAAACCGTCGGTGTGCACGGTGCCTGGCTCACACACCTGGCTCAGGTCGTTGCGCATGAGGTCGACGATCATCAGGTTTTCGGCCCGTTCCTTGGGGTCGGCGGCAAGTTCGTGCGCCAATGCTTCGTCTTGCTCAAGCGTCACCCCCCTTGGCCTCGTTCCCTTGATCGGGTGAGTTGCGACATTGTCGCCGCGCTTGCTCAGGAAGCGTTCAGGGCTCGCGCTCACGAGTGCCCTGCCCGGAGTCACGATGACGGCCCCGCGAACCGCCGCCCCTGAGGCACGCAACCTCAGATAGATCGAGAGAGGATCGACCTCAGCACCGAGGCGTGCCGTCGCCGTGTCGGTGAGGCAAAGCACGTAGGCGTCACCATCACGAATCGCGCGTTTGCACGCGGCGACGTCTTCGAGGTATTGGGCGTCGCTGCGCCGCCACGAGAGGGCGAGGGGTGCGCCATCGGCAGTCTCGATGTCTCCGGTGCCGGGGCCACGCGGCACCGACTCGAACTGGTCAAGCGCCGCTCCATGCCGCTCGATCCACGTGTCTATCGCCGCGTCGCTCGGCCCGCGCAACTCGGCTCGCTCGCTCGCGTGATCGAGCACCAGCACGGTTGACGGGTGCAACGCGAACGCGGGCGCCGCGTCGTCGCTTGCGGCGGGCTCGCCCATCAGCGCGAGACCGAACTCGTAGCCGAGCACGACAACCGATCCCGCGTCTTCGCCGCCGCGGAGCGAATCGAGAAACGATCGCTCGTCACCGTTTCGCGCGTACGTCACCCGGGTCGCCTCGCCCAGAAAGCTGCGGCCGGCACCCCCGTTCGGTTCGGCGGCCGAGCCGTCGAGCCAGAACCAGCTGTCGACGCGCGCCAGACTACGCGCGACCGATACCGTGTCGCGCGGCCAGGTGACAGCGCGCACGACCACCTGATAACCATACTTGCTGGCGGCCCCGGCACGGGCCAAGCGTGACGTCTGCGCGATCTCCACGCGAGCCGCGCAAGATGCAAAGATTGAGTCATGCCTCAGGCCCACCGACTTGCCGCCGACGACGCGAGCGAAGAGCTGCTCGTCGCCGATTCATTTCGCGTGCGAATCGACCCTCAGACCGGTGCCGCAGAGGTGCGCGGCCTCGGGCACCACCTCGCACGGTTCGCGCGCAGCACTCACGCTGCCAGCAGCGGCGCGCTGCGCGGAGTCGGCAACTTTCTCGACGAGACAAGCCGCACGATCGCGGCATACGGCGACGGGTTTCCGAGGTGGGAGCTCTGGCGCGCAGCGCACGGCGACTTCGAGCTGCGCCTCAGCCTGCGCCCGCTCCCCGAGCTCGGCGACACGCTCAGCCTCGTGTCGACGCTCTCCCCCGCTGCCCCTCACTCCGACCGCAAGGGGCCGAACATTTCTCGCTACGCCGCGCTCAACCGCGCGCTCGGCGCCGAGGCGCTGCTGGTGGGTATCGACGGCATCGTGCGTGAGGGCGCAACGACGAGCCTGGTGTGGTGGCGCGGCGGGCAGCTGTTTCGAGCCGCCGCGAAGGATCGCGTCGCGTCGGTCACCGAAGCGCTACTGGGCGAGCTGCTCGGTGCGCTCGAGCCCGCCGAGATCACCCCTGCAGAGCTCGCCGAGTGCGAGGTCTGGGCGATCAACGCGCTGCACGGAATTCGGGTGGTCACCAGCATTGACGGAACCGCAGCGCCCGAGCCGGACGCCGCGCGGTTCGCTTACGCACGCGCGGCGCTCGATAAGACCTGGCAGCCGTTTCTCGCGGCCGAGCGTTAACCCTTTCGACGACGAGCCTCAGTCGAGTGCGATCGCAAGACCGACCAACACCGCGACGTAGGCGAGCACCCCGATCATCACGAGTCGCGCCCAGAGCGGCGTCTTTCGCTTGATTGATTTCGTCGAAAGCTCTGCCGTGCGCAACGAGATCAGCAGCGTCGGCAAATCAGTCGGTTCTTCGGGTTCGCTCTGAGGTGCCGAGGTGGGCTCAGCGGCGGCCGGTTCCAGCGGCCTGATCGTCGGCTCGTCGAGAGCTACGGTGTCGCGCCAGCGCTGCCAGGACTGCAGCTGCGGCAGCACCGCGCCGAGCGCGCCCTCGATCAGCCTCCAGCGGTTCTCATCAGGGGTGCTGAGCTGATCCGCGCTATAGAAGAACAGCGTGTCGTCGCGAAACTCCACATCAAGTGCCGCCGCCCCGTCGACGAAACTCGCCATGACATCGGGGGTGAAGATGTAGAGCGCGTCCCGCTCGTAGCCTTCAGCGCAGTAGAGCGCAAAGTGCCGGTCGAAATCACCCTCGAGGCTCTGACGCTGATTCTGCTCGATCGACACACCGAGCGAGATGGCGAGGTCATTGCTCGTCGCATCGAGCACGATGTGCGGCATGGCGTGCGGAAGACGTACCGCGACATAGCCATATGCAAAGTCCTTGACGGTCGCCTCTACGTTCTCGTGTGGCGAGATGTGCAGGTTGCCGATCTCGATAGGCAGCGGATGCTCGCCGTGCACCACGTCAAACGCGAGCGTGGTATCGTTTGCCACCCTTCGGGAGCTGTAGCTCATACCGTTTGCCTCGGCGAACCTCGCGAGTCGGTACCGCGCAAATCGCGTCGGGGTTCCGCGAACCGCGACCGACATGATCGGAACATAAATGAGAAAGAACACGATAGACAGTGGAATCACCAACGCGAGGCCGAATACAGATCTCTCGAGGGGTTCATCGAGCGTGTGCACGTCGTTTGGCACGATCACCGTGATCACGACCGTGGCGACGCAGACAATGAGCCAGAGAAAAAGCCCGACGATGTCAAGTACTGCAGAGCGACGGGCGTTTACCGGCTTGGGTGCCTGACCGAATCGTGCTTCGAACTCGCGAGCGGTACGAGAGTCGATCTCTTCGTGCAGCGGCGAGAGGTCGAACGTTATGGGCTTCACGCAGACAACGCTACCGGCAGCCGCTCGCGGAGCGAGACAGTTACTTCAGCTTGCGCATCACGGGGGCGAACGCGCGAAGCGCACCGTCGAGGTGCTTTGGTCGTTTCACGACTCGGCCCGTACGCCAGGGTAGGTGTGCGGCAGAGTAGTCTGCACCCCAAACTTCGAGCACGTCGAGCATGCGCGAGGCCGCGGCGAATGCCCACGCCCAGGTCTCGGGGTCGACGGTGCTGATGTCGCCGAAGTAGCTGTACACCAACAGCCAGCCGCCGTCGTTCTCGATATCGAACGAACGTGACAAGTCGGCGAGGTGCGGTGCCGCGTCACCGGCGAGCAGGCTTCGCGCGTGATCCTCGTGGCCCGGCTCGAGGTATGCCTTGAAGGGCGCGTCGGGCAGGTCATCGAGGATCACGGCCCGCTCGCGAAAGGCATCGAGTGCGGTGTGCGAGGGGTCGGTGCGCTCGAAATCGAACGCGCCGAGAAAGTTCACGACCGGCGATGCGACCGCGAGCGGCGTCATCGCACCCGGGGTGTGAGATCGCAGAAACATATGCGGCAATTGGAGGTCGTGTCGAATTGCGATGTACCCGCGCCGTGTCGGCGAGAGGTCGCTCTCATGCAGCAAAAACCTGAACCCGTGGTTGCCGAACTCGATTCGGGGCGTGTCTTGATAGAGCAGCCGCGCCTCGCAATCGCCATCGAGCACCAGGCCCGGCAACGGGGTTTTCCGCTGCTTCGGGCGAATGAATGCGTCGAAGTCGAGGCCGTTCGCCTCGGCAAAGGCAGCAAGGGCGTAGACCTGAGCTCTGGAAAGGGTCGCGCCGGGCAAGGGCGTCATCGCTTTGCCGAGCAGTGACTTCTTCTGCGCACCGAGCAGGGGCTCGGCATCGAACCAAAGCTCAGTCGGCTTCTTCTTCGCCATGATTCCCTCTCACTTCTCGGGGTGGTACCCGGTCTCGTCAATGCTAGGCGAATGCGACCTCTTCGGCGCGCGCGCCGAGGAGCATCCCGTAAGCGGCTGGCCGCACCTGGGTTGCCCTCACTACAGCGCGAGATGAGAGACCGAAAGACCTGCTGGCAACTCGGTGTGCGTGATCAGCACGACCGCCCGGTCGTCGGGCAGAGCACCGAGCATCTCGATGAGCAGCCGGTCGGCGAGCTCGCGGTCGACGCCGGCAGTCGGCTCGTCGAGAATCACCACGGGAAAATCTGCGAGCAGTGCCCTCGCGAGCGCAATGCGCTGCGCCTGGCCGCCAGACACGAGTGCGCCCCGCTCGCCAACGCGGGCATCAAGGCCGCCCCGCTCGCGCGCCCAATCGCCAAGTCCCACCCGCTCGAGCACGGCGAGCAGCTCACCGTCGCTCGCAGTGTCGCGAGCAAATTTGAGGTTCTGCCTGATGTCAGCATCGAAGAGCTGGGGTTGCTGCTCGATGAGCCCGACGAAGCCGCGCAGCTGATGCGCAGACAACTCGCGAGCCTCAACACCACCCACGCAGTACGAGCCCTCATAGTCGAGCAACCGCACGAGGGCGAGCGCGAGCGTCGATTTGCCCGCGCCGCTCTCACCGGTGATGACCAGGGTGTCGCCTGCCCGCACATCGAAGCTGACGCCAGCAACGGCCGGCACCTCGGCGCCCGGGTGGCGCACCGAGAGCGCGCGCGCCGAGAGCAGCGACGCCGTGGGCACGGGC
>DDEV01000105.1:8807-8935 GCA_002336855.1 Leucobacter sp. UBA1945 | reverse complement strand
ACGGCAGGCCCGAGATCTGGGTCGATGCCGATGCGGCGTTGATCGCAAGCGCGTCGTAGTACTCGCCCGGAGCGATCGAGAGCACGGTGACCACGATCTGCACCTCGTTGCGCAGGCCGTCGACGAAC
>DDEV01000105.1:0-8713 GCA_002336855.1 Leucobacter sp. UBA1945 | reverse complement strand
AGCGGGAAGAAGTCGAAGTGCTCCTTCGGCTGCTTCGAAGCGCTGGTGGCGCTGAGCAGCATGGTCTCTTCGTCGAGGTAGGCAGCAACCGCACCCTGCGCCTGCTGGGCCAGACGGCCGGTCTCGAAGCGAACGGTGCGCTTACCAAAGCGACCGTTGTCGAGCACTGCCTCGGCGAACTTGATTTCAGGACCCTCCACGGGATCTCCTTCGTTTCACTTGAGCGCACGGCAGACAGCCACGACCGTCGAAACGGATGCTGCGTTCGATCGCGAGTGCTGATGTTCAGTAGAAGGCCACTCTGCTCTCAGAGGGATCTACCACCGAAGACCAGCCAGCCAGTCGACGCGCTCGGTTCATCTTTGATGCAGGCCAGAAGCCTGCGAATCAAGCTTACCATCGGGCCCCTCGAATTGCCCGAGATCCCGCATGACACCTTTTATGCGCCTACACCGCCGGTCGAGTGCCATTCGAGGCGAGAGCTATACTCGCGGGGTGAGCCGCCAGAGTTCTTTGTCACGCCCGATATCGTTCGTGCTCTGCGTCGTGATCCCACTCGGCATCGCAGTGCTTCTGAACGCCGCGGTGCGACCGGCACTCGCCGAGCGTCTCGGCGGCACGATGCGGCAATCGATGACCACCACCAAAAGTTCCGACCTCTGGTGGGAGTTTGAGCCCACAACCCGCGAAGCCCACCCGATGCTCACCGGGTTTCTGCAGCTGAGCGACGGCGCCGTCGCGATGGCGATGCTCGGCGTCGCAGCACTCGCGGCAATCGTGTATCTCGCGCGAGATCGGCACCGAGCGCGCAGTCGCGAGCGGCGCCTGTTCGCTGAAGGCTAGCGGTAGAAACCCTCGCGCAGGTTGATGCCGTACTCGAGCCAGGCTTTCATCGCAGCGAGCATGCCCGTCCAGCCCATGCAGTTGCCGAAAGCGCCTTGCGCCCCGGCTCGGTTGAGCCGCCACGCGCGCTCTGAGATCACAACCTTCGTGCGATCGCCCTCGGCCTGAAACTCGAACGTGACATCGGTGTGTGCAGCGCTGACCGTCGCGTTCGGCTCACCGCCCCAGCGCACTACGATCCTCGTGCTGCCGTCGGCCTCGAGCACCTCGACCGGAAACGCGCCGGGAAAGTCGGCGAAGTCCCACCGCACCGTCACGCCAGTTTCAAGGCGCCCCTCGGCTCCGCCCGTGGTGAAATACTTGCTCAGCACGAGAGGATCGGCGACGGCCTCATACACCTCGGCCCGCGGCCGCGACACGTAGCCGAAGATCGAGAACTCAAGCTCGGTCAGTTCGGCTTCGGGGTCAAGGTTATCGGGAGAAACAGTTTCGCTCGCCATACCCCGAGTCTAGAACCGGACCATGGCGAGCGAAAGAGCATGGGAGCGGGCCTACGCGTCGACGATGTCGACCGTGCGCAGCATTGCTGCGCCGATCGCGTCGCCGAGGCGCTCGATCAGCTCCGCAGGCACCGCCGCGTCGACCGAGAGCACCGAGAGCGCGGTGCCCTTCTTCTCGTCGCGGGCGATCTGCAGGCCGGCGATGTTGACGCCCGCCTCGCCGAGCAGGCCGCCGTAGGCGGCGACGATGCCCGGGCGATCCTCGTAGCTGAAGACGACCAGGTGCTCGCTGATCGGCAGCTCGAGCTCGTAGCCGTTGATCTCGACGATCTTCTCGACCTGCTTCGGGCCGGTGAGCGTGCCCGACACCGAGATCTGGGCGCCCTCGGCGGTCGTGCCGCGCAGGGTGATCACGTTGCGGTAGCTCTCAGAGATCGCGTCGACGTGAAAGCGCACCTCGACGCCGCGCTGCTCGGCGATCAGCGGGGCGTTGACGTACGACACAGGATCGCTGACGACCTGCGAGAACAGACCCTTGAGCGCAGCGAGGCGCAGCACCTGCACGTTGTGCTCGCTGAGCTCGCCGTGCACCTCGACATCGAGCGAGGTGACGGGGCCGGCAGCGAGGCCCGCGAAGATCTGGCCGAGCTTCTCGGTGAGCGGCAGGCCCGGCTTCACGTACTCGTTGATCGTGCCGCCCGCGACGTTCACCGCGTCGGGCACGAGCTCACCGGCGAGCGCGAGGCGCACCGACTTCGCGACCGAGATGCCCGCCTTCTCCTGCGCCTCTTCGGTCGAAGCGCCGAGGTGCGGGGTGACGTTGATCTTGGGGTGCGCGGTGAGCCTGTCATCCTTCGGCGGCTCCTGCACGAACACGTCGAGCGCGGCACCCGCGATCTCGCCTGCGTCGAGCGCTGCGACGAGCGCGTCTTCGTCGATGAGGCCGCCGCGGGCGACGTTCACGACGTAGGCGGTAGGCTTCATGGCCTTCAGCTGGGCCTCGCCGATCATGCCGAGAGTCTCGGGCGTGCGGGGCATGTGAATGGTCAAGAAGTCGGCGCGGGCGACCAGCTCGTCGAGCTCGACCAGCTCAGCACCGAGCTGCGCGGCGCGCGCGGCGGTGATGTAGGGGTCGTAGGCAAGCAGCTCAACACCGAAGCCGCGCAGACGCTCGGCGACGAGCGCACCGATGCGGCCGAGGCCGATAATGCCGATGGTCTTCTCGTAGAGCTCGGTGCCGGTGAACGACGAGCGCTTCCACTGGCCGGCGCTCAGCGAGCCGTGCGCGCGCTGCAGGTGACGGGCGAGGCCGAGAATGTGCGAGACGGTGAGCTCAGCCGCACTGATGATGTTCGAGGTGGGCGCGTTCACCACCATGACGCCGGCCTGGGTTGCGGCCTTGATATCGACGTTGTCGAGGCCGACGCCGGCGCGGGCGATCACCTTGAGCTGAGGCGCCCAGCCGAGCGCCTCTTCGTCGATCTGGGTCGCCGAGCGCACGAGCACGGCGTCGGCGTGCGCGAGTTCGGCGCGCAGCGCGTCACGGTCGGTACCGTCGACGTTGCGCACATCGAAGTCCGGGCCGAGGGCTGCGATCGTGGCGGGTGAGAGTTCTTCAGCGAGTAGCACGACCGGCGCGGGCATCAGAAAATGGTCCTCCGAGAGCGAGAGAGTTGGGTGCCGAAGGCCTCGGCACCCTCAGCATTCTACTATCGCCGTATGCCGCGAGAGCGCGGAGGGCGCTTACATGAAGAAGGATGTCGGCGGCACCACGATCGAGATCTCGAGCTGCAGCGCCGCGACCAGCGCGAGGGCGGTCACGAGAATGAGCAGTTTCGAGCCCCCGCTGCGCCCGCGCCCCACCAGCAGCGCAGCTGCATAGCCGAGCACCGGCAGGGCGACGCCGAGCCACAGCCAGAACCACCCGAGGGCGTTGACCGCGAGGCCGAGCTGCGCAGCCATCTGCGGCAGTTGGGTGAGGTTGCCGATGGCCGCGACGACCATGTAGACGTAGAGCGCGGTGAGCAGGGCGAACGCCGCCCACCCGGTGATCTTGCGAGCCATCAGAACAATCCCCCGAACATCGGCAGCGGCACGAGCACGACAAGCCCGAGCACGAGCCAGGCCACCATGCGCCGCACCCGCGCCCCGCGGCACAGCACGAGCACCGAGGTGAACCAGAGCGCCGGCGCGAACGGCGCGACCCAGAATACGATCTGCTGCAGCACGCCGCCGAGCGAACCACTCGTCTCGATCACTGCGGCGTTCGCGGTCGCCGCCGCGTTCGCCCAGCTGAACCACACGAAGGTGAAGAGCAGGTAGACCCCACCGATCAGGCCGAGCAGCACGAGCGCCCCGCTTGAGAGCTGGGTCGACTCGCCAGTCGGCTCGATGACGACGTCAGCTGCGTCAGCGGCTTCGGGGCGAGGATCACCGGAGGTATCGGCACGCAGTGCCGTTTGCGGTGCGCCCCCCTGCGGCTCGGCCGCTGGCTGCCCCTCGACGGTCCAACCGCTCGCGAGCGAGCTCTCNNGGGCCGCCTCGCGGCTCGCGCGATCCTTTTCGTTACCCATATCGACAAGCCTAGCGAGCCGCACCGGGCCGAAACCTTGAAGTACACTGACGCAGAGACAAGCGAACATCGTCACAGCCTCAAGAAGGAGCGCAATGTCTGAAGATGCAGGGCCCAAGAAAAAGGCCGCAGCTGCCGAGCCGGCGAACGGTCAGGGCTGGAAGCCGACACCCGAGTCGAAGGCGAAGAGCAAGCAGCTGCGCATCATCGCGCTCGTCGCGTGGGTCGTTGCGATCGCCCTCGAGGCCGTCGCGATCTTCTGGCTGCTGCGTCAGCGCGAATGGGTTGGCGAAGACGGCACCCTCGTGCGCGATCCAGACACGGGCCTGCTTCAGGCGCAAGACGCTGTCGCGCACTTTCCGCAGTGGGCGTTCATCACGCTGCTCGTGTTGCTCGTGGTCATCGCGGCGCTCGCGATCACGGGTTCGCTGCTCTGGAAGAAGGCGAACCGCCTCGACCCGGCCCGCAAGGCCGACACCGTGCGCTTCTTCGTGCAGAACCAGCTCGGCGCGATCATCTCGATCATCGCGTTTCTGCCGCTCATCATTCTCATCTTCCTCAACAAAGACATGGACAAGGGGCAGAAGACCACGGCCGGCATCGTGGGCATCGTGCTCGCCGCGGTGAGCGTGATCGTCGGCGTCGACTTCAACCCGCCGTCGGTCGAGCAGTACACCGCCGACCAGTCGACGGTCATTCAGCTGCTCGGCTCTGACAACGTCTACTGGGTCGATGGCGGCACCGTCTACCACGTCTGTGAAGACGTCTCAGACATTCAGACCGGCAGCGTGATTCAGAGCGGCACGACCGCGCAGGCGATCGAGGCAGGCAAGAACCGTCTCACCCTGAAGTTCGCCTCGGAGCTGCAGAACTGCGGCCTGAACGTGCCAGAGAACGCCGACGAGATCACCTCGGCACTGCGCGAGATTCAGGCGGGCAAGACCGACACGCTGCTGCCGGCGCCTGTGTGGGCAGACCCATCGGACGCCCCGATCGAGGTCGCAGACGCCGAGCCAGCGGCGGCATAGCGCACGTCTCGTTCGCATCGAAGAGGATCGCCCCTCCCCTGCTTCAATCGGCAGGCGAGGGGCGATCCTTTTCTTTGCTCTGTACTTCGTTGGTTCTTTGCCTAAGTATTCTGCGCGACTATTCGACGCGCTGCACGCGCTCGCGATACTTGCTGACGTTGTTGCCGGGAATCGAAGTGCGCTTCGTGCCCCGCACCTCATCGACCTTCGCGTCGCTCCCGGTGACCGGCTTCGACTCGATGAGGGTCTCGCGTTCGAAGGAGTGCGACTTGTCGGTGTTGCGGTAGTACCTGAACAGCGCCGTGTAGACGGCGACGCCTGCGGCAGGGCCTGCGAGCAGCAGCCAGCCGCCCCCACCCTCGTCTTGAGCGTTCGACTGCAGAAACACGTGGCCAAGCACCGGCCCGAGCACCGCGGCGGCATTGATGAGCCCGGCGATCATAGCGTCGCCACCAAGAATGCGATCACGATCGCTTCAATCACGGTGCCCGTCGAGAGCGCGGCCGCAAGCAGCCTGCCCCGCGAGACCGGCACGCTGCCCATGGTCTCACCGGTTCGTCCGTTCACTGCGATGTAGTGCACCATGCCGCGACCCCCCTCTTCGTGATAGTACGAGTACAGCCAGACCGGCAGATACATCGATACCCATCGAGTGCCGTGAACGCTGAGCTGCTCGTGTTCCCAGCGCACGCCGCGGTTGTACCCGCTGACAGTCGGGGCCACTTCAGAGCGCGCGATCGACAGCAGCTGGTCTTCGAGCACGGGGCGAATCGCCTCAACGTTCTGGTCTCTTTTCTCAGAGGTGAACCCCGTGAGATAGCTCGCGTTCCACTTCACTGCGTTCTTCGTATCGAACGGCAGGATCGTGTTGATGATGTTGTTCGTGTTCACGAACACGTCCATGTTCGCGCGCTCGGCAGACGACTCGATCGTGAGGTCGTCTACGGTGAAATCGACGAATCGGCGCACCTGATAGACGTCGGCGTCGTAGAAGGTCTCGCGATCGTCGCCGCTGCCCCTGGTATAGCTGCGCAGCAGCACCTCTCCTTGCCCCCAGACGGTCGCACTCGCATTGCCGTCGACGACCATGTAGGGCAGGTAGACACCGACCACGTTCTCAGGGGTGAACTCTCTTAAGAAGCGCCGATGTGCGAACATTCTGCGTTTGCCCGCGAACTCTCGAATCGCGGCGACCGCCTGCTCGTGCGTCAGCGTGAATGGCAGCACCGCGTCTGGCACGGCCCCGTTCGGCACCTGGTTGTTGACCGTCAAGATGCTGCGACACCAGTGGCAGCGTGCAGACATGGCGCTCGCAATGTTCACGACCACCTCCGAGCCGCAGCCACCGCACTTCAGCGTCACGACATCGCTCATTGAGTCATCGATGTCTGCGGCACCCGTGCCGATCACCGTGCCCTGCAGCTGATCGAGGGGCTGCTCGGCAAAGATCTGCCCCTCGACCGTCGCCTCAGACCACTCGTAGCGGCAGAACATGCAGATCAGCATGCCCGTCTGGGGTCGCAACTGAATCTCGGTCGAACCGCACCTCGGGCAGCGATTCACACCGTCACCCAGCCGCTCATTCTGAGTGTTTGCCTGCGTCGTCGCGTTCGGATCAGGGGCGAAAGGCGGCACAGGATCAGGTTGAGCGGGAGGCTGCTCAGCTGGCACAGCATACTGCGGCGGCATCGCCGGATCCGCCTGCGCAGGCACCGGCATAGGAGCCTGCGCAGGCGTCACAGGGCTCTGCTGCGGCGGAACGCCCGGCAGCCCCTCAGCAGCATCGTTCATGTTGGTTCAGCCCTGCTTAGAGCCCCAGCGCCTTCGCTTTTGCCGCGTCGTAGTCCTCTTGCGAGATCAGCCCCGCGTCGAGCATCTCTTTGAACTTCGCGAGCTTCGCCATCGGATCCTCGGCTGCGGGAGCGGCCGGAGCCGGGGCCGGGGTTGCCTGCTGCTGAGTGCTCTGAGCGCCCACCCCGGGAACTGGCTGCTGCAGACCACCGAGACCGGCTGTGCCAGCCGCCATGCCCATGCCGAAAATGCCGCCGGCGCCGGCATTTTCACCGGCAGCTTCGAAGCCCGCTGCCACCGAGGCCTGCAGGTTCGAGTTGCCTCGCGCACCGGCAAGCGCGTCTGCACGCTGCACGTTCTTCAGCAGCTCGCGGGTGTTCTCGTCGTACTCGATCGCGATGATCGCAGTCGCTGCGATGACAAGGCCTCGGGCCGTCGACCACTGGTAGTTCTGCTCGACTGCCGCCGAGAGGCTCTGCGCAAAGCCGATCGAGTCCTGCTGGATCTTCGTGATGCGGTTGCCCTTAGACGGGTCGTTCGTGTACAGAGAGAACGCTGGCGCCAGCGATCCCACAACCTCATTGAACAGCTGCGAAGCGGCATCGTTTTCGAGATCGGTGAAGTCGAACACCTGACCGGGCTCGAGGTACTTTGCTGGCACAAAGTTCTTGATGAACAGGATCGGGTCAGTGATCTTGAGCGTGTAAGTGCCACGGGTGACCGCGCCAACCTGCGCGTTCATGTACGCGTCGTCCCAATAAATCTCGCTCTGGGTGCCGAAACGGTTGTTCGGCAGCTCTTTCAGGGTGACGAAGTAGGCGCGCTGCTGCGTGCTGGGGCGGCCACCGAACTTGAAGCGCTCCCACGAGGTGGTGATGAGCGGGCTGACGATACCGTTGCCCGCGAAGATCGACTGAGAGTCCTGCGCTTCGGAGTTCCACTCATACGCACCGGCCTCTGCGGCGAAGCCGGTGATCGCGCCGTCCTGCATCAGGACGAGGCCGTAGCCCTCGGGAACGAGGATCTTGCTGCCGTTCGTGATGACGCCGTCAGAACCCTTGGTGTTCGAGCCGCGGCCCGCGTTCTGCCCCTGAGGAACCGCAGCGAACAGTGCTGCCGTAGGTGCAAGGCCGCTGGGCACCGTGTAAAAGTCTTTCCACTGATCTGCAAGCGTGCCGCCGATCGCGCCAATTGCTGCCTGAATGAGTCCCATGTGTGCATCCTCACCGATGTGCCGAACGGCATTTGACTGTGAACGGCTTCAGCCTAGCGGGGCGATGCTGCATGAACCAGCAAAGATTGCTGCGAGTGTGCAACACATGTGCGAAAGGCCCCAGGGTCTCCCCCGGGGCCCCTCAAGAACTGAACGAATCAGTGGTTAGCGCGCAGCGCTGCCGTCCACGCGTGAGGATCGCTGCGCACGCGCCGCTTGAAAGCAAACGCATCGCGTTTGCGCGCGCCGCGTGGTGAGGCCACCGCCTCACCACAAAACAGTGCTGCCCTTGATTACGTGGGCGTCAGCGCGCAGCGCTGCCGTCCACGTAATCCTCATCCTGCTGTGACCATGCGAAGAGCTGGCGCAGCTCGCGGCCGGTGGTCTCGATCGGGTGCGACTCGGCCTTTGCGCGCAGAGCGGTGAACTCCTGTGCGCCGTTGTCCTGGTCATCGATAAAGCGCTTGGCAAACGCGCCCGACTGGATGTCAGCGAGAACGGCCTTCATGTTCTCCTTGACGTTCGGGTCAATGACGCGAGGGCCTGAGACGTAGTCACCATACTCGGCGGTGTCAGAAACGCTCCAACGCTGCTTCGCGATGCCGCCCTCCCACATGAGGTCGACGATGAGCTTCAGCTCGTGCAACACCTCGAAGTAGGCGATCTCGGGCTGGTAGCCAGCCTCGGTGAGCGTCTCAAAACCGTACTGCACGAGCTGCGCGGTGCCACCGCAGAGCACGCTCTGCTCGCCGAACAGGTCGGTCTC
>DDEV01000027.1 GCA_002336855.1 Leucobacter sp. UBA1945 | reverse complement strand
GCCGACCGGGCGTCGGCCGGGTCGAGCACGAGCACCTCGCCGGCGCTCACCCGCAGCTCGGGCACCCTGCCGACCTGCGGCAGGGTGAGATCGGCGCTGGCGATCCTCGAATTTGGGTTGTCGGCTGGCCACGAGGCGTGCGCGAGTTCGCGTGCCAGGCCTTCGCCCTCAACGTCGAATGCTGGCAGGAACTTATCGAGCCAGCGCGGCATGCGCCACGCGCGGTCGCCGAGCAGTTGCAGCACGGCGGGCACGAGCGTCATGCGCACGATAAACGCGTCAACGAAGACGCCGACCGCAAGCCCGAGCGCAATCACCTTGATCGACGGGTCGCCTTCGGGCACAAAGGCCGCGAACACCGCAAACATGATGATCGCCGCGGCGGTGACCACGCGGCCCGATCCAATGAAGCCTCGTTTGATCGCGGAGCTGCTATCTGAACCGTGCACGACTTCTTCGCGAATGCGCGAAACGAGAAAGACTTCGTAGTCCATCGCAAGGCCGAAGAGCACGCCCATCAGAAGGATCGGCATGAAGCTCAACACGGGGCCTGCGTGATGCACGTTGAACGCGCTTGCGAGCCACCCCCACTGAAATACCGCGACGACCGCGCCAAACGCGGCGCCGACCGAAAGCACGTAGCCGAGCGTCGCCTTGATCGGCACCCACACTGAACGGAACACCATGGCGAGCAGGATCAGCGAAAGACCAACCACGAGCACGCCGAAGGGCACAAGCGCTTCGAGCAGCAGCCGTGACACGTCAATGCCGACCGCGGTGAATCCGGTGACTGCGAGACTGACGCCGTACTTCTCGAGCCATTCGTCGTGATGCGCGCGCAGCTCGTTTACCAGCGCGGCGGTGCTCTCCGACTGCGGGCCCTCTTCTGGCACCACCTGAATGATGCCGGTGTCGGCCCCCTGATTCGGGGTCGCGAGCGGCACGTCGGCAACTCCCGGAAGCTGACGGATCTCATCGGCGAGGTCGTCCATGAGGCCAAGCGGATCGGTGCTCGAGATGATCGAACCGGTGAGCAGCAGCGGACCGTTCGCGCCCTCGCCGAAGTGCTCGCCTGTGAGCTCGTAGGTCACGCGAGCCGGGTTGTCTGCCTCGAGAGTCTCGGCGCCGGGCAGCGCAAGCCGCAGGTCGAATGCCGGAATCGCGGCAATGCCGAGCGCCACGAGCACGGTCACCACGGTGATGAGCGGCTTCGCGGTGACGGCCTTCACCCAGCCGCCGAAGAAGCGATCAGCCTTCGACGGCTTCGTGGCGGGCGCCTCGCCCGCAGAGACGCCCTGATCCTCGCCCTGCTGCAGCGCACGCCGCTGCTTGCGAGACAGAATCTTCATGCCCGCCATCGCAAGCACCGCAGGAGTCAACGTCACTGCGATCAGCACGGCGATCGCGACGCCCGCCGCCGCGGCGACGCCGAGCGACGTAAGAAATGGAATACCCGCGACCGAGAGACCGACAAGCGCGATGATCACGGTGAGGCCAGCGAAAACCACCGCCGAACCACTCGTCGCCGTGGCGCGGGCGATGCTCTCACGCATCTCGACACCGGCCCGTAGTTGCTCTTGGTGCCGGCTCACGATGAAGAGTGTGTAGTCGATGCCTACAGCGAGGCCAAGCATGAGGGCAAGCATGGGCGTTGTCGATGTCATGTCGATGAACGCAGTGGTGAAGTAGATGCCCGCAACCGAAACTCCGACGCCGAGCATCGCGATGAGCAGCGGCATTCCGGCCGCAACGAGCGAGCCGAGGGTGAATAGCAGCACGAAGAAGGCAATAATCACGCCCACCGACTCGGCTGCAGAGAATCCGGGGATGGCGGTCGAAAACGCGTCGCCGCCGTACGACACCTGCGTACCCTCGGGCAGGCTGTCCTGCAGCTGAGCTACCGCTTCTTGCACGCCCGCGGTGGTCGCCTCCGGCACGTCTCCGGTCGACACCTGCATCTGAATGGTCAGCAGCGCCGCCCGCTTATCGTCGCTGATCTCGCTCGCAGCTACCTCGGAGAACGGAGTTGAGACACCCGTGACGGCTTCAAGCTTTTCGAGACCGACCGCAGCATCCTCGATCTCAGTCTTGAACGGATCGCTGTCGACGCGCGAACCCTCCGGAGAAACCACGATGATGCGGCCGCTGGTGCCGCTAACCTCGGGAAACGTGCGGCCAAGCGTGTCGATAGCGGCCTGCGATTCGGTGCCGGGAATCGTGATGGGCGCGTTCGCTCCCTTCGACAGGAAGATCGCGCCAGCACCGAGCAGAGCAAGGATCGCCAGCCAGACGACAAGCACGAGCACCTTTGCGCGGGTCGCGCGGAGCCCGAGAGCGTAGAGCAGTGACGACATGCGTGGCCTTTCGATTCCGATACATTTGTGTATCCAGTTCAATACAGTAATGTATCGAGCATGTCCGTGGCTGATGAACAACTGAACGTCGGCGACGCTGGCACGCGGCCGCTCGCCACAAGTGTCAGGCGCCAGGCCACCCGCGACCGCCTCCTCGAGGCCGCCGCCGAGGCGTTTAGGGAAGAGGGGTTGCAGGGCGCCTCGGTCGAGGCGATCTGCACCCGGGCCGGCTTCACCCGGGGCGCGTTCTATTCGAACTTCGAGAGCAAGGAGCAGCTCTTTCTCGCCCTGCTCGAGCGAGAGTTCGCTCGACGCACTGCACACCTGAAGACCCAGGCGACCGCGCTCGAACCGGAGTTGCGCGAGTGCGGGCCCGCGCTCGAACCCGATCAGGTTGCCGGCTACATCGTCGACTTCTTCATGCCAGAAACCGATGCAACCACCTGGTTCGTGCTCGAGACCGAGTTTCTGCTGCTCGCCATGCGCGACCCCTCGATCGCACGCGACTACCGCGACTTCATGGTGCGCTTCTATGCTGATATTGCCGAGGCGGTCGCGCACGTGATCGGCGTCGCAGGAAGGCGCTTCACCCTCCCTGCCGAGCATGCGATCCCCCTGCTCAGCAGCATCTACGAGCGCGAGCTGCGCACGGCCGCCCTCTCGGGTTCGAGCTCGATCGGTAGTTTCGACGGACTCGGCAATCAGCTCGCCGAGCTGCTGTTCGCCATCACGGAGCCGCTGCCGAGCGAGGGCTGATCCTTTGCGAGAAGCCGAATCACGCACCCGGGTCTTCGTCTGACAGCGCACCCTTGCGCGTCATCACACCCCACTCGCTCTCGGCCCCTCGGCGCCCTCGCCAGATGCCCCTGATCTGCCAGATAAACGTGAAGGGCCGGTAGACCAGCGGCTCCAAGAGGCTCGTAAGCAGCAGCAATAGCACCTGACGCCGTGACACGTAGAGGCCCATCCACAGCACCTGCACAATGATCGCGAAAATGCCGACGATCGTCGCGAGCCCCACACCGGTGATCGCCAGCAGCAGCACCGCGCCCGGCGACACCCAGCCCGTCACGATTCCGGTGACCGAGATGAGAAAGCCGAACACCGCGAGAAACGGTGCGATGTACTCATATGCCAGCAGCCACGGCATGGCCAGCATGCCGAGCACCCGATAACGGGGGTTAAACAGCATGCGCCGATACTTCGAGAGAATCTCGTCGAGACCCTGAGCCCAGCGAATGCGCTGAGTGCGCAGCTGGCCAAGCTCAGACGGCACCTCGGTCCAACAGATCGCGCGCGCATCGAAGACCACGCGATAGTCGACGCCGCGCTCGACACAGTCGGAGTGCACCGCGAGCAGCAGGTCTGCGTCTTCTGCCAGCGATGCGCCGGTCAGGCCGCCGACGCGCAGCACCGATTCGCGACGATACAGCCCGAACGCTCCCGAGATGATCGTCAGCCCGTTGCGCCTCGCCCAGCCCGAACGCCCGAGCACGAACGCTCTCAAGTACTCGACCAGCTGAAAACGCTCGAGCCATCCCTTCGGCAGCCGGCTCGTCGTGGGGTTGCCGCCGTGAAAGCTGATGCCGTTTGCCGGCAGCACCGTGCCGCCCGAGGCGACGATCGCCGGGTCGTCCATGAACGGCACGACGAGCCGCAGCAGCGAGTCCGGCGCAAGCATCGAGTCGGCATCGATCATGCAGACGAGCTCGCCCTTCGCGACCCGCAACGCGGTATTGACCGCATCGGCGCGACGGCCAATGCTGCGCTTCTGAATCACCCGCAGAGTGCCATCCGCGGTCTCGAACTCGCTCAGCGTCTCACCCAGCTGCGGCACGCGGTCGTCTGGGTGCGAGGGCCTGCGCTGGCGCAGCCCGTAGCGGTTGGCAAGCACATCGAAGGTGCGGTCGGTAGAGCCATCGTCTACGACGAGAATCTCGAGCGCTGGGTAGCGCAGGTGCCGCAGCGAGTCGACCGCAGCGGCGATGCCCGCTTCTTCGTTGTGCGCCGGCACGATGACCGACACCAGCGGCGCGAGGGGGTTCGAGAACGTCTCGATCTCTTCGAACTTGTGCGGCCAACGCGTTTCACGGGCGATCTGCACCGCGGCGATCATGACGATCCAGACAGTGCCGACGTGATAGATCAAGTAGTACACGGCCAGCACCAGCGTGATGATCGTCAGGGTGAACATGAACTCAGTCACAGCGCATCACCCTCCTCGTCAAAGTCGAGCATCTGCTCGCTCGGCACAGTCCCGCAGCTCACGAGCGCCTGTTCGATCAGCGCGAGTTCGTGCGCGCCCCGTTCGGCCGTATCTGCCGACTGCAGTGCCGCCCGCAGCACCGCCATCGAGCCTGGGTCAGCGAGCCGATCCAGCGTTTCGATCGCGGCCAGCCGAACGCTTTCATCGGGATCATCAAGCAACGTTTCGACCGGCTCGCGAAGGCTTTGCATTTCGAGGATCCCCACACTCGCTGCGGCGACGCGCCTCAGGGGTGCGGAATCCGAGCGCATCCCGCCCGCAAGCGGTGCCCCGTCGCGGGGATAGATTCGCAGGATCGACATCATGCCGATACTCGGAGCGAGCAGGTTCAGTTCGATCGCACGCAGCACGGGCGGTACGGCCGCCTCCGAGCCCGCATAGCCAAGCACACGAGCCACGCCCGACCGAACTCTCGGGTGCGGATCAGCGAGCAGCGGCAGCGTGGCGGACATCGCGGCCTCACCCTTCATGAGCAACAGCAGCACGGCCCCGCGCAGCCGCTGGGCGGCCGAACGACTGCCCAGCCACTCCTGCGCATCGCCCTCGAAGCCCCACCGCAGCAGCCAATCGGCGAGTTGCCGGTACTCCTGCCCGATCAGGTTTGAGAGCAGGTGCACCGCGAGGTCGGCTACCTCACGCCGGGCGGCCCGCCGGGCGGGTGCGGGATCCCCCGCGCCCTCCGATGCCAGGATCAACATATCGAGATACTTTTCGCGATTCGCGCTCGCCCGCCTGGCTTTCGCGCGCGAATACGCGACGGCTACAAGCAACAGCAACAGCGCAAGCACGAACAGGCCCGCGCAAACGAGCACCGTCACGAGCACGAACTCGCTCAATCTCAAGGTGAGCATGATGGCTAAATCTGCTGCTCCAGCGCTTGGAGGCTCGCAAGCAGGTCGGTCGCCGCGAAAGGCTTCACCAGGTAGTCATCTGCCCCCGAGTTGCGCGCGCGAATGCGGTCGCCCTCTTGCGAGCGCGCGGTCAGCATCAGAATCTTGATCCCGCTGAGCTCCGGATCTTGACGCACCCGCTGGATCAGCTCTATGCCGCTCATCTTCGGCATCATCCAGTCGATCACCGCGATCGCGGGCGGGAACTCCTTCATGAGGGCAAGGCCGGCAACGCCGTCAGCGGCCGAATGCACCTCGTAGTCTGCGCGGCTCAGCCGTCGACACAGCAGACGATTCAGATCTGCATCGTCTTCGATTACTGCGATCCTCGTCAAAGTATTCCCCACTCATACTCACGCTCGATAGAGTCTCCCTCATCACAGCATATTGGAGGGACACATGCGCCGCGAGAGCCTGACTGCGTTCTTCCGCAACTCAGCAGACGGGCGCCGGCTGCTCTTTATCGTGCTGCTGCTTGCGCTTTCGTTTCTGCTCGGCATCATCATGAGCTCGATGCGGTTTCCGGGATCACCGACGGCACCCTGGTGGCCCGCGAGCGGTTTGTCGGTGCTCGCGGCACTCAGCGCGCGCAGAAAGCGCTGGCTCGTGCTGCTGTGGGTCATGGTTCTGACCGCGGCCGCGAACATGATCACGGGCACCGAGTGGTGGGTCTCGCTAGGCTTCGGGTTGGCCGGCGCGGCCGAGACGCTCGTGGTGTTGGCGATCATGCGCGGGCATCACAGCGTCGAGTGGAGCTCGCGATCCGGCTGGGTGGTGCGATTTGTGAGCGCCGCGGTGCTTGGCGGCATGATCGGCGGCGCGGTCGCGGCGGCGACACTCGCGCTCGAGCACATGGCGTTCTTGCCGCACTTTCTTTCGGTTTCCGCCTCGCACATGAGCGCCATCATTTTGATCGGCGGTTTCGGGATCGTGCCGTTCGACACGTTCCGGGTTCGGCGGGTTGGCGAGCTCGTCGTGCAGCTGGCAGTGCTCGCGTTGACACTGTTCGCCGCCTTTTATCCGGGCCAGGATCAGCCCATCGCGTTCCTGCTCTTCCCGGTGCTGGCCTGGGCCGCCCTGAGATTCGGCGTCGCCGCGGTGCTCATCGAGGTGACGTGCGTCAGCATCGCTTCCGTGGCGCTCGGGGCCCTCGGGGGCGGTGCTTTCGCTCACGCAACTGCCGACGCGCCAGCGCTGTTCATCGGCCTGAACCAGCTCTTCACACTCTCGCTCAGCGTGTCGATGCTGCTGCTCGCGACCCTGCAAGACGACCACAACTCGATGCTGCACCACCTTCGCGCGCGCGAGAAGCTTCTGCAGGGGTCGCTCATTTCGACGAACGGCGGGTTTCTGCTGCTCGAACGCGAAGACGGCGGGCGCTTCACGATGGTCGAAGAGAACCCTGCGTTCGAGCGATTGATGCCCGACTGGACGCTGCAGGTGCACCAGGACGGGAGCCGCTCAATCGCGCCCGAAATCGCCGCGCTGCCCGGCGTGGCGCATGCCAGCGAGAAGGACTGGCAGGGTGGCCTGCTCTGGAATGATCGACAACTCATGATGCGCGTGGCCCCGGTCGGTGACGATCGCAGCGCGTTGCTCATTCAGACCGTCGACGTCACCGAGGAGCGGCGAACCGAAGAGGCAATGGCGCAGGCGCTCGCTCACGAACGCGAGCTCACGCGGGGGATGCGCAAGCTGAACCTGCAGAAGGACGAGTTCATCGCGTCGGTGAGCCACGAACTGCGCACCCCGGTCACGAGCATTCTGGGGTATGCCGAAGAGCTCGAGTTGTCAGACCTCAGCGAAGAGGATCAGGAGCTGCTCGAGGTGGTCACCCGCAACGCTCGCCGCCTCGCAGAGCTCATCGACGATCTGCTGACGCTATCGAGAATGAGCGACGCGGCGCCGTATGTGCCCGTCGACGTCGACGTGACGCAGACCGTACAGCAGGCGGTGTCTGACCTTTCGCGGGTCGCGACAGAGAAGAACGTCACGCTGAGCGCCATCGCGTGCGAGCCCCTCTTAGTTCCGGCCGAGCCGCTCTGGCTGCACCGAGCGATCTCGAACCTCATCTCGAACTCCGTGAAGTTTTCGCGGCCCGGGGACTCTGTCACGGTGAACGTATCTCAGCGTGACGGTGAGGCGATTATCGAGATCGTCGATACGGGACCGGGCATCGATCCCGGGGAAATTGGTAAGGTGTTCGAACGCTTCTACCGCGTGGTCGGCACCGGCAGCGACTACAAGGCGGGAACGGGGCTCGGACTGCCCATGGTGCGCGAACTGATGGAACGCATGGGCGGCAGCGTCTGGCTCGACTCAGACGGCAAGAACGGCGTGACCGCGACCGCGCGACTGCCAAAGTGACCACGCTTACACATATTTGATCGAAGGAGCCGTCAGTGCGCTCGCCCGTGAACGCCCAAGCCGCGAGCATCATGCTTGTGCTCTGCCTACTGTGGGGCGCGCAGCAGGTAGCCATCAAGGTGACGCTGCCCGATGTGTCGTCAGTCTTGCAGGTGTCGATCCGTTCTGGTGTCGCGGCGGTGTTGGTGTGGCTGGTTGCAAAGCTCGTGTTCAAGGAGCGCTGGCAGCACCGAGCCCTGCTGCCTGCCGGGATCGTTGTCGGCGTCTTGTTTGCCGCAGAGTTCTGGTTCGTGGCCGAGGGCCTCAACCGCACGACGGCCTCGCACATGTCGGTATTTCTCTACACCGCGCCGATCTGGGCGGCGGTCGGGCTGCACCTCAAGATTCCCGAGGAACGGCTTTCGGGCCGGCAGTGGATCGGCATCGCCACCGCGTTTCTCGGCATCGCAGTCGCGTTTATCGTGCCGACAATCGGAGATGGATCAGCGAGCCTCACGCCAGAGATGCTGCTAGGTGACCTGCTCGCCCTCGCGGCCGGCGCCGCGTGGGGGCTCACGACCGTCGCGGTTCGTGTGAGTAGGCTCAGCGAGGCACCACCAACGCAGACGCTGTTCTACCAGCTCGCGATTTCGTTTGTGCTGCTCACGGTGGTCACGGTGCTCATCGGGCAACTGCACTTCGTGAGCACGCCCACCGCCTGGCTCAGCCTGGGCTTCCAGGCTGTCGTCATCGCATTCGGCAGCTACCTCGTCTGGTACTGGTTGCTGCGCAGGTACCTCGCAGCCAGGCTCGGGGTGCTGACCCTGCTCACCCCGATCTTTGGGGTGCTCGCCGGGGTGTTTCTGCTCGGCGACCCGCTCACGCCGGGCTTCATCGCGGGTTCGCTCCTCGTGCTCGCGGGCTTGCTCATTGTGAACGTCAAGGGACGCGCACCAGGTTCGAGCGGACGAGCGAACACGGTCACCTAGGATCACCGCGTGCCGGGCCTTCTGAACGTCCGGAGAGGCAGCACGGACTACCGGTATCACGCGTCGCGAGTCGCGCGACACTGGTCGCCCGGGTGAGGTCGGGCGGCATACGGCTCGTGTGGTCTGCACTGCGTACGAGATATGAGCTGCGTGCGAGATTTTCAGCCAGAATCTCGCACATACTGCATATCTCGTACGCAACGCAGTGATGACATGCAGAGCTCCCGAAGTCGGATGACGCGGAGAGTCACTGGACTCCAAAAGTTGCGTTCATTCAACGCGCCCCGCACCGGTAACCCCACACGACTTTTAGAAGACCCTCGCCGCGTGCCTAGACACGGAGACGCGTCTAGAGTAGGAGTGTGCTGCTTTCAGACCGAGACATCAAAGCCGAACTCGAATCGGGACGCATCGGGCTCACCCCGAGCGAAGCCGAAATGGTGCAGCCGTCGAGCGTCGACGTGCGCCTCGACCGCTACTTTCGCCTCTTCGACAATCACAAGTATGCGGTGATCGATCCCGCCGAAGAGCAGCCCGAGCTGACCAGGCTCATCGAGGTCGACCCTGCCGAGGGCTTCATTCTGCACCCGGGCGAGTTCGTGCTCGGCTCAACTTACGAGAAGGTGTCGCTGCCAGACGACATCGCGGCTCGCCTCGAAGGCAAGAGCTCGCTCGGCCGGCTCGGCCTGCTCACCCACTCGACGGCCGGGTTCATCGACCCTGGGTTCGAGGGGCATGTCACCCTTGAGCTCTCGAACGTCGCCACCCTACCGATTCGCCTGTGGCCGGGCATGAAGATCGGCCAGCTCTGCTTCTTCAAGCTTTCTTCACCAGCCGAACGGCCCTATGGCTCGGGCGCCACCTACTCGCGCTACCTGGGGCAACGCGGCCCCACCGCATCGCGCTCGCATCAGAACTTTCACCGCGCTGACGTGACCGTGACCGACGAGGGTGCGCTCGGCGGCTGATCGCCCCGCGCCCGCCGCACTCCGTCTTTCGCCGAACCGCACCCGCACATGTCTCTCAGCCAGTCGTCGCACACGATGCCGATCGATCCGATCTGCTTCGCCGCGCTGCGCTGCTTCACCGTGAGCGGGTTTCACGGCACCTCGATTCGCCAGATCGCGGCCGAGGCGGGCCTGTCGGTGCCCGGCCTCTACCATCACTACCCGTCGAAAGGCGCGATCCTCGTCGCCCTCTGCGAAGCGGCGATGCACGAACTGCTGACCGCGTCGCGCGCAGCGATCGCCGCCGGCAGCACAACGCTCGAGCGCTTCGAGCGCCTCGTCGCCTGTCTCGTGCGATTTCACGCAGAGTACGGCGAGATTGCGTTCGTAACCTACAGCGAGATTCGCAGTCTGCCAGAAGACGCGCGCGAGCGACACCTGCAGGCGCGCCGCGACGAGCAGGCGCTCGTGACCGAGCTCGTCGAGCAGGGCGTCGCCGAGGGCATCTTCGTTGCGCCCCACCCGCGCGAGGCGGCACGCGCGGTCAGCACGCTCTGCCTCGGCGTCTCTCAGTGGTACCGGGCCGACGGCTCGATGTCGGTGCCCGAGCTCGTCGACGTCTATCTCGAGATCTGCAAAGACGCCGTGCGGTTCGTGCGGTAGCCCCTGCCGCTAGGGCTCTGGCGCTACCCGCGGGCGTAGTCGCGCGCGACCTCGAGCAACCGCGGAATCTCGTGCTCGAGCACGGGGGCGAACTCGTCGCCCGGCCGCTCGCCTCGCCGCCAGCGCGTGTAGATCGCCTCGAGAAACACCGAACTCTTCCAGAGCGCGAGCGCCTGGTACCAGGGCAGGCGCGACACGTCGAGACCGGTGTGAGCCGCGTAGCGATCGGCGATCTCGGCTCGCGTGAGGTACCCGGGTTCGCGCGTGACACCGCTGATCTCCATCACCGAGCCCGGGGAGTCGGCGTCGCAGTAGGTCGCGGTGAGATAGCCGAGGTCGGCGAGAGGATCGCCGAGCGCCGCCATCTCCCAGTCCAGCACGGCGGTCACCTTGGCAGGGGCTTCGCGCCCGAACATCACGTTGCCGAGACGGTAGTCGCCGTGCACGAGCGCGGCGCGCTGGGTCTCGGGGCGGTGCGCTTCGAGCCATTCGCCGAGTTCGGCGACGAGCGGCAGCTCGCGCTCGGAGACCTGAGTCGCGAGCCCCGAGAACGTGGCGACCTGGCGCTCGAGGTAGCCCTGCGGTCTGCCGAAGTCGGCGAGACCCGCGCGCTCGAGGTCGACGCTGTGCAGCGTGGCGAGGGTGTCGACGAGCGCCTCCGAGGTGGCCCTGCGCTGTTCGATGCCGTCGAGCGCTTCCGGCGCCGAGTCGAGCAGAATCTCACCGTCGAGGTAATCCATCACGTAGAAGGGCACCCCGAGCACCGACTCGTCGGCGCACACCGCGAGAATCTTCGGCACCGCGACGCCGACCTTTGCGAGACCCTGCTGCACGCGTGCCTCGCGCAGCATGTCGTGCGTCGAGCGAGGCAGCGGCGGCCTTGGGCCGCGCCGCAGCACGACTCGGCGATCCTCGCGCTCAATCAGGTACGTGATGTTCGACTGGCCGTCGCCGATGCGCTGCCAAGCCAACGGCCCGTCGCCCATTCCGTGCTCGTCGAAAAACCCCTGCACTCGATCGAGCACGAGCAGAGGCGGGCGGTCGAGGCCGTCAGCGTCTGCTGCCGTCGCGACGACCTCGACGCCGTCGGGCACCCGAATCATCGCTCGCCCCGGGGACTGCGACCTTCGGGGTCGACCCGATCGAGGGGCTTCTCGCCCGCCTCGATTTCGCGGCGCCTGCGCGACGATGCCCGTTTCGCGATCGCCCACTTGTGCGTTTCGGTCGAGCCGTCGTAGATGCGAAACGGGCGCACCTCTTGTGCGAACTGAGCGAGCGGCAGCTGGTCGGTCACGCCGTCACCGCCGCAGAGTTGGATCGACCGGTCGATGATGCGGCCGATCGCCTCGGAGCAGTGCACCTTGGCGATGCTCGACAGCTTCTCGCCCGCGCGATGATCCTCGCCGAGCAACGCCGAAGTGCGCGCGGTGATCGCGATCGAGGTCTCGAGATCGATCTCGTTCAGCGCGAGCAACTCTTGCGCAACGCCGAGCTCCCGTAGCGGACTGCCGAAGAGCTCGCGCGAATTGGCGCGGTCGAGGGCCGTGTCGTGGGCGCGCTTCGCGAGGCCCAGCCACCGCATGCAGTGCGTGAGGCGCCCGGGGCCGAGACGCACCTGCGCGTAGGCGAAGCCCTCGCCGGGCTTACCGAGCACCAGCTCATCTGGCACGAAGAGATCCTCGATGTGCAGGTGCGGGTGACCGCCCTCGATCGCACTATCGGTCGCGTGCAGATCGTTGCCGACGCGGATGCCGGGGGTGTCCATGTCGACGAGAAACATCGTTGCGCCCGCGGGCACGCCTTCGCCCTCGACGGCGTCGTTTCTCGCCATGAGCACGCAGAAGCTCGCGTTCAGTGCGCCGCTGATGAAACGCTTGTGGCCGTTCACCCGCCACCCGCCTGCGACTCGCTCTGCGCGCGTGCTCAGCGCAGTGGGGTCCGAGCCCGCGCCGGGGTGCGGTTCGGTCATGCCGAAGCACGAGGTCACCTCGCCCGCTGCAAGCGGTCGCAAGAAGCGCTCTTTCTGCGCCTCGGTCGCGATCTGACCCAGCATGTGCATATTGCCCTCGTCGGGCGCCATGCAGTTCAAGACCGCGGGGCCGATTGGTGAGTAGCCGGCCTCCATGAAGAGGGCGGGCCAGTAGCCGATCGGCACGCCGAGCCCGCCGTACTCTTTCGCGACATGGGGCGCGAAGACGCCGGCGGCCTTTGCCTGGTTCTGCAGCGCGACCCGGTCGGCTCGGCGCAGCGAGACACCTGGCCGCGGCTCTGCGGGAATCACTTCTTCACGAATGAAGGCCCGAATGCGAAGCCTGAGCGCCTCGTATTCGTCTGGTAGCGCGGCGCTCACGCCGTGCCTCCCGCGCTCAGCAGGCCGCCGTCGAGCGTGAGGGTCTGGCCGGTGACCCAGGCCGCGTCAGCTGAGGCGAAGTAGACGACCGCACCCGCGATGTCCTCTGGCACGCCGAGGCGCCCAAGTGGGTACTGCGCGGCGACCTCGGCCTCGCGGCCCTCGTACAGTGCCTTCGCGAAGTCGGTCTTCACGACCGCCGGCGCGACGGCGTTCACACGGATTTCGGGGCCCATCTCAGCGGCGAGCGTCGTGGTCAGGTGCATCACCGCGGCCTTCGTCACCCCGTAGAGGCCGATGCCGGTCGACGGCACCCGGCCGGCGACCGAGGCGAGGTTGACGATGCTGCCGTGCCGGTTCTTGAAGCCGAGCACCTCGTGGTGATACGCGGCCTGCGACCAGGCGAGCGTGCCGATCACGTTCACCTCGAAGAGCTTGCGGGCGGCGCCGAGGTCGAGATCCATCGCCGTGCCGTAGAAGGGGTTGATGCCCGCGTTGTTCACGAGAACGTCGAGGCCGCCGAATTCGGCGGCGACGCGATCCATCACCGCGGCGCGATGGTCGGCATCGTCGGCCTTGCCCGCAACGTAGATCGCGCTGCCCGCGGGCATGCTCGCGACGGCTTCTTGCAGGGCTTCTGCTTTGCGGGCGGTGATGCAGACACGCGCTCCCTCGGCGACAAGGCGCTGGGCGATCGCAAGGCCGATGCCGCGGCTAGCGCCAGTGACGATCGCGGCTTTGCCGGCGAGCTTGCCCTCGGCACCGCCGAGAGGCGCGGGCGCGGGGTTGGGTAAAGCGTTGCTGGTCATGCAGACTCCGTTATCTTCGATGGCCGTGGCTCACCTCAGTATAGTCATACCGAGCGATCGATCGGTCGGTGCGTGGCCAAGAGACCATCACGCCCGTAGGCAACGCGGAGGGACCTCGACGCTACGGCTGCCCCGGCTTCAGCTCGACGAAGAGCGCATGCGCCTCGGCGCAGAGCACCTCACCGTGCCAGATCTCGCCAACGAGAAAGCGTTTGCGCCCCTCGATCCGCTCGACACGAGCTCGCACGAGTAGAGGCTCATTGACCGGCGTGATCGACCGAAAGTCGGTCTTCAGGTAGGCGGTGCGCGACGGCGGTCGATCGAGCCCAGCCGACAAGCGACCGAGCACCTCGTCGAAGATCAGGGCGACGACGCCACCGTGCGCCGCACTGTTGACCCCGAGAAAGAAGTCGCCAATTCTCGCGGTGCCGAGAAAGTGCGCGTCGTCGAGCTCAAGCGTTTCGATCTCGGGCATCATCGCGTGCACGCCCGTGTGTTGGCGTCGCCCTCGCCCGAAGCGGCGGTCAACCTCGGGCACCCGGCGATCCTCGGCTTCTTTTCGAAGCCCAGCCAAGGTATCGCGAAAGACGCCCATCTGCTGCTCATCGAGGTCTGCCGCCGCGAACGCGTGCAGAAACCCCTGCAGCTCGCCGATCAGCCCCGCATAGCTCTCGCTGCGCTCGTCGAGCCCGGCGGCCAGCCAGCGAAGAATCGCATCGGCACCACTCAAAGACTGCGTATTCATAGACTTCCTTTCGCGTCGTGAGGCGGGTCACTCCTCAGATGAACGCGCATCCGAGAAGTACAGGCGATTCAGATTCTCGGCCACGCACACCGGACGCTCGCTGCCCTCACGCTCGACGCTCACCTGCCACGTCACCTGCACGCCACCAGCGATGTCTTCGACCTCGGCGAGCGTGACGCGACCCCGCAGCCGCGACCCGACTGGCACGGGCGCCGGCCAACGCACTCGGTTCAACCCGTAGTTCACCGCCATCGTAGTGCCGGTGACCTCGCTCACCTCCATGATCCACGCCGAAAGCAGGCTGAGGGTGAGGTAGCCGTGCGCGATCGTGCCAGCGAACGGCCCTTCTGCGGCGCGCTCGGGATAGACATGAATCCACTGGCGATCGTTCGTGGCCTCGGCGAACATGTCGATGCGATTCTGGGTGACCTCGAGCCACGAACCGACCCCGATCTCTTCATCGACGGCTGCGCGCAGCGAATCAGCGCCGTCGAAGACGCGCACCTACGCGACCTCGAACAGGCCGGCCGCACCCATGCCGCCGCCAACGCACATCGACACCACGACGTAGCGTGCACCGCGGCGCTTGCCCTCGATGAGCGCGTGGCCCGTCGCCCGCGCGCCGGTCATGCCGTAGGGGTGGCCGAGCGCGATCGCGCCGCCGTCGACGTTCATGAGCTCGGGATCGATGCCGAGCGTATCGCGGCAGTAGACGGCCTGCGACGCGAACGCCTCATTCAGCTCCCAGAGCCCGATGTCGTTCACTGTGAGTCCGTGGTTTGCGAGCAGCTTCGGGATCGCCGTGACCGGGCCGATGCCCATCTCTTCGGGCTTCACTCCCGTTACGGCCATGCCACGGTAGAAGCCGAGCGGCTGCAGTCCGCGGCGCGAGGCCTCCCCTGCCTCCATCACGACGGCGGCTGCGGCACCGTCAGAGAGCTGCGAGGCGTTGCCCGCAGTGATCGTGGGGTTCGCCCAGGGGTCGCCGGGCTGCAGCACGGTGCGCAGGCCGGCGAGGCCCTCGACGGTCGTGGCACGCAGGCCCTCATCATGGGTCACGGTCACCGTGCGCCTCGAAATCTCGCCGGTCTCTTTGTCTTGCACCAGTTGATCCACCGTAATCGGTGCGATCTCGTCGGCAAGGCGGCCCGCTTCGGTCGCCGCGATCGCCCGCTGCTGCGAGATGAAACCCATCTCATCCTGCTGCTCGCGAGTGACCCCGTAGCGCTCGGCCACGAGTTCGGCGGTCTGCAGCATCGGCCAGTAGATGTCTGGCTGGTGCTCCTTGATCCAGGGATCGACCATGCGATCCCTGCGCTGATGCTCGTTCTGCACGAGCGAGATCGACTCGACACCGCCGCCGATGGCAACGGTCTGGTGTTCGAAGATCACCTGGCGCGCGGCCTGCGCGATGGCCATGAGGCCCGATGAGCACTGGCGGTCGATCGTCGAACCAGGAACCGTCACCGGAAGGCCGGCGCGCACGGCAGCCTGACGCGCAATGTTCAGGCCGCTCGCGCCCTCTTGCAGCGCACAGCCGAGCAGCACGTCTTCGATCTCGGCCGGGTCGACTCCCGCCCGTTCTACCGCGGCGGCGATCGCGTGGCCGGCGAGGGCCTGCGGCTGGGTGTCGTTGAACACCCCCCGGTAGGCCTTGCCGATCGGCGTGCGGGCGACGCTGACGATTGCTGCTTCTCTCATGTTTCTGCTCCTATGTCTTCGTTGATCAGAGGTAATGCTTCGATGGCGCGGGATCGCGGCGCGACCCCCGACGTCTAGTCGGTCGGGCCGCCGGCGACGTACAGCACCTGGCCGCTCGTGTAGCTGGCACCCTCGCTCACGAAGAACGACGCCGCGTGGGCGATATCTGCGGGCACGCCGGTGCGGGCGACCGGAATCTGCTTCGCCGCGCCGACGAGAAACTCTTCGAGGGTCACCCCCATGCGCTCGGCAGTCTGCGCGATCATGTCGGTCTCGATGAATCCGGGGGCGATCGCGTTCACGGTGACCCCGAACCTGCCGAGCTCGATCGCGAGCGTCTTCGTGAACCCCTGCATGCCCGCCTTCGCCGCGGCATAATTCGCTTGGCCTCGGTTGCCGAGCGCCGAAGTGCTCGACAGGTTGACGATTCGGCCCCAACCGGCGGCGGTCATGTGCGCCTGCACGGCGCGCGCCATAAGAAACGAGCCGCGCAGGTGCACGTTCATGACGGTGTCCCAGTCGTCGGTCGTCATCTTGAACAGCAGATTGTCGCGGATCACTCCGGCGTTGTTGATGAGGATCGTCGGGGCGCCGAGCTCTGCGGTGACGCGCTCGACGGCTGCGGCCACGGCCTGCTCATCGGCCACGTTCGCGCCCACTGCGATCGCCCGGCCGCCAGCGGCGGCGATCCTTTCAACCGTTGCCGCGCAGGCGGCCTCGTCGAGATCGATCACGGCGATCGCGTGGCCGTCGTCTGACAGGCGTTCGGCGATGCTCGCGCCGATGCCGCGCGCTGCTCCGGTGACGATAGCGACTCTGCTGGTGGTTGACATCGTTGTGCTCCTTCGTTGGTGTGCGTGTTCAGGCGCCACTTGGCGCGGTACGTTTGGTGGCTGGTTCGCGGTCGAGGCCCATGCCGGAGATCCAGATCTCGGCGATTGCGTTCGTCGCCTGCTCGAGCGGCACATCGCTGAGCCCACTGCCGTTCAAGACGAAGCGCTGAAACGCGTAGTACTCGGTCATGCTGCGCAGCATCTCTGCGGCGAGCGCGAGGTCGAGGTCGCCGCGCATCTGACCCGCGGCGATGCCTCGTTCGAGCGAGCGCACGATGCGATCGTTGAAGGCGCGCTTGGCGGCATCCCAGAGCTGAGCCACCTCGGCGTCGGTCTGCGAGAGTTCGACCACGACGCCGAGCAGAGCGCGGTGCGCCTCATAGAACTCGAAGTACTTGCGAGTCGACTCGAGCACCGAGCGAATGGGCTGCGTCTCGTCGAAGGGGCTGCGAATGAAGACGTACATCTCGTCCATCATTTCGCGAAGAAGTTCGCGGGTGAGCTGCTGGCGATCTTCGAAGTATCGGTAGAACGCGCCCGCCGAGAGCCCGGCGGCCTCGGTGATGTCGGTGATGCGGGCGTTCGCGTAACCCTTTTCATAGAGCTGTGACGCGGCATTCATAAGCCGGCGCCTGGTGTCGCGGCCCTTCTCGGTGCTCGGCAGCGCCGACGCGGGCTCGGTCGGCTGTTCGATCGCCGAGTGCCTGGCATTCGGCTGCTTCGCCATGTGCCACTCCCCTCAGAACATGTTAGCGCGAGATTCAGCGTCAACACCGAGATGTGAAAGTGAAATCACTTTCACAAATGTGACCATAACACGGGTACCGCCGCCCATCAAGATGCAGTCGATCGAGGCCGAGGCCGCGGGATCGGCGTGGGCCGACGAGCAGGCCGCGCCCGAGACTCAGCCGCGCGAGGCCTGGCGCTGATCCCGCTCTGCCTGCCTTGCCAGCAGCTCGTTATACGCGCGCAGCTCGGCGTCGCCCGAGCGGTCCTCGGCGCGATCCTTTCGCTTCTGCTCTTTCTCGTCGCTTCGCGACCACTGGATCGCGACGATGAGCGCGAGGGCGAGCGTAGGCAGCTCGCCGATGCCCCAGGCGATGCCGCCGCCCATGTTCTGGTCTTCGAGCGGGGTCGCGCCCCAGGTGCGGCCCATCGCACCGTACCAGTCGGCGAGCAGCAGACCATTGCCCGTCATGATGGTGACGCCGAAGAACGCGTGCGAGGCCATCGTCGCGAAGAGCGTCACGATGCGCAGCGGGTACGGGAATCGATATGGCACCGGATCGACGCCGATCATCGACAGGCTGAAGAGGTAGCCCGAGATCAAGAAGTGAATGATCATCCACTGGTGACCGACGTGCTCTTCGGCGGCCCAGCGCGCGATCGGGGTGAAGTAGAACACCCAGAGCGAGCCCGCGAACATCACGGCGGCGACCGCCGGGTGCGTGATGAACTTCGAGTACGGGGTCTGCACCATCCAGAGAATCCACTCGCGGCCGCCCCACGAGCCATCGTCGCGCTTCTGCACCGCCCGCAGCGCGAGCGTGACGGGCGCGCCGAGCACGAGCACGAGCGGGATCAGCATGGTCAGCATCATGTGACCGAGCATGTGCACGCTGAACAGGTACTGCTCGTAGGCGTTGAGCGCACCGTTCGTCGTGTAGAAGAGCAGCGCGAGACCGGTTACCCAGGCGATCGTGCGGCCGATCGGCCACTTGTCGCCGCGGCGATGCAGCCGCCACACGCCCGCGAGATACATGAGCACGCCGAAGACACAGACGAGGGTCCAGGCGAGATCGAACTTCCACTCGGTGAAGTAGCTCGAGGGGACGAGCTCTGCGGGAAGAGGATCGCCCGTCAGGTACTCTGCCGGGCTTGTGTTCAGGCTGCCCGTCTCGCGGGCCGACTCGAGCGCGACCGGGGTGGCGGTGCGGCCGAGGGCAGCGGCGAGACCGCTCGCAGCGCCCATCACGGCGAGCTCAGCCACAACGAGCCAGGCGAACACTTTCGCGCCCCCCTCGCCCGGAATACGCTTGATCGCGCGCTGCCGCCACAGCACACCGAAGACGCCGAGCGCGACGAGCGCCGCGGCCTTCAACATCACGATCTGGCCGTAGCCGGTGGCGAAGAGCTGATCCCAGGTGCCGACACGCATCCAAGCGCTCACGACGCCCGATGCGGCGACGCCGATGAAGGCGAAGAGTGCGAGCGAGCTGTAACGCGAGACGAGCACCGCGAGTCTCGCTCTATCGACCGCCTTCGCGACGAAGACGAGGGTGATCAGGCCGCCGAGCCAGACCGCCGCGCCGATGAGATGCACGAGCAACGAGTTGACCGCCTGCGAGTGGTTCGCTGCACCCGCGGCGTGTCCCTGCGAGGCAATCGGAAACGTGGTCGCGAGCGCCACGACGAGGGCCACGAGCACGAGTCGGCGATCCCGCACCGCGAAGCACAGCACCGTTGCTATCGCCGCGAGCAGAATCTGCGCAAGCCAATAGCGGCCGAGCTCAATCGTCGTCAAGAACTGGGCGAGCCCGGCACCAAAGGTCGCGCTACCCGAGAACGGCAACCCCGAGACGTCGGCGTACGTGAAGATCATCGCGGCTGTCGCCGCCACGGTGGTGAGGGCGGCGCTGCCCGAGGCGACGTCCATCGCGATGCGCGACTCCTTCGCGTCGCCCGCGAGCGCCCACACGACCATGACGAGCGCGCCGATCATGCCGGCCATGCCGACGTTCATGAGCGAGCGCGAGATCGGCACGCCGTAACGCACCAAGTCACCCGGGTCGAGCAGCATGCGCTCTGCCGCTCCGCCGCCGATCCCCAGGGCAACGAACAGCGCGGTCAGAGTGAGGGCCACCAGCACCGCGGGGGCAAGAATGCGGAGAGATCGAGGCACCCCTCAAGCCTAAGCGATGCCGCCTGAGTGCCATTCGGCGGCGGCCAGGCGATCCTCGGCAAAACAAAACCCCCCGGCCTTGCAGCCAGGGGGTTTCGCGCAAAACTTGCGTGAAGAACTTACTTCACAGCAGCCTTCAGCTTCGAGCCAACCGAAACCTTCACGCGCTTGCCAGCGGGGATCTCGATGGTCTCGCCGGTGCGGGGGTTGCGGCCGGTGCGAGCCGAGGTGGTTGCGGTCTCGAACGAGAGCCAGCCGGGGATAGCGACCTTGCCACCCGCTGCGACGGTCTCAGAAACTGCGGCGAAGAGGCCGTCAAGCACGTTCGAGACAGCTGCCTGGCTCTGGCCGGTCTCGGCAGCGATCTTGGCAACGAGCTCAGTCTTGTTCAGCGACATAGTATTCGTCTTCCTCTCGGGCGCTCGCAATGCGCACGCCCTTGCTTGTTGTACCCCCGGGGGCGGGGAGATCGGTTGATCGCGTACGAATCTACCCCACAAACCCCGAGATTCTGCGGAATTCAGCCGATTTTGACAAGAATTACCATTCGAGCCACCCAAAAAGGGGCGTTCGGCGCACAAGAATGCAAACAAGTGGCCGCGCAATGGCGAGCGCTACTGACACGTGGAGCTGTCGTGAATGCCCTGCGCCAGCTGGTTCGCCTCCTCGGTAATGAGGTATTCAGGGCGATCGACGGCTACCTGCTGCAGGAGGTCGGCATCGCCCCCAAGATAGAGCACAGTAAACGCATTGGTGAGGGTTTCATGATTCATGCCAGCGACAGAGGCGACCTGGGGCCTTGTCGTTGCGCAGACTCCTGCGATACGTGCGTGCCCAAACTCGTGCTTAATCATCTGAATGTAATAGGGCGAGTGCACGTCGGCCTCGTACGACACCGAGTCATGGTTGATGTACACCACACCTGGCGACTGGTCGCAGTAGGCGGCGCCCGTCGACGTGTCGGTTTCGGTGCTGCCGTCTGAGCGGCCGCAATAGTCGAGGATCTCACCAAAGTTGTGATTGAGGGTGACGCCGAGCCCCGCGGCCAGCTCTTCGCCCGCCGCCGCATAGCTGCCGTTTGCGTCGGGCTGCCCGACAAAACCTTGCGCAAACGCCTCCCGCTCAGCGTTGTATGCCGGAGTGCCCTCGGGATAGTACTCGCCGTCGGAACTGTACTGGGTGCCGTCTTCGAGAGTCAGCCTCTTGCTGCCAAAGCTTTCTTGCGCCAAGAACATTCGCTCGAGGTCTTCGGCCTTCGTGCGAAGGCTCAGCACCAGATCTGCGACGTCAGACGCAATGTCGCCTCTCGCCTCGAAACCCTCAAGGTCAGCGAGGTCCTCGAGCTCGACCTGGGTCTCGACGAGGCTGATCATGAAGTCATTCATATACGTCGAGTCGTACCCTGCCGCTCCGCCAGGAAAGAACTCGGCCTGCTCTTCGGGGTTCTCAGAGTGGTACGTCTCAATCAACCCATCGATGTAGGCCGCGGCCTCTTTGTATTCGGGAGTATCTTCAGCTGCCGTTGGCACTTCTTCAACCGGCGGCGCCGCTGAGGTTGCGCCAAGCAGCGCCCTCGCCGCAAAGAAGCCACCCACGACGACCAGCACGACAGCGAGCACAGCCGCCAGGACCACCCAGAGAATCCACAGTCGGCGCGGCTGAGCTTGCGGCTGAGCTTGCGGTTGAACCGGCGACTGGGGAGGTTGGGGGATCGACACTGATCAGCTCCGATGCAAGTGGGTAGCTAGGGTCACTTGCAACCATACGGTAGGCCACCGGCATGAGCACAGGCCGCGATCCTCGATCTTGCGAAACACGCGCGCCCGGCCCGAGCCGCACACGTCACGAGAACGCATGCCCACCTCTACATAAGAATTTCGCGCGTTCACCTTGCGAGCACCGCACTTTACACATAAGCTTGATCTTTGGCTGTGCGAAGTCCCATCACACAGACCGCTTCGGCGTTCTTCGCCCGGGCACCCGCCCGAAGCGAAAGCCGATGCAGACAAGAGATCTTGGGTGAGGTCATCTCGGCCTCACGGTATTGGAGGAAACACCATGGCAGCAGTGTGCCAGGTGACCGGCGCCGTTCCCGGCTTTGGTCACAACATCTCGCACTCGCACCGTCGTACCAAGCGCCGGTTCGATCCGAACATCCAGAAGAAGACCTACTTCGTGCCCTCACTCGGCCGCAAGGTGACTCTCACCCTGTCGGCTAAGGGCATCAAGGTGATCGATGCTCGTGGCATCGAGGCAGTGGTCGCTGATCTGAAGAAGCGTGGGGTGAAGTTCTAATGGCTAAGCAGCAAGACGTACGCCCGATCATCAAGCTCCGCTCAACCGCGGGCACCGGGTTCACCTACGTGACGAAGAAGAACCGTCGCAACACCCCTGACCGCCTCGTGCTGAAGAAGTACGATCCGGTCATCCGTAAGCACGTCGAATTCCGAGAGGAGCGCTAAACATGGCTAAGAAGAGCATGATTGCGAAGAACAAGCAGCGCCAGGAAGTCGTTGCGCGCTACGCCGAGAAGCGTCTGGAGCTCAAGAAGGCTCTGGTTGATCCCAACGGCACCGATGAGAGCCGCGAGGCTGCTCGCGTGGGCCTGCAGAAGCTGCCCCGCAACGCATCGCCGGTTCGCGTGCGTTCGCGCGACGTCATCGACGGCCGCCCCCGTGGCGTGCTGTCGAAGTACGGCATCAGCCGTGTTCGCTTCCGCGACATGGCGCACCGTGGCGAGCTGCCCGGCATCACCAAGTCGAGCTGGTAATTCTTACCGCTTAACTGCGCTTAATAAGAGGTCAGTCGCTTTTGCGGCTGGCCTCTTTTGCGTGTTGGTTGCGCATGTTGCGTTGGATCACCAAGCCGCATCCGGGCGTAGTCTGGATGGGTGAACGACGGCACTGAACGCGCAGCAATCCGATACGTCGCAATCGGCGACAGCTTCACCGAGGGGGTCGGTGACGAGCAGCCTGACGGTTCGGTGCGCGGCTGGGCCGACCTCGTCGCGCAGGGTCTCGCGAACGCGACCAGCCAGCCGGTGCAGTACGCGAACCTCGCGATTCGCGGCCGCCTGCTTGCCCCGATCATCGAAGAGCAACTCGAGCCCGCGCTCTCCCTAGGCCCGACGCTCATCACGTTCAACGGCGGTGGCAACGACATGCTGCGCCCCGGCACCGATATGCCGTGGGTCATCGCGCAGACCGAGCGCGCGATGCGCCGCATTCTCGAGACCGACACCGAGCCGTTGCTGCTCGCGGGCGCGAACCCGACCATCGGACTGCCCCGCGGCAGCGCCGTGCGGGCGAAGGGCGATGAGCTCACCGCCGCAGCAACGAAGCTCGCCGCCGAGCTCGGCGTACGCATCTGCGACAACTGGAACGACCCCGTGCTCGCCCGCCGCGAGTACTGGTCGGGCGACCGGCTGCACCTCTCCCCGGTCGGCCACCACCGGGTCGCGTCGAATGTGCTTCGCGCCCTCGGCTACGAGCACCCGGCCGACTGGGTCATCGACGCCGACCCCCGGCCCGCGCCGACGGCACGCGAGCAGCTGCGGTACACGCGCGAACACGTGCTGCCCTGGATCAAGCGCCGCCTGACCGGCCGCTCGAGCGGCGACGGGCGCACGGCGAAGCACCCCGAGTTTGTCTGGGTGCACCCCACTCGATAATCAAGGCTCGCCGGCTGGGTCGATCCTCGCACCGCATACAACGCAAAAGCGGGCGCGGCCGAAACCCGACCACGCCCGCCCCTGCTTCAAACGCAGCGAATCGTTAGAGCGTCGCGAACGCCTCATCGAGAATGTTGAGCGCCTCGTCGATGAGCTCGTTCGAGATGTTCACCTGGGGCAGCAGGCGCAGCACGTGGCCGTCGCTGCCGCCAGCCATGACGAGCAGGCCGCGCTCCATGGCGGCCCTGCTGACCACCTTGAACGCGTCGACGTTCGCCTTGCCGTCGGCATCGACCAGCTCGACGCCGAAGAGCGAGCCGTGGCCGCGCACGTCGCCGATGACCGAGTGCTTCTCCTGCAGCGCGAGCAGGCCGGCGCGCAGGCGTTCGCCGATCTCGGTGGTGCGGTCCATTGCACCGGGCTCTGCGAGCTGGCGCAGCACCTCGACCGATGCCGCAGCTGCAACGGGGTTGCCGCTGTAGGTGCCGCTGAGCGCGCCAGCGGGCATGGCATCCATGATGTCTGCGCGGCCGGTGATGGCCGAGAGCGGAATGCCCGCGCCGATCGCCTTCGCGGTCACCACGATGTCGGGAACGAAACCGAAGTGCTCGCTCGCGAAGATCTTGCCGGTGCGGCCGAGGCCCGTCTGAATCTCGTCTGCGATCACGACAATGCCGTTCTCGTTGCACCATGCCTGAATGGTCTCGAGGTAGCCGGCCGCGGGAACGATGACGCCGCCCTCACCCTGAATCGGCTCGATTACGAAGCAGGCGAGGTTGTCGGCGCCCGACACCTTCTCGAGGTAGGCGATCGCCTCGCGAGCGACCTGCGCGCCGTCTTTGCCGCCGTCGCGGAAGGGGTACGAGGTGGGCACGCGGTAGATCTCGCCCTGGCGCGGGCCTGCACCGGTCGAGTAGGGCTGCGCCTTGTAGTTCATGCCGAGGGTGAGGTTGGTGCGACCGTGGTAGCCGTGGTCGACGACGGCGATGCCGTTGCGTCGCGTGAACGAGCGTGCAACCTTCACCGCGTTCTCGATGGCCTCTGCGCCGGTGGTGCTCATGGCCGACTTCTTCTCGAAGTCGCCGGGGGTGAGCTCGTTCAGCAGGCGGGCGACCTCGGTGTACAGCTCGTATGGGGTGACCGTGAACAGCGTGTGGCTGAAGCGATCGAGCTGCGCGCGCATCGCGTCAACCGCGGCAGCGTTGCCGTGACCGAGTGAGGTCACACCGATACCGCAGCCGAAGTCGATGAACTCGTTGCCGTCGAGATCGGTGAGAATCGAACCCTCTGCGCGATCGATGTAGACGGGCATGTACGAGGCGACCGAGGCCGAGACGTACTGCTGGCGGCGCTCGTGAGCCTCAACCGAGCGGGGGCCGGGCACCGCGGTGCGCACGCGCTGCGGAAAGGTAACGGTTGACATGTGAATCTCCTTTAATTCTTGGGTGAGTTGGTTTGTGACGAGGATCAGCGGGCCGGCTCTTCGAGCCGACCCGCCTCCCGACTAGACGGTGACGCGGCGTGCGATGTTGTAGAAGCGAATCTCTTGGTATTCCTCGAGACCCTCGTGGCTGCCCTCGCGGCCGAGGCCCGACTGCTTCATGCCACCGAAGGGTGCTGCCACGTTCGAGGGCACGCCGTTGTTGATGCCGACGAGGCCGGTCTCGAGCTGGTCGGCGACGTTCAGCGCGCGATCGAGGTTCTCGGTGAACACGTAGCTGGCAAGACCGAACGGGGTGTCGTTCGCGACCTGCAGCGCCTCGGCCTGAGTCGAGAAGCGACTGATCGCGGCGACCGGGCCGAAGATCTCGGTGCCCGCGATCTCGGTGTCGGCCGAGACTTTGTCGAGCACCGTCGCCTCGAAGAAGTAACCGGGGGCATCGGGAGCGCTGCCGCCGGCGCGTAGCTCGGCACCCTTGTTGGTGGCGTCCTTCACGAGCGCCGACAGGCGGTCAACGGCGCGGCGGTCGATGACCGGGCCAAGATCGGCACCCTCGGCGACAGCAGCGCCGAGCTTCACCGAAGCCATCTTCTCTGCGAACGCCTCGACGAACGCATCGGCGATGCCGTCTTGCACGTAGATGCGGTTCGCGGCGACGCACGACTGGCCACCGTTGCGCATCTTCGCGAGAAACACTCCCTCGACGGCGCGCTCGAGATCGGCATCGTCGAAGACGAGGCAGGGGGCGTTGCCGCCGAGCTCCATCGAGCTCTTCACGATGTTCTTCGCGGCGAGCCCCATGAGTGTCGAGCCCACCTCGGTCGACCCGGTGAACGAGATCTTGCGAATGCGCGGGTCAGAGAGCACGGCCTCGCTGAACGCGCCCGACTGGGTCGTGGTGACGACGCGCATGAGCTCGCGCGGCACGCCGGCCTCTGCCATCAGTTCGACAGTGAGCAGCGTGGTGAGGGGAGTCAGGCCTGCGGGCTTGATGACCGAACCGCAGCCGGCTGCGAGTGCTGGTGCGATCTTGCGGGTGATCATCGCCATCGGGAAGTTCCAGGGCGCGATCAGCAGGGCAGTGCCCACAGGAGCGCGCTTCGTGAGAATGGTCGACCCGCCGACCGGGTTCTCGCGGTAGCTGCCGGCCGGGCTCAGCAGCGAGTCAGCGTTCCAACGCACGTAGTCGGCCGCGTACTGCACCTCGCCGAGCGCTTCGGCAAGTGTCTTGCCCATCTCGCGGCTGATGACGTAGGCAAGGCGATCGCGGTTCGCGATGAGGTGCGCGTACACGTTGTGCAACATGTCGGAGCGGTGGCGCGGTGTGGTCGCCGCCCAGGCACGACCCGCCTCGTCAGCGATCGCGACCTGCTCGAGGGCGTAGTCCGTCGAATAGCTGGGCAGGGTTGCGATGCGCTGCTCGGTCGATGGGTCGAGCACCGCGAACTCGTTCGCGCCCGGCTCGTGGTTCGCGAAGCCAGGCAGACTCGCGATTGCGGCGTCCGAGGCGGTGAGGCGCTCGGCTGAGGGGCTGAGCAAGGTCATGGGTGACTCCTTTATCTTGGGATCTCTGCCTCACGGCAAAAGAATTGAGCGGCTCAGTGAGTTCGATTCAGTCGGCGGTTCTGAGGTAACGATTTGCCATCAGCGACACATCTCGATTGGCGAACTCTCGTGAAACTGTATTACAGTATAGCTCTATAGTCGAGGGTGTCGCGAGCGAGTGGCACACCACGCACTATGAGCGGTCGACGGTCGACCGAACAGACCAATGGAGGTTTCCCACATGTTCAAACGCAAGGGTGCACTCGCCCTCGGAATCATCGCTGCGCTCAGCCTCACGGCCTGCGCCTCGGGTGGCAACGGCGGCGGCGAGAAGGCCGAGGGGTCGAGCTACACGATCAAGTTCGGCAACGTCATCTCGGCCGGCGACACGCAGAACCAGGCGTACGACTACTTCGCCGAGCTCGTGAACGAGCGCTCGGACGGCCGCATCACCGTCGAGGTCTACCCCGACAGCCAGCTCGGCGGCGAGCGCGAGATGATCGAGGCCGTGCAGGCGGGCAACCTCGAGATGACCGCTCCCTCGGTGGGCGTGCTCGCAAACTTCGACGACTCACTGCAGGTCTTCGACTTCCCCTTCATCTTCGAGAACGCAGAGACCGCCTATGAGGTGCTCGACAGCGAGATCGGCGACGACATGCTCAGCGGCATCGAAGAGAGCGGCCTTACCGCACTCGGCTGGGGCGAGAACGGCTTCCGCAACCTCGCCATGACCAAGGAGACCGTCGTCACGCCTGAGGACATCAAGGGCAAGAAGCTGCGCACCATGCAGGTGCCGATGCACATCGCCTACTGGGAGAGCATGGGCGCCGCACCCACGCCGATGGCGTTCCCCGAGGTCTTCACCGCGCTGCAGCAGGGCGTCGTCGACGGCGTCGAGAACCCCTTCGAACTGCTCTACTCGGCAAAGTTCACTGAGCCCGCCGCGAAGCTGACCGAGCTGCGCTGGATCTACGACCCCGAGGTCATCCTGATCAGCAAGAGCTTCCTCGAGGGCCTGCCCGCCGAGGATCAGGAGATCATCACCACCGCGGCTGACGACATGATCGTGAAGCTGCGTGAGCTGAAGGCCGGCATCAACGACGAGGTGCGCGCTGAGATCGAGGCCGCAGGCGGTACCGTCGCCGACGTCACACCCGAGCAGCGCCAGGCATGGATCGATGCGACCGTTCCGTTCTACGAGGCGAACGCGTCGAAGGTCGACACCGAGAAGCTGAAGGCGATCCTCGAGGCCGCCGGCAACACCACCTTCCTGGAAGCCATCAACTAGGCCTTCCGCTGCGGGCTCCGCGCCGAGATCGGCGCGGAGCCCGTTCCCCTTTTCATCATCAAGAAAGCCCCGCACATGCTGAAACGCATTCTCAGGCACCTCGACGAGTACGTCGAGGTGTACTTGGCCTCTGTGGCCCTCGTGATCTTCTCTGTGCTCGTCATCGCGCAGGTCATCATGCGCTACGTACTCGGCGCACCTCTCGTATGGTCTGAGGAGCTCGCCCGCTTCGCCCTGGTGTGGTTCGTGTGGATCGCCGGCAGCTACGCCGTGAAGTACCTGCGCCACGTCAAGTTCAATGTCATCGTCGACCTGATCGGCAGCAAGCTGCCCATCGCGCAGCGAGTCATTCGCATCATCGTGTTCCTGCTCTGGCTCGCCTTCCTCGTGCTCATGCTCGTACTGTCGTGGCAGCAGGTGATGCAGCAGGTCGCGAGCGGCCAGGTCTCGGCCGCGTCGCGCATCCCGATGTCGTTCGTCTACTTCGGCCTCACCCTGGGCATGCTGTTGATGTCGTACCGAGTCGCGCAGCACACCGTGCTCGCATTCATGGACATCATCAAGCACCCGAACGCCCCCATCCCCAAGGCTCCGCTGGAGGTCGACTGATCATGGGTATCGCACTTCTCTTCATCGTCTTCGCGATTCTGCTGCTGATCGGCATGCCGATCGCTTTCGCCCTCGGCATCTCATCGGTGCTGGCGGTGCTCGTGACCAATGTGATCCCCGTGAGCTACCTCACGCAGACCATGTTCGGCGCGGTCGACTCGTATCCGCTGCTCGCGGTGCCCCTGTTCGTCCTCTCGGGCGTGATCATGGAGTACGGCGGCCTTTCTCGGCGCCTCATCGAGGTCGCGAAGGCCTTCGTCGGCCACATCACGGGCGGCCTTGCGGCCGTCGCCCTGCTCGCCACCACCGTGTTCGCGATGCTCAGCGGTTCGGGCCCGGCCACCGTCGCCGCAATCGGCGGCATCATGATCCCGTCGATGATCCGCGAGGGGTACAGCAAGGGATACAGCGCGGGCGTGCTCGCGACCGCAGGCGGTGTGGGCATCGTGATTCCCCCGAGCATCCCGCTCGTCATCTACGGCATCACGACGAACACCTCGATCGGCGACCTGTTCATGGCCGGGTTCATCCCCGGTCTCATCATCGTGATCGTGCTGTACTTCGTGAGCCGCTACTACGCCAAGAAGGGCGGCTTCGGCACGGGCGTGCCGAAGGCCACCTGGAAGGAGCGCTGGACCGCGGTCTGGCGCGCCAAGTGGACTCTGCTCATGCCGATCGTCGTGCTCGGCGGCATCTACGGTGGAGTCTTCACCCCGACCGAGGCCGCAGGTATCGCGGTCGCGTATAGCGTGGTGCTGACCCTGGTCTACCGCGAGGCGAAGCGCTCGGACATCCCAACGATGTTCAAGTCGACGCTGCTCATCTCGGGCATGATCCTCGTCATCATTGCGACCGCCTCGACCTACGCGCGCATTCTCACCGTTGAGCGCGTGCCGATGCTCGTCTCGGGCTGGCTCGGCACACTCGCCGTGCCGTTCTGGGTGATTCTGCTCGTGATCTTGGTGCTCCTACTGTTCATGGGCATGTTCATGGAGACGCTCGCCGGCATCATTCTGATGGCGCCGATCCTCGTGCCTGTCGTGACCGGCTTCGGCATGGATCCGGTGCACTTCGGCATCATCATGATCATGGCGTCGATGATCGGCTTCGCGACACCGCCGGTGGGCGACAACCTCAACGTCGCCTCCGCGATCAGCGGCCTGTCAATCGAGAAGGTGAGCCTCGCGGCACTGCCCTATGTCATCGCGCTCATCGCGGTGCTGGTTGTGATCACCTTCGTACCGCAGATCAGCACGTTCCTACCGAGCCTGATGAAGTAGCTCGAAAAGGATCGAGGCCCGGGCGCATGCGCCCGGGCCTTTCCATTTTTCGCCCGCTTCGAAGCTGTTCCGAATAACATACTGATGAGGAAGGGGGTGCCCGGTGTCAGCACTCGTGATTGGGGTTGCGCAGCGCCAGCCTCTCGCGTATGAGTCCCCGCTGCCCGCATTCCGAGACGACGTGACGCGCACGCTCGCCGAGTGTCCGGGAATCGGCTTGCTCGCCTTTCCCGAGCTGCACCTCGTCGGTGTCGAGCACGTCGAGCCGGAGCGTCGCGAGGCTGCACTCGCCTCAGCCGCTCAGCCGCTGACCGCCCCTTTTGTCGCCGAACTTGGAACGATCGCCGCCACCCACGGTATCTGGCTCTGTCCGGGTAGCATCGTTGAGACCGACGCGCAGGGCATTCTCTACAACACGCAGCTGCTCTTCGACCCGAGCGGAGCGCTCCGAGCAAGCTATCGCAAGATGTTCCCGTGGCGGCCTTACGAACGCTTCGCCCCCGGCACCGAGTTCGTCGTGCACGACGTCGAGGGGCTCGGTCGCCTCGGCTTCTCGAACTGCTACGACACCTGGTTCCCTGAGCACTCGAGGCAACTCGCATGGCTCGGCGCCGACGTGATCCTCAACATCGCCCAGTCACGGGCAAAGGATCGCACTCAGGAGCTCATACTCGCTCAGGCGAACGCGATCGCGAATCAGTGCATGTTCGTGACCGTGAATTGCGCAGCTCCTTTCGGCCGGGGCCGCAGTCAGATCATCGATGCCGAGGGAACGGTGATCGCAGACGCGGGCACCGAAGAGACGACGATTCTCGCCACAGTCGCAGACGGTCGCGTCGCCGAAGTGCGAACATACGGCACCGCTGGCCTCAATCGCATGTGGGAGCAGTTCGGCTCAGGTGATGCGCCCGTTGCGCTGCCGATGTACGAGGGGCGCATCGACCCTGCGAACTGGTCGCCTCGCTAAGAGCCGAAGCCCCCAGGATCAGGAATGGCGTCCTGGCCGCACAAGAAAGACTGCAGCCACGGCAACCGAGATCACAGATCCGGCCATCACTGCGAGGCGAGCGGTGTCGGCGTGAGCGACATCGCTGAAGCTGAGCTCTGCCACAAGCATCGCCACGGTAAAGCCAACGCCCGCGAGCGCCCCGACTCCGATGAGTTCGCGAAGCCTCACCTGCGGATCGAGCTCGGCCCGCGTGAACTTCGTGAGCGCCAGGGTCGTGAGCACGATGCCGATCGGCTTGCCGAGCACGAGACCGAGCATGATCCCGATCGCGATCGGGTCGGCGAAGAAGCCCGACGACCCCTTGACCGCGACTCCCGCGGCGAAGAACGCGAACACGGGCACGGCAATTCCCGTTGAGATCGGGCCGAAGCGGTAGCCGAAGTGCTCGGCCAGGTAATGCGGCCTGGTCGTCGCATCGTTCGGATCATGTTCGTCGACCCCCCGCGGCATCATGGCGACAGGCACGGTGAACGCGAGCAGCACCCCTGCGATGGTCGCGTGCACTCCCGAAGCGTGCACGAGCGCCCAGACGACGATGCCGATCGGGAGCAACGTGAGCCAAGCCGCCCACGCGCGCGAGTGGTACCAGCCGGCGAAGCGGCGGGCAAGCAGCGCGTAGAGCCCCACGAGCACGAGCGCCCCGAGCAGCGGCAGCAGCTTGATACCGTCGGTATAGAAGAACGCGATGATGCCGATGGCGATGAAGTCGTCAACCACGGCGAGGGTGAGCAGGAAGATGCGCAGCGCCAGCGGGATCCGCGGTGCGATGAGCCCCAGCACGGCGACCGCGAATGCGATGTCGGTGGCCGTCGGAATCGCCCAGCCATGCGTCGTCGGCTGGCCGGCGTTCACCGCGAGATAGATGAGCGCGGGCGTAATCACGCCGCCGGCGGCCGCTACCACGGGCACGATCGCGGTCGAGAAGCGGCTGAGCGCGCCCTCGACGAATTCGCGCTTCAGCTCGAGACCAACCAGAAAGAAGAAGACCGCGAGCAGCCCGTCAGAGGCCCACTGGCCCAGCGTCAGGTTGAGGTGCAGCGCCTCGGGGCCGATCCTCGTATCTCGAAGCGAGAAATACCACTCGCTTGCCGGGCTATTCGCGAGCACGAAACCGATCAGTGCCGCGAACATCACGAGCACTCCGCCGACCATCTCGACGCGCAGCAGGCGCTTCAGGCGCCGCGTCTCGCGCTTGCTCACGTAGAGCATGATGCGACTCGTGCGTGGCGAACTGGCTGGGGTCTTTCGGCTCGATGCCGGGTTTCGGTTCATGCTTCGACTTCCTTGGCGGGCGCTCGTGAGACTGGGATCTTTGTGGGCCTACTTGGCTAAGTAGCCGCCATCGACCGGTATGGACACGCCTGTCAGGTAGGCTGCGGCATCGCTGGCGAGGAACGCGACCGTCGCAGCGACGTCGCCGGGAGTGGCGATCCGACCGAGCGGAATCGCCGAGGCGACGCGATCGGCTTCTGCGCCGGGATCGGCGAGGCCCGCGAGCCACTCCTCATAGAGGGGCGTGCGGGTCATGCCGGGCGCGACGGCGTTCACGCGGATGCCGTACTGCGCGAGGTCGATCGCGGCCGCCTTCGTGAAGGCGAGCATCGCTCCCTTGCTCGCACTGTAGATGCCCATGGTAGGCACACCGATGCTTGCGAGACGCGAAGTCACGTTGATGATGGATCCGCCTGTGCCCTGCGCCCGCATCGCTCGCGCCGCGGCGATCAGCAGGTTCATGGGCGCGAAGGTGTTGGCCTCGAACGTCTCACGAATCTCGCTCTCGCCCACCTCGAGCAGGTCATTCGTGTGGTCGATTGCGGCGTTGTTCACGAGCACGTCGACGCGGCCGAATGCCCGCACAGTGCGATCGATGAGCGCCGCGGCAGCACCTGGTTCGAGCAGATCGGCGCGCAGAAACTGTGTGCGTTCGCCGAGTTCTGCCGCAACACGCTCGCCACGCTCGACCGAGCGGCCGCTCACCGCGACCCGGAAGCCGTCGCGCACCAGCTGGCGCGCGATTTCGACACCGATCCCCGAGGTTGCGCCGGTGATCAGCGCAACGCGCTCGTGGTTCTGCGTGCTCATACCGTTCGACCCCTTGCTCGCCTTGATGCGGCATTCTCGCCACACATACTGTATAACAGTATGGCACTAATCAGGGTCGGTGGAAACCTATGCCTCCGCCGAGAGCAGGCCAACCAGAAAGTCTCGCGACTCGTCGAGGTGATAGCTCCACACCCGCTCGAGCTGCTTCATGGTCGTATCGCCCTGCAGCGCCAGAAAGAGCTCTTCGTGCTCTTCATACGGCGACTCCCCGCGCCCGAAGTGCGTCTCGGGCAGCGCAAGCAGCAGTCGAATCTCGTTCGTGATGCCCTCGAAGTAGGTGCGCAGGCGCTCTGAACCGCCCGCCTCGACGACGGCCTGGTGAAACGCCGCATCTGCCTCGGCCACCTTTGACCAAGATGGCGCGTTGCCGAGGTCGGCGAAGCGGCCCATTGCGTCACGGACCCCGTCGAGCGCCACCCCGCGCTCCTTTGCCTCGCGCACCGAATCGAGCTCGATCATCTTGCGCACCCTGAAGATGTCGCGAACCTGGTCGGGATCAAACGTGCGCACCCGGGCGCTGTAGCCGGGGTCGCGCACCAGCATGCCCTCGTTGATCAGCTGCTGCACCGCAATACGCGCAGTGGGTCGGGCGATGCCGTATTCTTCGGCCACCTGCGTGTCTTTTATTTCTTCGCCGGCCTTGAAGATGCCGGCGAAGAGGCTCTCTCGCAGTCGCGTCGTCGCCGCTTCGGCAACTGAGATCGTCTGCAGTGCTTGTCTCGCTGCCAATGGTTCTCCTAAAAGTTAATCTCAGACTATCAAGACTCTGTGACTTTGTATAACAGTAAGTCATTTTTGACTTCGAGACGGATGTCGGAAACGCTTTATGTTATGCAGAAAATGCGCGATTCGCATTTGAATCATTCTGAGACTAATTGTACACTCGAAGAATAGCCCACCAACCGGCAGCTTTCGCCTTCACTGAGGAGCCGTATGACCGAGCAGATGAACGCCCTCTTCGAAGAGAGCGGGCTCACGAGCCGACACCAACGAATCGACGAAACTCGCGTGCACAAGGAGCTGCAACAGCACTTTGGCCTGACGGGCACGCTGCACCCGATCGATACCGAGAAAGACAGCACGTTTCGTCTGCGCACGCAGGGCGGCGACTATCTCGTCAAGGTTTCGCCCCGCGATGAGCCACTGCCGATCGTGCGCTGCCAGACCGACGTGATCGACTGGGTGCAGCGGGTCGACCCGTCTATTCCGGTGCAGTCGGTACTGCGCACGCACGACGGCGCCAACCACCGCGTGCTCCATGACAGCGACGGCGCGTACCTCGGAGCGCTTCGCGTGCTCGAGTTCATTCCCGGCACCATGCTCGGTGAGGCCGACGCCACACCGCAGCAGCTCGCGCGAGTCGGCGCGATGCTCGGCAAAGTCGATCTCGCCTTGCAGGGCTTCGAACACGAGGGCCTCGACCGCCCCCTCGTCTGGAACATCAGCAACTTTCTGGTGCTCGAGCCGCTGCTCAACTACGAGACCAACCCCGAGCGTCGCGCGATGGCCGAGCAGATCTTCGCCCTCTACCGTGAACGGCTCGAGCCCATGCGCCACTCGCTTCGCAGCCAGGTGATCCACGGCGATCTCAGCGCGTTCAACGCGGTCGTCGACCCCGATTCCGAGCAGTTCATCACGGGGGTGATCGACTTCGGCGATGTGCAGATCAATCCTGTGATCTTCGAACCCGCCGTGCTCTTCGCAAACCATCTGCTGCCCGCGCCGGCGAACCCCTGGAGCACCGCGCGCGACATGCTCGTCGGCTATCTCAGCGAGTTCGAGCTGAGCGACGAAGAAATCGAGCTGCTTGCGGTCGCCAGCATCGCCCGCGTTGCTCTGCGCGCACTCGTCACCAACTGGCGCATCGTCCACGTGCCCGAACGTGCCGAGTACCTTCGCTCGCACGCTCGCGAAGACTGGGATCGCATCGAGAACACACTCGCCTTCGGCATCGACGCCGGCGCAGCATACTTGCTGACGGCGCGCGTCGGCTCGCATCACGAGAACTCGCGAGCCTGAACCGCTCGCCGGGCGCCAGCCGCGATCCTTTAGCTAGAAAAAATCACCCTACCCTCACCACGGAAGGCAAGCGCACCATGGTTTCACTCGGCGCAAAAGACGTACCCGGCCGCTTCGACCCAGATAGCCTCGACTCGCTCGACCCAGCGCTTCGCGAAACCGTTGAGCGTCGCATGAACGTGCTCGGCCCCGGCTACATGCTGCTCTACAACGAGCCAGTCGGCTTCGTTCGCGGGCGCGGCGCGCACCTGTTCGACGCCGACGGCAACGACTACCTCGACGCCTACAACAACGTGCCCTCGATGGGGCACTGCCACCCGCACGTCGCCGAGGCGATCGCGAAGCAGGCAGCCACGCTGAACACGAACACGAGATACGCGCAGACCGCTCTGGTCGACTACGCCGAGCGTCTCATCAGCTTGTTTCCGAGTGAGCTGCAGCGCGTGACCTTCGCGTGCAGCGGTTCAGAGGCGAACGATCTCGCCATGCGCGTCGCCAGACACTACACCGGCAACGAGGGCTTCATCGTCACGAAGCACGCCTACCACGGCCTGACGCGAGAGGTCTCGTCGATCTCGCCGACCCTTGGCGAGGGATCACCGCTCGGCGCGAATGTGCGCACCATGGATCCCCCGAACCCGGCCCTCGTGCCGCAGGGCCTCACGCTCGAGCAGCACATGGTCGCTGAGGCGCGTCGCGCGATCGCCGAACTTCGCAGGCACGGCTTCGGGCTCGCAGGGCTCATCTTCGACCTCTCGTTCATGAGCGACGGCATCTTCGTGAACGAGACCGGGTGGCTGCAAGCCGTCATCGATGAGGTGCACACGGCCGGGGGCGTGTTCATCGCCGACGAGGTGCAGGCGGGCCTCGCGCGCCTCGGCTCGAAGATGTGGGGCTTTCAGGCCCAGGGAGTCGTGCCCGACATCGTGACGCTCGGCAAGCCGATGGGCAACGGCATTCCGCTCTCGGGCGTCGTGTTTCGCCCCGAGGTCGCCCGCGATTTCGGCGAGAAGGTGCGCTACTTCAACACCTTCGGCGGCTCATCTGTACCGATTGCCGCGGGCGCCGCGGTGCTCGACGTGCTCGAGGCCGAGCGCGTCCCCGAGCGCGTCGATCGCATCGGTGGGCTGCTGCGCGAAGGCGTGCGAAAGCTGCTCGCAGATTCGCCGTACGTGGCCGAGGTGCGCGGCGACGGCCTCGTGCTCGCCGTCGAGTTGGTGACCGATCGCGACAGCCGCACCCCCGATCGCGAGCGCACGAGCCGCGTGATCAACGCGATGCGCGAGCGCCGGGTGCTGATCAGCGGTGCAGCGAAAGACGTCAACGTGCTCAAGGTGCGGCCGCCGCTCGCTTTCGACGAGGCCGATGTGAGCCGCATGCTCGAGACGCTCGAAGAGGTCGCGGGCCTGCACCTGCGCTGAGGCGTTTCCGTTCTCTTCATGCTCCCGCAGATTCACCTCCCCTTTCTCAAAGAAGTGGGCAGTAGGTGTTGCCTCGCGCACCAT
>DDEV01000072.1:10311-10819 GCA_002336855.1 Leucobacter sp. UBA1945 | reverse complement strand
TGCGGCTCATGGTGTGCCACCAGCCGAGACCGAGCGCGATCGACGCTTCGTCTTGCCCCTTGTCTACAGAGAGCAAACCGGCGCGGACGATCTCAGCCATGTAGGCCGCTTCGTTGAGCGCGAGACCGATCATCGCCAACACGAAGAAGCTGAACAGGTCTTTCGTGATCAGCTCGAAGCCGATGTCGGTGAAAGGAATACCGAGCTTGATCGACTTGTAGATCACGGGCATCAGGCCCCAGAACACGAGCTGCACGTACACGGGAGTGCCCCTGAAGACCCAGAGGTACGCCCACGCGACCGCACGAAACACCGGGTTCGGAGAGAGCCGCATGATTGCGAGCAGAATGCCGAGGGTGACCGCGATGACCATGGAATAGATGGTCAGCTGCAGGGTCTGCCAGAGGCCGTTCAGCACGCGAACGTCGAAGAGGTATTTGACGACCAGATCCCACGAATACACGGGCCGATTGGCAAGTGCGTCGTAGATGAACAGGCCGACAATGAT
>DDEV01000072.1:0-10301 GCA_002336855.1 Leucobacter sp. UBA1945 | reverse complement strand
CGTCCCCGCAGCCGCGGTTTGCATGTCATTCATGACAGATCGATCCTCGTCGATTACTTACCGGCGTTGATCGTAGCCTCAGTGATCGCACCGGCTTCGAAGCCCGCCTTGGTGAGAATCTCGAGGTAGGTGCCGTTGTCCATCAGCGTCTGCAGAGCCTTCTGCACTGCCTTGTCCATGCCCGAACCCTTCTGCACGGCGAAGCCGTAGGGAGCAGCGTCGAACATCTCGCCGACGGTCTCGAGCACGCCGTCGGTGCTGTTCACTGCGTCAACGGTCACAGGGAAGTCGGCCGAGAACGCGGCGGCCTGACCCTGCACCACTGCGGTGGTTGCAGCGGGCTGGCCGTCGAACGGCAGAATCTCGATCGCGGGCTTGCCTGCGTCTTCACACGCCTTCGACTTGGCGGGCAGTTCGTCGGTGTGCTGCACGGTGTCTGCCTGCACCGCGATGGTCAGACCGCACGCGTCATCAGGGTTGACGTTCGAACCGACGGGAGCGGCCCACATGCTGCCCGCGTCGAGGAAGTTCACGAAGTCGACCGTCTTCTGGCGCTCGGCGTTGTCGGTGAACGACGAGGAGCCCATGTTGATCGCACCCTCTTCGATTCGGGGCAGGATGCCCTCGAACGGCATGATCTGCCACTCGGGCTCGAGGCCCATCTCTTCGGCCACCGCGTTTGCGAGCTCTACGCCCCAGCCGGTCGGGTTGCCGTCGGCATCCTTGAACTCGTTCGGCGGGTACTCGGCGTCGGTGCCGATGATGAGCACGCCAGACTTCATGATCTCTTCAGCACTCACGACGCTCGCGCTGTTGCTACTCGACTCCTTCACCGCGGAATCGTCATTGGTGCATCCGGTGAGCGCCAATGCCGTGACGGCTACGAGCGCGGGAACCGCGTAACGAATCTTCATTGATCCAACATCCTCTTCTGTTGATTGCGTCAGCCCAGGATCGACCTGGTTACACGGCGAGCATAGCGCGCAGAGTGAGCACCCAAAGCCGCGATGGCCGAGTTGGGATCAATCTGCAACCTTCGCCGGGTTAGGCGAGCTCGGGAATAGTTCGCCGGCCCGTCGAGTTTCACTTCACCGTGGCGCGGGCCGATCCCACGCCGGCCAAAGAAACTTCACGACCCAGGAGCGCTCAAAAGTGGCAAAGCCCAAACTCATGATCATCGTCGGCAGCGTACGAGAGGGGCGAGTCGGCCTCCCGATCGCCGAGTGGGTGAACCAGGCGGCTCTTGCCGACGGTCGCTTCGATATCGACTTCGCCGATCTCAAAGAGATCGCGCTGCCCCTCATGGACGAGCCGAACCACCCGCGCATGCAGCAGTACACGCAGCCGCACACCATCGAGTGGGCGAAGCGCGTCGCGGCGGCAGACGCCTTCATCTTCGTCTTCCCCGAGTACAACCACAGCTACTCGCCCGCGATCAAGAACGCACTCGATTACCTCGGACACGAGTGGGATCGCAAGCCGGTCAGCTTCGTCAACTGGGGCGGCAACTCGGGCGGCACTCGCGCCCAGGCCGCGCTGCGCCCGGTCGTCACCTCGCTCGGCATGGTGATGACTCACGGCCTGATCGAGATCAACTTCGCGGGCGCGCAGCTCGAGGAGGGCGTCTTCTCGCCGAATGAGCAGCAGTCGACCGTGCTCAGCCTGGTGCTCGACGAGCTGCAGCAACTCGACGGCGCCCTGAGCCCGCTGCGCGGCTAGGCGGCCGAATGCACTTGCCCGGGCGCCGCGCCTTCGCGCGCACGCCCGGGCCTCTCGCGGAAGATAGGCTGACGTGATGAGCACCGCGAAATCCACCTCCGTTTTGGGGTTCGTGCTGGCTCTCGGCTCAGCAGCAAGCTTCGCCCTGTCGGGCATCTTCGCAAGCGCGCTCATGGAATCCGGGTGGACCGCCGGGGCGGCCGTCACCGCGAGAATCTCTTTCGCCGCGCTGCTGCTACTCGCGCCAACGGCATACATGCTGCGCGGGTCGTGGCAATTGGTGAGGCGCGCCTGGGGGTCCATTCTGCTCTTCGGTTTGCTCGCGGTGGCGGGCTGTCAGCTCGCGTTCTTTCTCGCCGTGCAGTTCATACCGCCGAGCCTTGCGCTTCTGATCGAGTTCATGGGGCCGGTGCTGCTGATCCTGTGGTCGTGGCTACGTACAAGGATCTCGCCGAACTTCATCACACTGCTCGGTGCAGCGCTCGCGGTGCTCGGGCTCGTCGCAGTTTCGGGAGGAGTGCTCGGCAGCGGCTTGCACCCACTCGGCATCCTCTTCGCTCTCATCGCCGCCGTTGGCAACGCGGCCTACTTTGCAGCCGGCGCAAAGGTCGATCACGGCATTGCGCCGCTGCCCTTCGTTGGCCTCGGGCTCGGAGTCGGGGCAATTGTACTCGCCCTCTTCAGCGCGACTGGCCTCTTGCCCTTCGCAGTTTCGGACGAGCCGGGCACCGTGGCCGGAGTCTCGCTCGCCCCCTGGGTACTCGTCGCCTGCATGGTGCTCGTTTCGACCGTACTCGCATATCTGCTGGGAGTCGCGGCTGCCCGCAAGCTCGGGGCAACCGTTGCAAGCTTCACCGGCTATTCCGAGCCGCTCTTCGGCATCGTGTGGACGATTCTGCTCTTGTCAGTGTTGCCAACAAGTGCGCAGTGGGTCGGCGCAGCGCTCATCGTCGCGGGCGTCGTCACCGTGAAAGTCGGCGAGCTTCGCGCAGCACGTGTCGCTGATCCGCAGACATAAAAGGATCGCGGCTATGCACCGACGATCTCTCGCATCGCCGCGACCAAACGCTCCGCTTCGGCGAGCGTGTTGTACGGAGCGAGACCAAAGCGAACCCCGCCCTCTGCGCCAAGGCCGAGGTCAGTGCAGGGCTCGATCGCATAGAAGTGCCCCGCTTGCGCAATCAGGCCGCTATCGCGAAGGCGTGCCTCAACCTCGATCGGGGTGAAGCCATCGACGGTGACTAACAACGTCGATGTGCGACTCTCGGCCCGCGAATAGCCGGTGACTCCCGGCAACTCGGCCAGGCCACGCTCGATGACGCCGCGCAACTCGAGCTCGTACTCATCCATCGCGCGCATGGCAGAGACAATGCGTTCACGTCTGCTTTCGCCCTCGTCGGCGAGGCTTGCAACGTAGTCAATCGCAGCGGTAGCTCCGGCGAGCGCCTCATAGGGCAGCGTGCCGAGTTCGAAGCGCTCTGGCACGCTCTCGGGCGACGGGCGTAACTTGTCGGGGTGAATCTGCTCGAGCAATTCGGGGGCAGCCGCGAGCATGCCGAAGTGCGGGCCGAACAGCTTGTACGAGGAGGCGATGAAAAAGTCTGCACCAAGCGCCCGCACGTCGACTGGCACGTGCGCCGTATAGTGCACTCCGTCGACGTAGGTGAGGGCACCCACGGCGTGGGCAATCGCCGAGATCGCGGCGATATTGGGTTGCGTGCCTATGAGATTCGAGGCGGCGCCGACCGCGACGAGCCTAGTGCGCGCGTCGACAAGCCGCTCGTACTGCCCAACCGGAAGCTCAGACGTGTCGGGGTCGATCCTCGCCCATCGCACCTCGACGCCGGCACACTCTGCTGCAAGCAGCCAGGGGGCCACGTTGCAATCGTGGTCGAGACCCGAGAGCACGATGTTGTCGCCCTCGGCCCACTGCTTAGCGAGTGCGCGCGAGAAATCAAACGTGAGCTGAGTCGCGCTTCGGCCGTGCACGATACCGGCAGGATCGGCGCCGAGCAGATCAGCCGCGGCAGCCCGGAACTCGAGTACCGCATCGTCGGCGTTGCGCCCCGGCAGGGAGCCGCGGCTGCGGTTCGAGATGGCCGAAGTGGCGGTCTGCGCGATTCGCTCTGCAACGACGGCCGGCATCTGAGTGCCGCCCGGCGCATCGAGCAACACCAGTTCGTCTGAGAGCGCGGGAAAGTCGGAACGGATGGCGGATCCAAATAATGACATCAGCGTCACTCCATCATATTTATTCGGTAATTTTTAGCTTTTACCATCGTATGCGAAAGTAGTAATTGATTCAAACTTTCGAATCAAAAGACTTTGAATGCTATGCTGCTCGTGCCGCACCGACGCAGCTGCATCGCGCGCACGTGGAATAGAAACAGCCACGACTTCACCAACGATTGCTGGAGGGTTCATGACCACTCATACTCAGAGCGAGCAGATCGGTTCGCCCGCGCTCACGTTTCGCATAGGGAGACTCGGCGCGTTCATCGCCCCAGTTATTTTCGCGATCGGCACCGTGGTCTACTTTGCAGGGCTGCAAGTTCTCGACCTCACGGCCATCGCCGCTGTCGGGTTCATCGGCTTGTTCGTCGCCTCGTCGTTTGCAAGAAGCCAAGAAACATACTGGAACGCAGCCATTGGTGGCATCGCATCGCGCACCTCGGCCACCCTCTTTCTGCTCATGCTCCTTGTCGGCATACTCGCGCAAATGTTCAAGGCAACCAAAGTCTCATCAGGCTTCGTCTGGCTCGCCCAAACCGCGCATGTGAGCAGCGGGGTCTTCGTCATGATCACCTTTCTTATTACCTGCGCCATCGCCCTGGCAACCGGCTCGTCACTCGGCACAATGTTCGCGATGTTTCCGATTCTCTATGCCGCTGGCATCGCCATCGGCGCCGAACCCGCACTGCTCGCGGGCGCAATTCTCTCCGGAGCGATCTTCGGCGACAACCTGGCCCCCATCTCCGACACCACGGTGGTCTCGGCGACCACCCAGCGCTACCGCCGCCGCGCCGGCCTTGCCGATGTTGGCGGCGTAGTGCGCAGCCGCCTGCGCTATGCACTGCCTGCGGCAGCCATCGCAGCAATCGGATTCTTGATTGCGGGCCTCTTCACATCCAACGGCAACGCTGCCAGCGAAGTGCAGGCTGACGCAGATCCCACTGGGCTCTGGATGCTACTCGCGATCGTGGCGCTCATAGCTGTCGCCTTCATCGCCAGGGACCTTTTCCTTGCGGTCGGCGTCGGCCTCGTGGTCGGCACCGTAGTCGCCCTCATCACGGGGCTCGCGTCTCCGGGCGAAGTGCTTGGCGCCGCCGACGGCGCACCCACCGGCTACCTCACTGACGGAGTGACAGGAATGCTGCCACTCATCGGTCTGCTCGTCGCCGTGTTCGCAATGATCGGCATCGTCGAGGAATCTGGCATGTTCGATCGAATCGTCGAAAAGATTACAAGCTCTGTGAAGTTCAGCACCCCTCGCGGCGCCGAGGTTGCTATGGGCCTGAGCGGTGCACTGTGCACGGTGGCTCTCGCGGGCCTCAATGGGCCAGGGCTCATGTTCGCTGGGCCACTCTCCGACAAAATCGGTTCCGCGGTCGGACTGCATCCATACCGTCGATCAAACATAATGGACTGTGCCGCAATGGGCGTCGGCGTAATCGTACCGATCGCCAGCACATTTCTGCTGGTCGCAGCGCTCGGCACACAGGGCTATGACGGCATCGAGCCTCTCAGCGTCTTTGCGATTCTGCCCGCTGCGTTCTATCCGTTCGCGCTCACGCTGATCACAGTGTTCTCAATCGCGACCGGCTGGGGCCGACGGTTCGAAGGCGAGCAGGGAGTCGAGCTGACCGAGCCCGACCCTGGCTGGAAAGCGGAGATGACCCGCAGCGTTCCCGTCATGCATCTCGACTGAGACTCGTCTTGCATCGGCCAAAGTGATGGGTGGAGCCGGGACTGAGGAGAGTTCAATCCTCGATCTCGGTGTTCCTGCCCTGAAATTATGGAATGCTTGAAACCGCCGAAACGCGGCGCCTCGACGAGAGAAAAGGATCGGTATGGCCCCCGAGAAATCCGTCTTCGGAAACCTAGCCGATGGCCTGACGAGCAACCCCCCGGTGGTAGCGCTCGACGAAATCGATCTCAAGCTACTGTCGCTGCTACTGAAAGACGCCCGAGCCACACTGAAGAGTCTGGCTGAGGCAGTCGGTCTCTCAGCACCAGCTGTTTCTGAGCGCATGACACGACTGCAGCAAGAGGGCGTGGTTCGCGGGTATCGTGTCGATATCGACTGGCGATCGCTCGGGTACACCCTGACTGCCTACCTTTCTGTGGTGATCAGGGCAGGCTCGCATCGCGACGAGGTTGTCACGGATCTGCAGTCGGTGCCCGAGGTTGAAGAAATCTCAGTCGTCACTGGCGCGTCCGACCTCATCGTGCGCATCCGCTGCACCGGCTTCGAGCACCTCAAAGCGATTATCGCCGAGCACATCTGGTCACGCACCGACCTCGACTTCACCGAAACACGCCTGGCCTTCTTCTCAGAATCATCGGCGACGGTGGAGCAGTATCGCCTCGACCGGCTGCTCGAGAGTCAGGCTGATCGACGTTAATCGCGTGATCCGCTCAACGTCTTCCTGCTCGATCGAGGTACTCGCCGATTTCGCCCCGAGGCACGCCGATCGCCGTCATCGCCGTAAGGTACCCGCTCGTAATTTGCATCGCCTTCCTATGCCGATCGGCATCATCGAGGTTCGGCGCGACGATGGTGCCGTTGCGGCCCTGCGTCTGCACGAACCCCGCCGCCTCGAGTTCTTTATAACTTCGTGCCACAGTGTTTGCGGCAAGGCCGAGCTCTGCCGCAAGCGAGCGCACCGGGGGCAGTTTGCTGCCGGGCGCGAGTTCTCCACTTGCGATGCGGGCAATCACGGCCTCGCGTAGCTGCTCGAACGGCGGCACCGCCGATCCGGGGTCAATCTCGATGTCGATCATGCGATCCTTTTCGTGTCTGCTTGCAGGGTATCGCCTCAGGCCGCCGGTTGCAGTGCGAGCCTTGATTCTCGCGACTTCCCAGGCTTCACCATCATCGAGGTCGCGGCAGCGATGATGCACAGCGCGGCCCCGCCCCACCACGCGTAGGTGTACTCGCCGAAGACATCGCGAATGACGCCAGCACCGAGCGCTGCCGCAGCGGCGCCCAGCTGATGTGCCGCGAACACCCAGCCGAACACGATCGTGCCACGGTCCCCGAAGATCATCTGGCACAGGGCGGCCGTCGGCGGCACCGTCGCCACCCAGTCGAGCCCGTAGACCACAATGAAGATGACCATGCTCACATGCACGCTGTCGCTGAGCAGCCACGGCAGCGCCATCAGGCCGACACCGCGAAAGACGTAGTAGAACGCGAGCAGCCATCGCGGGTCGAAGCGGTCGGTGAGCCAGCCGGAGAAGATTGTGCCGACGATATCGAAGACACCGACCACAGCGAGCAGACTTGCAGCGACGGCCTGCGGCATGCCGTGATCGTGAGCGCTCGGAATGAAATGCACGCCGACCAGACCGTTCGTCGTCGCACCGCACACCGCGAAGGCAATCGCGAGTGCCCAGAACGAGCGGTGTTTCACTGCGAAGGCAAGACCAGCGAAGGCGCGCTGCATGGCCCCACCTGTTGCACGAGGCGGCGCAACGTACGAGGCGGGGTCGGCACCGTAAGGCAGCACCCCGCGATCTTCCGGATAGTCGCGAAGCAACCAGACGGCGAGCGGAATCACCGCGAGAGCTACGGCGGCGATCAGCAGTGATGCCTGTCGCCAGCCGACATTCTCGGCGAGAGCCGCGACCGGGGGCAGCAGCATGAGTTGCCCGGCCGCCTGGCCTGCTGAGAGCACGCCCATCACCAGGCCGCGCTTCTTGATGAACCAGCGCTGGCTGATCGTTGCAGCGAGCACCATCGCCATCGATCCAGTGCCGCCGCCGATCAACACGCCCCAGAAGACAAGCAGCTGCCACGAGGCCGTCATGAGCACGCTGCCCGCGGCTCCGATCGCAACGAGCAGCAAAGCGATCGAGACGACGCGGCGCAGGCCGAAGCGATCCATCAGTGCCGCGGCAAAGGGCGAGACGAGACCGTAAAGAATCAGATTGACGCTGACCGCGAGCGAGATCACGCTCATCGACCAGCCGAACTCGCTGTGCAGCGGCACCATGAGCGCGCCCGGTGCCGCACGGAACCCAGCGGCACCGAACAGCGCGAGAAGGGCAGCGACCGCGATCCACCACGCGGGGTGAATACGGTGCCGAGCGGCGGGCGCGGAATCCCTGACGGGCTCGGTGGATCGCGTCGTCATCGACCTGGCTTTCTTCAGTGAAGTTATGAGTGAGTCACCGAGGCAACCTAGCGAACCACGAAGTTCTCGGGAATGGTTCCCTCGGGTAGCGGGTACGAGAAGTGCCACCATTCGAGCGGGTACTGCGTGAAGCCCCGAGCCTGCATCGCATCGTGCAGCAGGGCGCGGTTCTCGATCTGCTGTACGGTGAGGCCTACGGTCTCGTAGTGCGAAAGCTCACCGAAGAAGTCGAACGGGCCGCCCATGTCGAGCGGTTCGCCGGTTGCGAGATCGACGAGGGTGAGGTCGACCGTGCCACCGAGGGAGTGCCCCGATTTCTCGGCGATGTAGCCGAGCTCGAAAAGCTGAGGCTTCTCAAAGTCGGGGTAATACTCGACCTTCGTCTGCTGGTCGCTGCTCTTCGACCACTCCATGAAAAAGCTCACCGCGCGGGTGGGCCTAAACGCGTCGTAGATGCGCAGGCCGTAACCTCGGGGCTCGAAATCTCGCTGCACTGCGGCGAGCGCTTCGGCAGCCTCGGTGCGCAGAATCGCCGCGTCTGTCGACCCGTAGCCGTCGACGATCTGCCCGGTGAAGTTGTCGGTCGTGGCATAGCGCAGCTCGACCTCGATGCCGGGCGCGAAGTCGCGCACATACGAGAAGCCATCTGGCAGTGCCGGGCGATCCGCTGAATCGCTCTCGGCAAGCTGCTCGCTGCTCTGCCCCGTGCCTGAGGCCGCGCCTGCATCTGTCTCGGTTGCCGCCACCGACGAGCCGGCCTGTGGCTGCATCGCGGTTGCCACCGCCGCGCCCGCAAGCACGACCCCCGCAATGACCGCGACGGCGGCGCACCACACCCTCGCGGCGTGACCCCGCGAGCCAGGCGCAAACCCGAGACCGACGACCAGGGCCGGCACGAGCGCGGCGAGCGCCGCAAGCATGGTGAGCATCACAAGTCTTCGCCCGCTTTCGGTCGGCGATAGGCGTCGCGCATGTGATCGCTCGTCAGAAAGTCGCCGATGCCGATCATGATGAGACTGAAGATGATCTGCTCAGTGATCATCCACGCTGGGTAGAGGCCGGGAATCGCGGCGATCACGAGCGTGATCACCGGAAAGATCTGCGCGAAGAGCCGCAGTCGCGAATAGGCCCAGACCCAGCCGCGCGCGGCCCGCCACGCGAAGTAGAACAGGGTGGCGGTCATGCCGAGCACGACGAGCCCCCGCATCCAGACCGCGAAGGGCTGCGGTTCGCCCCTCAGCGTGAGCACGAGGGCGATGACGACCGCGGCCACGCCGATCAGCAGCTCAACGACTAGCAGCCACATGATCCACGTGAATGCGCGGCGCGTCTTGGGGTGCGCACGGGCTTCGTCAGAGATCGAGACACCGGCCTGGCGACCCCCGGCAATGCGATCCAGCTTTAAGAGCAGATTTTCGAGTGACACAGGCTGATCATAACGCTCCCCCAGCGGCCTCTTGCCGCTCGGTTGGGGTGATCCTCGCCCACAGACAGAATCGGCCGCCCGCTGCATGCGGCCCACCTCCCCGCAAAACTCGGAGATCAACGGAGATCACGGACGAAGAACTCGATTCCATCCTTGCTTTCCGTTGATCTCAGTGATCTCGTGCGACTACCCCTCCATGGTTATTGGAAATTCCAATAACCAGACATGGTCAGATGTGGCCAGGTGCGTACGATCGAAGCATGAGCGAGAGCGGCACGGTGGGCAGCGCGGGCAAGACACTTGTCGGCACCAGACGCATCGTCGGCATGCACCCGCGCACCGCAGCACGCACCTACTTCGCGGCGCAGGCTCTTGCCGGCGCGGCCTGGTGGCTCTCGGTGTTCACGTTCGAGGGGGTGCGCCGCGCAACCCTCGGCGAGCTTGACCCGGTGCTCGTCGCGGCGTTCGACCTGCCGCTCTTCGTGCTCGCGTCTGCGCTCGCAGCCTTCGGCCTGCGCTGGGCCGCCTGCATCGCAGCCCCCTGGACAGCGTTGGTCGCCGCCCTCATGGCCGGGTATGCCATCATCACCCAGCTCGCCGGCTGGGGCGCCGTGCTCATGGTCGCGGCCGCGGCGTGCAGCACGCTCGCGGCGATTCTGTTGGTGCTCGGCGAGGTGCCGGCCCGCTGGGTGCTCCTCGGGCCGTTCGCGTTTCGCGAAGCCCGCCCCGCCGCCACCGGCGCGCACCTCGGCCGCACCATCGCCCAGATGCTCGTCTTCTGGGGCCTCTTTCTCGTG
>DDEV01000112.1 GCA_002336855.1 Leucobacter sp. UBA1945 | reverse complement strand
GCAGCACGGCGCGCCAGCGCTGCCGCAGTTGCAGACGATGCCCGCGCCGCTCGAGGCGAAGCGCACTCGGCCCGAAGACGTCGCGGGGCTGAGTTGGGGCGATCTCGGCCTCGGCGGCAACATTGTGCGAGCACTCGGCGAGCTCGGAGCAGAGAAACCGTTCGCTATCCAGGCGGCGACCATTCCCGATGTGCTTGCGGGGCACCACCTGCTCGGCCGTGCACGCACGGGGTCGGGCAAGACGATCGCGTTCGGTGCAGCACTCGTCGAGCGCATGATGAAGCTGCGGGCCGAGGGGGCGTTTCCGAACGAGAAGCCGAAGGAACAGCTGAAACGCGGTGAGCGCTCTGCGCGGCCGGTGAAGCACACGGCGCGTGCGCCGAAGGCGCTGATCCTCGCCCCGACGCGAGAACTGGCGCTGCAGATCGACCGCACGGTGCAGCCGATCGCTCGCGCTGTAGGGCTCTTCACCGGGCAGTTCGTCGGTGGCCAGCCGTTCGAGCCGCAACTGCACGCACTGAAGCGCGGCGTCGATATCGCAATCGGCACCCCCGGACGCATCGAAGACCTTGCGAAGCGCGGGCACCTCTCGCTCGGCCAGATCGCCATCACGGTGATCGACGAGGCCGACCACATGGCCGAGCTCGGCTTTATCGAGCCGGTGCAGCGCATCTTGCGACAGACCCGCCGCGGCGGGCAACGGCTGCTCTTTTCTGCGACGCTCGATCGCGGCGTCGACGGCTTGGTGCGCGAGTTCATGCCTCGGCCCGCCATTCACGAGATCGCGGGTGAGGGCGGTGCTTCGACGGGCGAAGTTGCCGACTGGAAGCCGCAGCCCAACGTGACGCACCGAGTGTGCATCGTGCTGCGCGAGCACAAAGACGACGCGATCGTGCAACTGGTGCGCGACGGCTTCGACGGTGCCGGCGGGGGGCGCGCGGTGGTGTTCTGCCGCACCCGCGCCTATGCCGAGATGGTGACCGAGCTGCTCTCGGGCGCGGGACTGCGCGCGCTCTCGCTGCACGGCGATCTCAGCCAGGCCAGGCGCGAACGCAACCTCGAGAAGTTCACCGCTGGCAAAGCCGACGTGCTCGTCGCGACCGATGTGGCGGCGCGCGGCATTCACGTCGACGACATCGATCTGGTGCTGCAAGCCGACCCGCCCGACGACCCTAAGGCTTACGTGCATCGCGCGGGCCGAACGGGCCGGGTGGGGCGCGCTGGCAGCGTGATCACCGTGATCCCGCGCACCCGCCAGAAGCGCACCCGCGAGCTGTTCGAGGCGCTGGGGTTCGAGCCCGCGTCGTTCGAAGACTTTCTGCCCGCGGCGAGCCGGTAGGCGAGGCCTCTCGCGCAGCTACAGTGCTGCCACCCGATCGAGCGCGGCGCGCAGGTCGCGAATCAGGTCGTCGGCACTCTCGAGCCCGACCGAGAGCCGCAGCAGCCCTGGCGTGATGCCGAGCCGATCATTGAGCTCGGGGGCAAACGATGAGTGCGTCGAAGTGAGCGGGTGCAGCACCATCGAGCGCGTATCGCCGATGCCGGTCATGCGCGAGAAGATGCGCAGCCCGTTCACGAACGCGCGTGCTCCCTCGAGGCCGCCGCGCACGGTGACCCCGAAGACGCTTCCGGTGCGGCCGTAGCCCTCGTTGTCGACCCCGTAATCGCGAACGGCGATGTCGTACCTGGCATTCGAGGGCAGGCCCGCATAGTCGACCGAGACGACTTCAGGCTGATCCTCGAGCCAACGAGCGATCTTGATCGACGATTCAACGTGACGCTCCATGCGCAGCGAAAGGGTCTCGATGCCCTGATGCAGCAGAAAACCGTGCAGCGGCGAGAGCGTCGGTCCGATGTCGTTCACCACCGATTCTCGCGCCGCGCGTGCGTAGGCGCCGGTGCCGAAGCGTTCGAGCATCGGTGCGACGCCGGCCCTGGCCGACTGTGTGATCAGCGGAAAGGATCGACCCGCTGCCTCTGCGGCCGCCCAGTCGAAGTTGCCGCCGTCGATGATGGCGCCTCCGACAGCCGAGCCGTGGCCCGTGAGAAACTTCGTGGTCGAGTGCACGACGATGTTCGCGCCGTGCTCGAACGGGCGAATCAGTGCGGGAGTGCCGACGGTATTGTCGACGACGAGCGGCAGGTTGTGGCGTGCGGCGACCTCGGCGATGCGTCTGAGGTCGGTCACGTCGTTGCACGGGTTCGGCACCGTCTCGGTGTAGATCGCTTTGGTCTCGGGACGAATCGCGCGCTCCCACTCGGCGTCGTCGTTCTCGTTCCAGACGTAGTCGACATCGATGCCGAAGCGCTTGAAACTGCGCCCGAAAAGGATCCGCGTGCCGCCGTAGATCGAGGCCGTCGAGACGAGGTGATCACCTCGCCCCGCGAGCGTGAAGAGGGCCGCGCTGATGGCGGCCTGGCCGCTCGCGACGGCGACGGCGACCGTGCCGCCTTCGAGCGAGGCGAGGCGCTCTTCGGCGACCCAGTTTGAGGGGTTTCCCTGGCGGGAGTAAATAGGAGCGTGTTCACTGGGGGACAAGACACGGTCTTGTCCGTGAACCGCTCCGGGGCCACTGCCCCGATGTTCACTTGGGGAGAAGGCTTCGCCCTCGCCGCGTGGGCCGTCGTTCTCGGCCCGCCAGTGAATGCTGCCGTTGAAGCGGTTCACCTGATCGTCGAAGTCGTCGAACAGGTAGCCGGCCGAGAGCGCAATGGGGGGCACGCGCAGACCGTGGTTTTTGTCTGGGTACTCGCCTGCGTGCACCTGTCGGGTCTCGAAGCCGAAGCCCTGCCAGTCGTAGATCGGCTGAGCTGCGTCGTGGTCGGGTGCTGCGTGAGCGCTCATTTCTGGCCTCCGATATTGGTCAAAGACGCCTGTGTTGCCGGCGAGACCAGTGACGCGATGCGCTCGATCCCCTGCACGATCGTGTCTGGCGCGCATGCGAGGTTCAGGCGTGCGAATCCTTCGCCGCCCAGGCCGAAATGCCGGCCGTCGTTCAAACCGATGCGAGCTTCGGCGAGAAGGCGCTCGGCGGGCTCTGCGCCGAGGCCCGCGCCTCGCAGGTCGAGCCACGCAAGGTAGCCCGCACTGCCCGGCGTGTACTTGACCGCAGGCACATGCTCGCGCAGGAGCGCTTTGAAGAGGCGCTGGTTCGCCTGGATCTGCGTGATCGCCAGGTCGAGCCAGTCGCGGGCCTCGGTGAACGCAGCGATTCCTGCGTGCACGCCCAGGATGCTCGTGCGGGTGAGTACCTCTGGCGGTAGGTGATCGAGCAGGCTGTGTGCGCGGTCGTCTGCCGCGACGATTGCGGCGCACTTGGCCCCCGCGAGGTTCCACCCCTTGCTGGCCGAGGTTACCGTGACCGAGAGCGCGCCAGCATCAGCGGCGAGCGGCGCGAACGGCGTGAACGTCGCGCCGTGGTGAGTGAGTGGGGCGTGAATCTCGTCGCTCACCACGAACACGTCATACTCTGCGGCAAGCCGTGCGAGTGCGCTGAGCTCATTGGCATCGAAGGGTGTGCCGTGCGGGTTGTGCGGGTTGCAGAGCAGGAATGCGGTCGCGCCAGTCTCGAACTCGCGTGCGATTGCTTCGAGGTTGAGCGCCGTGGTGTCATCGTCGAGCAGCGGCACCTCGACGACCTCGAACGGCAGCTCCTGCAGCATTTCGAAGAAGCCGGGGTAGCATGGGGTGGAGAGCACGAGCCGGCCCTGCTGCCCCTTGGGTGCGAGACGCAGCGCCTCGACCACGCCGGTCGCCACGTCGGTGGTGAGCCGCACATACTCGCGGGGCAGCCGCCAGGCCCAGCGATCCTCGACAAAATCTGCAAACGCCTCGGCGTAGGGCGCAGGGGTCTCGACGTAGCCGATGTCGCTTGCCTCAACCGCGCGCTGCAGTGCGCCTCGAATGATGGGTGCGACCGCGAAATCCATCTCGGCCACGAACATCGGCAGCACATCTGCCGAGTAGCGCGCCCACTTGATGCTGCTGCGCTTCGTGTAGAGCACCGCGGGATCGAGCTCGGCCCAGGGCACTCCCGAGGGGTCGGCGCCCGCGCCTACCGCTGCCAGGTAACAGTCGTCATCGTTGCTCATACGATTCATTCTGCACCTGGGCTGTGCCTGAGTGCCGCCTCGGCGTCATGCGCCGTAATCGGACGGGCGGTCAGTTCGCGCCAGCAGCCTCTGCGAGTCGCCGCACGTGATCCCGGGCATGCTCGATCGCCGGGTCGAGATCAGCGAAGAGATGGTTCGGGTGCCGCAGTGAGGCGATCACTCCTAAACGTTCGAGCAATTCGCGATGCTCGAGACGTACCCCCTTGATGAGCACAGTCACCCCGCGCCGCTCAAGCGCGTGAATGAGCTCACCAAGCGCATTCGCTCCGGTGGCGTCGAGGATCTGCACCTGCGAAAGACGTAGGATGACCACCTCGACATCATCCTGGGTTGCGATCTCATCGAGCAGAGGCTCTGCGGCGCCGAAGAACAGCGAGCCGTCGATGCGGAAGAGCGCGATCCTCTCGTCACCTGGAAGCTGTTTGCCGGGCAACGTCTCACGCTGCGCCCCGCTGGCTCGGCTGAGCGTGCGCAGAGCGAAGAATGCGGCGACAGCGACGCCGATCCCCACCGCGATCACGAGGTCGAAGACAACCGTGACGAGGGCCGTGACCAGAAACACCGCGGCGCTCGACCGGCCGGAGCGCGCGACGCGCCGGAACGTCGCCACCGAGACCATACGCGCCGCGGTCACCATGAGCACTCCCGCGAGAGCGGCGAGTGGGATGTGAGACACGATGCCGGCTGCGACGAGCACGATGAGCAGCAGCAGTAGCGCATGCGTCACCGAGGCCACGCGGGTCTTCGCCCCGCTGCGCACGTTCACCGCGGTGCGGGCGATGGCGCCGGTGGCCGGGATTCCGCCGAAGAGGCCAGCTGCGACCGAGGCGAGGCCCTGGCCGAAAAGCTCGCGATCGGCGTTCAGCGACCCGGTGTTGCTGAGCGACGCCGCGACGCGGGCCGAGAGTAGCGATTCAATCGCAGCGAGTGCGGCGACGGCGGCAGCAGGAGCCGCGAGCGATGCGAGCAGCGCGGGATCAAGCGACGGCAGCGATGGGGCAGGGAGTGAGTTCGGAAGCTCGCCGATAGTGGCAAGCGGTAGTTGCATCGCCCAGCTCGCCACCGCGACCACGAGGATCGCGATGAACGACCCCGGCAGCGCCGGGAGCCATCGCCCGAAGGCGATCATGATCGCGGCCACGATTGCGACGCCCCCGAGGGGGAGCAGCGCCTGCGGCCAGGTTGCCTCGTCGAGCACCTGCCATGTTGCAAGCAGCGCGTTCGTCGAGTGCCCTTTGAGTTGCACCCCGAGCGCAGAGGGCAACTGCTGCAGAAAGATGATGATGCCGATTCCGGCAGTGAAACCCTCGATGACCGGCCACGGCAGGTAGCTGAGCGCTCTGCCAAGTCGAAGCGCTCCCGCGAGCAGCACCATCACGCCGGCCATGAGCGCGACGGTCGATACCGCGCCTGGACCGTGCTGCGCGACGATCGGCACCAGCACGACAACCATTGCGCCCGTCGGGCCGGAGACCTGCACGTTCGACCCGCCAAAGATCGCGGCGACGAGGCCAGCGATGATGGCGGTCACGAGGCCCGCCTCTGCACCTACGCCGGAGCTCACGCCAAAGGCGAGTGCCAGCGGCAGCGCGACGATGCCGACGGTCGCACCCGCGAGCAGATCGGCCCGCCAGCTTCTTCGCAGCCCGCGGTAGTCCTCTCGAGAGGGAAGCAGGGAGCGTAGGTGCATTTGCCTTCATTCTAGACAGCTGAGGCGATCGGTATTGCCCGGATGCCGTAAGTGCTACGCAAACAGCCAGTAGCGATCGCGTCCGATTGCTCGGAGCGACAGCTACTGGCTGTCAGCGTGAGAGTGCGCGTGAAGCGCTACAACCTAGTGGCCTTGCGCGGCGAGGCGCTCCTGGGCCTCAATGATCAGCTGCTCTGCGTCTGCAGCCGAGCCCCACGCGTCGACCTTGACCCACTTGCCGGGCTCGAGATCCTTGTAGTGCTCGAAGAAGTGCTCGATCTCCTTGCGGGTGTACTCGGGAATGTCAGCGACATCCTGAATGTGCGACCAGCGCGGATCCTTGTGCTGCACCGCGATGACCTTGTCGTCGCCGCCGGCCTCGTCGCTCATCTTGAGCACGCCGACGGGGCGCACCTTGACGCCAACGCCCGGGAACACCGGGTAGTCGAGCAGCACGAGCACGTCGAGCGGATCGCCGTCTTCGCCGAGGGTCTCTTCGAAGAAGCCGTAGTCGGTGGGGTAGACGAAGCCCGTGTAGAGCACGCGGTCGAGGTAGACACGACCAGTCTCGTGGTCGACCTCGTACTTGTTGCGGCTGCCCTTGGGAATCTCAATGACGGCGTCGAATGCGGCGGTCATGCGCGCTCCTTCTGCGTGTTGTGTCGCTCTTGCGCGCCCGAACGAGCGCGACGTACCTGTGTACGCATCTAAGGGTACGCGAACTCGGGCAGCTCGACCTGTACCGTTGAGCCATGGCTCCGAAACCTCGCACCCCGGCGAGCATGCGCGTTCGTTCAGCGGTGCGCCCGGTGCTTAGGGAGCTGGTTTCGTCCGCGACCGATGCAAGCACCATCGGCGTCAGGGGCGAGGATCACCAGCCGCTCGTGCTCGTCGCCCTCTCGGGGGGTGCAGACTCGCTTGCGCTCGCCGCCGCCGTCGCTGCCGAGGCCGTCGGCGTGGGGGTGTGCGCCGGCGCAGTGGTGATCGACCACGGCCTGCAGAAGGGCTCGGGCGAGGTTGCATCTCGAGCCGCCGCGCAGGCGCGTGGGCTCGGCCTTGCCCCGGTGGTCGTGCGTCGGGTTCTCGTCGGCGACAGCGACGGCCCAGAAGCAGCCGCGCGGGCAGCAAGATACGAGGCGCTCGCGTCAGTGGCCCGCGAGGCCGGCGCCAGGCTGGTACTCACCGCGCACACCCGTGACGACCAGGCAGAGCAGGTGCTACTGGCGCTCGCCAGGGGTTCGGGCACGCGCAGCATCGCGGGCATCCCGCCGAGGCGTGAGACTGCGCCCGGAGTGCACATCGCCCGCCCGCTGCTGGCCGAGCAGTTCGAGGTGACCCGCGCGGTGACCGAGGCGTCGTGCGCTGAGCTCGCCCTCGAACCGTGGCACGACCCGCACAATGCTGATCCCACGTATGCGCGCGTGCGCGTGCGCACCACGGCGCTGCCGCTGCTCGAGCGCGAACTCGGCTCTGGCTTCGCCGCGGCGCTTGCCCGCAGCGCCGATCTTGCTCGCGAAGACGCCGATGCGCTCGACGCGCTCGCCGAGGCGCACCTCGACGCGATCGCTCACTACCGTCGAGGCGGCGACGAGGTCGACGCGCTGGTAGCGAGCGAGATTTCGGGGGGCAAGGATCGCCAGGTCCTGCTGCCGGCCGAAGCCCTTCGGGCGCTGCCAGCTGCTCTGCGCGGTAGGGTGATTCGCCTCGTTTCCGAGCGAACCTTCGGCGCTCAGCTGACCCGCGAACACACGCTCGCGATTGCTTCGCTCGTCACCGCGTGGAAGGGGCAGGGGCCGATCCATGCGCCACGCATTGTGGTGATGCGCGAAGCGGGCAATCTGGTGATCCGCCCGCGCTAGAGGGAGGCTACAGTCGGCCTGGCGATCCTCTTCGGCGCGATAAAGTTGATGCATGGACGCGAGAGAACTGGGTGACGAGCTCACCACCGTGCTGCACACCGAAGCCGAGCTGCAGGCACGGCTTGCCGAGATGGCGAGGCAGATCGAGGCCGATTACGGCACCTCGAACCCGCCGCTGCTCGTCGGTGTGCTGAAGGGCGCCGTCATGGTGATGGCCGATCTCGCTCGCGAGCTGCGGTTTCACGCGCAGATGGACTGGATGGCCGTTTCTTCGTATGGCGCCGGCACGAAGTCGAGTGGCGTCGTGAGGATTCTCAAGGATCTTGACTCAGACATCACCGATCGCGATGTGCTGATCGTCGAAGACATCATCGACTCCGGGCTCACCCTCTCGTGGTTGAAAGAAAACCTCGAGAGCCGGGGTGCGCGCTCGGTGCGCATCTGCACCATGCTGCGCAAGCCCGAGGCACTGAAAGTCGAGGTCGACGTGGCATACGTCGGCTTCGATATTCCGGTCGAATTCGTGGTCGGCTACGGGCTCGACTACGCAGAGAACTACCGCAACCTGCGCGACGTGGCGGTGCTTGCGCCGCACGTGTACTCAGACTAGGGCGTTTCAGGCGACGCGCCCCGTCGCGTTGTTCTGAGCGCCTTTGTCCGCGCTGGGCGAATCTTCAGAAGGTTTGTCGGCGGCGGCGGCTACGCTTATTGCAGTTCAAAGAGAAAGGCCTCGCATTGGCTGAGACTGCACCCGGTGGCTCCCGCCTGAAGAAGATCTTCAAGGGTCCGCTGGTTTACCTGATCCTCGCACCGATCATCGTGCTGCTGGGGTGGTCGCTGCTCTCGGGTGCGGGAGTGCGCGAGGTGACCACCGAGCAGGGCCTCGAGATGCTCGCGAACGGCGACGTCAAGAAGGCCGAGATCGTCGACGGCGATCAGCGCGTCAACCTGACGCTCGAGAAGGCAGACAAGAAGACCGGCGCAACCGACGTCTACTTCTACTACGTGATGCAGCGCGGTGGCGACGTCGTCGCCGCGGTCACCGATGCGAAGCCGAAAGACGGATACACCGACCAGGTGCCGCAGCCGAACGCATTCTGGTCGCTCATGAGCTTCATTCTGCCGCTGCTCTTGATCGGTCTGTTCTTCTGGTGGATTCTGTCGTCGATGCAGGGCGGCGGCAACAAGGTCATGCAGTTCGGCAAGTCTCGTGCGAAGCTCGCTTCAAAGGAGACCCCGCAGGTGACCTTCGCAGACGTCGCTGGCTCAGACGAGGCTGTCGAAGAGTTGCACGAGATCAAGGACTTCCTCACCGATGCCTCGCGCTTTCAGGCAGTCGGCGCGCGCATTCCGCGCGGCGTGCTGCTCTACGGCCCTCCCGGCACGGGCAAGACCCTGCTTGCGCGTGCAGTCGCAGGCGAGGCCGGGGTGCCGTTCTACTCGATCTCTGGCTCAGATTTCGTCGAGATGTTCGTCGGTGTCG
>DDEV01000086.1 GCA_002336855.1 Leucobacter sp. UBA1945 | reverse complement strand
GCAGCGAACCGCGAGGGTGACCCCACCGAGCGCGAGCAGCGCCAGTGCTGCCATGCCGATCATCGGTGTGGCGTCGCCTGCACCGGTGTTCGCGATTGGCTGCGGCCCCCCGGGCTTCGGCGCGGGGGCCGGCGCAGGTGCAGGCTGCTTCACGAAGCTCGTGGTGAGGCCGTTGAAGGTGATGCTCTGCAGCAGCACGCTACCGGACTCAATGTAGGCGCCGTAACCAAGCACCTGATAGCTGCTCGCACCGTCAAGCAGTTCCCACAGAGTACCGACCGTGCCAGCGGGGATCGGGCCGATTGCTCGCGACGCCGTCCACTCAAGCTCAGGGGTAATGACGCCGTCCTGGGGCACAGCCGCACGGAGCGTAGTGAACTGCTGGCCGATCACGCCATCAGCGTAGAAGAAGATCGGAACCTGGAAGGTGTATCCAACCGCGTCGCCTGCCGGCACACCGTTCACCGAGACACCAGCGAAGAGAACCTGGAGCAGGTTGTTGTCAAGGAAGTTCTCGGGGGCGAAGCCGTTGAGAATCTGCGACTTGCCCGTCACCTGCAGGCCGCTCACCGTCGCGCCGCTCTCGACCGAGGTGTAGGTGCCGAGGTTCGCGCCGCTCGAACCCTGGTGCCAACCGGGGTAGGTGGTCTCGTCTGCATTGATGTCGTCCGAGTGTACGAACTCGCCGAGGGCGCTGGTGCTCACCAGATCGACGGGGCCGGGCTCGTAGAACTTCGTCGTGACGTAGCCCTCTGCGCGAAGCGAAGTGAACGAAGATACGAGCACGTCAGCTCCAGGGTTTTGCACAATGAAACCTGCGCCGATGGCTCGGGCGTCGTTCTGGGCGAGGTTCAACGCGGCAATCAGGTCGCTCAGCGGAGCCGAAGCGTTTGCGGCGTAGGTGCCGCTAATAGCGCCCGAGGTCGTCCAGACATCGCTCGGATCTGCCGCGTTGTGGCGCAGCGTCGTGTACTTCCAGCCTGTGGTGTAGTTGTAGAAGACAGGGATCTGGTACGAAACCTTCGAGTCGTCAGAAGACACGACCCAGAGACTGTTCGCAAGGTCGATAAGCGAAGTGCTATCGGGCTGTGAAGCCGGGTTAGTCTTTGCAACGTCGTTGCCGTTACCCAGCATCACAAGCGCGTCGCCGCTGCCCGATACGAGCAGGCCGTTCGGCGCCTGCGACGCACCAGCCGAGTGATCGGGGTCGAAGTGCCACTGGTTGTATAGGGTGCCTTCCGTAGAAGCGTCGGTCAGAGCGATGGTTCCTACTGGCACCCACTCGACACCACTCGGCGCAGCAATCGCGGCCGAGCCCCCGAGCATGAGGCCGCCAACGGCCAGGGCTGAGGCGGTCGCAGCCGCCATGATCCTCCGCAATTTCATTGCACTTCCCCCATGTAGTGAAATCGCCGTGAAGCACATTCTTCACAGCGAAACTCCACCAACCATAGGCACATCCAGCCACGTGAGCAATAAAATTCGGGCCGCCTGGGGCAATCTGCATCTTTTTTGCGCAAATCGTATCCCCCACCTACCCCTTCTTCGCGGCACGGAGGCATAGGGCACCCGAACATAGAACAAGGGCCGGGTGCAACGCACCCGGCCCTGATCCTCTTCGAAAAGAAACTTACGCGAGCTTGACGCCAGCGCCTGCCTCTTCGAGCTTTGCCTTGGCATCCTCAGCGGCGTCCTTCTTGGCAGCCTCGAGAACAACCTTCGGTGCCTCCTCGACGAGAGCCTTAGCCTCGCCCAGGCCCAGGCCGGTCAGCTCGCGCACAACCTTGATGACCTGGATCTTCTTGTCGCCGGCCGACTCGAGAACGACGTCGAACTCGTCCTTCTCTTCGACCTCTTCAGCAGCGCCAGCAGCCGGTGCAGCAGCAACAGCAACGGGGGCAGCAGCCGAGACCTCGAAGGTCTCCTCGAATGCCTTGACGAACTCCGAGAGCTCGATGAGGGTGAGCTCCTTGAACTGCTCGAGCAGCTCTTCAGTCGAAAGCTTAGCCATTGTTTTCTCCTTGATGTTTACCCTCACGCAGCGCGTGAGAGGCGGGTCTTGTGTTGCGAAACCTGCCGTCTTGCGACGGCGAGGGATTCTTTATGCGCTCTGCTTCTCCTGCAGCTGACCGAAGGCGCGTGCAGCGCTTGCGGGCAGTGCGTTGAAGAGCTGCGCGGCACCGAACAGCGATGCCTTCATGGCGCCTGCGGCCTTAGCCAGCAGCACCTCGCGGCTCTCAAGATCGGCGAGCTTGCCAACCTCAGCGGCGGTAAGCGGCTTGCCATCGAAGTAGCCAGCCTTCACCACCAACAGAGGATGTGCCTTGGCGAAGTCGCGCAGACCCTTTGCCACAGCAACGGGATCACCGTGCACGAAGGCGAGAGCCGAAGGACCGGCGAGCTCGTCATCGAATGCGGTGATGCCGGCGTTGTTCGCGGCAATCTTGGTCAGCGTGTTCTTCGCCACGGCGTAGGTCGCGTGCTCACGAATGCTGTTGCGCAGCTCGCGCAGTTCAGCAACGGTGAGACCGCGGTACTCGGTCAGCAGAACGGCGGTCGACTCTTCAAAGTTCTTCTGAAGGTCGGCAACCGTAGCATCCTTCGTAGCCATGGCGCTCCTCTAGCTTGTCTCACCCGCGCGACGGTCGCCGCGCGGGAACCCCAGTCGCCTGACAAACAAAAAAGCTCCGGCGCGCACGCACGGAGCTTCAGTTTCAAAGAGATTGCTCTCTTTTCTTTGAGTCGTACCTGCGCAGGCCTTCGCTTTCACGAATGTTATGCGGTTCTTGCGAACCCCACCGGCGGTCTTGGGCCAGGGGATAGCTTAGCACGGCTCCGCGAGTCTCGCATCTCCATGGAGCAACGAGCAGCGCCGAGCACAGAAACAAGTTGACACTAGATGTTGCCTGAACGGCCCTAAGGCAACATCTAATGCCCACCTGCTTGCGCAGGCGAGGAGGATCGCGCTACTCGACCGGCTTCAGCACGTACCCCGCGCCGCGCACCGTGTGCAGCATCGGCTCACGCCCCGCGTCGATCTTCTTGCGCAGGTACGACACGTACAGCTCGACCACTGTCTGCTTGCCGCTGTAGTCGTAGCTCCACACGCGGTCGAGAATCTGCATCTTCGAGAGCACGCGTCGCTGATTGCGCATGAAGAAGCGCAGCAGCTCGAACTCGGTCGAGGTGAGCTCGATCGCCTCACCGCCTCGCGCCACCTCGTAGCTGTCTTCGTTCAGCGTCAGGTCGCCCACCCGCAGCACAGGGTCGGGCGCGCGATCGAGTTGCAGCCGCGAGCGCCGCACGAGCGCGCGCAGCCTGGCGATCAGCTCTTCGATGCTGAACGGCTTCACCATGTAGTCGTCGCCACCGGCCGTCAGCCCCTTGACCCGATCGTCGACAGAGCCGAGCGCCGTCAAGAACAGAACCGGCAGCAGGTCTCCCCCGCTGCGCAGCCTCGAGAGCACCTGCATTCCATCGAAGTCGGGCAGCATGATGTCGAGCACCATGACGTCAGGCTCGAACTCAGTGGCACGCGAGACCGCCTCGGCACCGTTCGCCGCAACCTCGACTTGCCAGCCGTCGTAGCGCAGCGCCATCGAGAGCAGCTGCGAAATCGAAGGCTCGTCATCGACGACGAGCACCCGCAACGATCGATCAATACCCGCCACGGGCTGCTCACTCACCATGACTCAATTATGTCGATGACAGAATAGAAGACGATGAATGCCGCACTGCCAAGCCACCTACGCCGAGTCGTCACCGACGGGAGCGACCGGGGCGAGTGGATGCGCGCGCGATCCCGCGGCATCACGGCAACCGACGTCGCCAAGCTCTCGACCCCGCGCTCAATCGACGCCGCAGCGTGGGAGAAGCTGCACGGATCGAGCTTCACCGGCAACGCCTTCACCCGCCACGGTACCGAGCGCGAGCCGGTCATCGCGGCCTGGGTGCTGCGCGAGCACGGCATCGAGCCGAGCCGGGCGCTGTTTCACGCCGAGACCGATATGCGGCACCTCGCGACGCCCGACGGCCTCGTGCTGCGCGAGGCGGGCACGCTCGAGCTCGCCGAAATCAAGACGACCAACAAGACGTGGCGCACGATCCCACGTAATTACATGCGGCAGATCTGGTGGCAGCAGTACGTGCTGGGCGCCGAGCGCACGCTTATGGTGTGGGAGCGGCACGAGAACTTTGTGCCGGTCGGAGACCCCGAGTGCCGCTGGGTCGACCGCGACGAGAACGAGATCGCGAAGTTGGTTGGGCTCGCCGGCAAGCTCATCGACACGCTCTACGCGCGCACGAAATAGCGGCTTCGGGCAAACCGCGAGTTACGGCAGCACCGTAGTATCGCCGTACGGCGAGGATCCCGCAGCCCCCTGCCCCGACGGCCCCTGCGAGGGCGCGCCCGGGGCAAAACCGCCGTGCGGCGCGGGCGTCTGCCACTGCGCCTGGGCCTGCCCCTGCGTCGCCCATGCCGACTGCTGCGCGCGACCCTCACGCAGGTAGTCTTGCTCGATCAGCTCTTGCAGTGCGTCGACGATCGCGCCGGGGGTCGGCACGTCGCGCAGCAGGGTCGGCGCGTCTGGGCCCACAAGCAATTCGATGTCTCCCGCGCCGAACATGCGCTGCCCGATCCCGCGCCTCGAACGCACCTCGCGCACCCGGCTGAGAGGGATCTCGCTGCGTCGGTGCACGAAAAAGCCGCGCCGCACGATCACACGGCGGCTCGTAATCGTGACCCGATTGGTGAGCCAGCCAAGGATCGGGCCGACGCCGAGCAGCAGCGCGACGGCGAGCGCGCCGAGGCCAGCGGCCCAGTTCATCCAGGTTTCAGGCAGCGCGCCCACGAAGTAGCCGGCGGCAGCAGCGAGCACGATGAGCAGCAGCACCGGCAGGGCGAGAATTCGGCCCTGCCGGCGCATGCTGAGAATAGGTCGTTCGACCTCTATTACTGCCTCAGACTGCCCGTTCACGTGATCTATTGTGCCGCCTCAAGCTGTGGTCAGGCCTGAGGCGCGGCGCGGTCTCAGGCCCCTGCGCCCTGCGCGGGGTCGGTCGAGGCTGCACTCGCTCCACCTGCGTGCGAGCCGAGAACCGACTCTGCGGTCTCGACGGCATCGCTCGCGGTCGCGATCGCGCTGTCGGCGACGCCGAGCGCGTGCGAAGCAGTCTGCCGTGCACGCTCCGACGACTCCGAGCTCGCCTTGCTCGATGCGCGCCCGGCCGCGGCACCCGCAGCACCGCCGGCGACCGCACCGTTGAGCATGCCCGCAAGATCGATGCCGACAGTGTCGCGCGCCATATCGAGCAGACCCTTGAGGTTGCCCATGGCCTCGCCTGCGACCTTCGAGGTGCCGTCGGTCGAGACCACCGTCATGGTCTCGATCGCGCCGATCGCCTGCGCGTACTCGCGAGCGATCGCGGGCAGCAGGTGAATGAGCTCTTGCGCGAGTACCGACTCGGCCTGAGCCTCGAGTGCGCGCGCACGGGCGTCGATGGCCTGCGCTTCTGCGAGACCCTTCGCCTCGAGCGCCCGGGCCTCTGCGAGACCCTTGGCCTCAACGGCGCGAGCCTCGGCCTCGGCTGCTGCAACCGATGCGGCAGCGTTTGCCTTTGCGAGGGCTTCGACCCGGTAGGCCTCGGCCTCCGCAACCGCGCGCACCTCGGCGTTCAGCTGCTCTTTCTTCAGCGCAACCTGGCGCTGTGCGGTGATCTCTTGCTGCTGCACGATCGACTGCTGCTGGATCGCCTGCTCGAGCGGGTCAGCGGCTGCGGCCTGCGCGCTCGCTTTGTCGGTCTCGGCCTGAATCTCGGCCTGACGCAGCTTCAGTTCTCGGTTGCGATCGAGCAGCACCTTCTCGGCTGCGATCTTCGCCTCCTGCGACGCCTGGTAGGCGTTGGTTTCGGCGACCTCTGCCGTCTGGCGAACCTTTGCCGCCTCGGGACGACCGATGTTCGCGATGTAGTCAGCCGCGTCGCGAATCTCTTGAATCTGCAGGGTGTCGACAACGAGGCCCTGCTTCGTCAGCGCCTCTTCAGCTGCCTCGAGCACGCTCTGAGCAACAACCGCGCGATCTCGAATGATCTGCAGAACCGTCAGGCCGCCGATGATCGAACGCAGCGAACCCGAAAGCACCTCTTGGGTCGACTCATCGATCTCGTCTGAGTTCGAGAGAAAGCGCTGGGCTGCCGCACGAATCATCTCTTGCGTGCCACCAACTTTCACGACCGCGACGGCCTGGGCCTGCATCGTGATGCCGTCGGTGGTCTGCGCCTCGGTCGTGATCGAGAGTCGGCGCGAGCGCAGCGAGATCGTGAACGACTTCTGCACGAACGGCAGCACGAAGACGCCGCCGCCGGTCACCACCTTCTGCCCAGACAGGTCTCGCGTCTTGTGGCCGGTAGTGGGATCGACCGTTTCTTTGCCCTTGCCGCCCGTGACGATGATCGCCTCGTCAGGCTTGGCGATCCGGTACCGCTTGATAATAATGAGTGCGACGAGCACCAGGGCGATCAATGCACCAAAAATGCCGATAGTTGCAGATGTGAACAGAACCATTGAATGTCTTCCGTTGAGTTCGATCGGGGGGTCAGGGCTGCGGGGTGGCCGCTTCGAGCGGTGCCACCATCACAGAAGTTGCGGTGAGGGTCTGGGTAATTCGCACGCGGGATCCGCGCGGGATCGCGGTCTCGGCGGTTGCCGACAGCGACACCCGCTCGCCGTGGCGAACGAGGGCGACCTCGCCGAGCCCGCCCGCGGGTATGGCGAGCACCACACTCGCCTCATCGCCGATGAGATCATCTGAGCTCACGGACGTGTTCGATTCGGCGCTGCGGATCAGGCGGCTGAGCCACCAGGCAACCAGGCCCCCGGCGACACCCGCGACCGCGCCGACCAGACCGGCAACCGTTGCGCTCGCACCCGCTCCGACCATAGCGAACGAGGTGAAGCCGAAGATCGCGGTGAACGCGGCGATCGTCGTGAGGCTCAGCGGGCCGTCACCGAAGTCGAAGACCTCGAAGATACCGTCGAGCACGATCGAGACGATGAGCAGCAGCGCGCCGATGAGGCCGATGATCAGAAAGACGCTGCCCTCGACGAGCGAACCGTCGAGCAGACGGCCGATCCAGTCCATGACTGCAGCCTCGGTCACCGCCGCACCTCCTCGTTTCGCTCTCGCTGTATTCCCTCAGTCTAGCCAGCGCGCGTGCGGGGCGCACCCGCCGCACCTTGCGCCCCGGCCCACCTCCCATCAACCCGCCAGTCGAGGCTCGGTAGACTGATGGCGTGAATGAGACCCTTCCCGTTGCCCCGTCGCGCTCCGCTCTCGTGATTCAGCTGCTGCGCGCAATCTGCCACCTCGGCACGGTGCTCATCATCACGTTCTGGGCTTTGAACGCCTGGCCGCTCCCCTTCCCCGGCCTGCTCGCCGGTGCCGGAGCACTCGTGCTCACCGTGGTGATCTGGGCGCTGTTCCTGTCGCCGAAGCCGGTCTTGCGCACCGATCGTTTCGGCCAGGCCCTCATCGAGCTGCTGCTCATTGCTGGCGCGGTGGGCGCGATGCTCTCGCTCGGAGCGAACTGGGTCGTTGCGACGGTACTGGGGTTGATCGCCGCAGTGCTCGGGTTCTTCGCCAGCGCAAACCAGACTGCCTGATTGCGGCGGCGGGCGCGAACGCAACTCTCGTTGGCACTAATCGATTAGGGTGAAAGTCGAAGCCAGCCTCAGAACGGAACCCATGCGACTGCGAATCTCCTTGCCCCTTCTTACCACTTCAGCGCTTGTGGCAATCGTGCTGAGCGCCTGCAGTGGTAGCCAGGCAGCCGACCGGCAGGAGCCTGCGCAGCCCACTGAAAAGGCCTCTACTGATGCGCCCGAGAAGGTCGCGGCGTCGCTCGGGCCGGTCGAGACGTTTGAGCGCTGGCTTGCGGCGTCCCGCCTCCCCGATGCTCCTCTCGCATGCTCACTGATGACCGATGACCTCGTCGCCAAAATGGATGCCGAGTTCGCGGCGTCGCTCGGCGTAAGCTTCGCTTCGTGCGAAGACATGATCGCACAAACCGCGGCGATGTACGCCGCGACCGGCGCGAGCGCCGAGGTCGACGTGCGACTCGTGTCTGAAACGGCGAGTTCGGCAACGCTCTTCGCGACCTACGTGGGATCAAGCAAGTGCGGCACCATCGTGCTTGAAGCTGAGGCCGACGGCTGGGTCATCAATGAGCAATCCGAAGAGTGCAACGCCGGCTAAGGTGCGACTTCAACGGTTACGCTGAAGGCACTGGAATACCGGGCACTAGAACGGTGTTGAACCGGACATGACACATGTGACTCTCGGCCTCGACTCATTCGGCGACATCACCGTCGACAGCGACGGCACCCCATTGCACGCTGCGCAGGTGCTGCGCAACACCGTCGAACAGGCGGTGCTCGCCGACAGCCTCGGTGTCGACGCCATCACCCTCGGTGAACACCACCGCGACGACTTCGCGATCTCGAGCCCCGAAATCGTGCTCGCCGCGATCGCCGGCCGAACCGAGCGGATTCTGCTCGGCACGGGTGTCACCGTGCTTTCGAGCGACGACCCGGTGCGAGTGTACGAACGTTTCGCCACCCTCGACGGAGTCAGCGGGGGTCGCGCCGAGGTGATCCTCGGACGAGGATCGTTCACCGAGTCGTTCCCGCTCTTCGGGTACCAGCTCAGCGACTACGACACCCTGTTCAGCGAGAAGCTCGACCTCTTCGCCAAGCTGCGCGGCGAAGGCGCGGTGAACTGGTCGGGCAAGCACCGCAGCACCCTCGTCGACCAAGAGGTCTATCCGAAGACCGAGCACGAGGGCGGTCTGCCCGCGTGGATCGGCGTCGGCGGCAGCCCGCAGTCGGTGGTGCGCTCGGTGCAGGTCGGCATTCCGATGATGCTCGCAATCATCGGCGGCGATCCCGCGCGCTTTCTGCCGTTCGCAAACCTGTACCGCGAGGCACAGCAGCAACTCGGTGCCGAGCAGATGCCGCTCGGCGTGCACTCCCCCGGCCACGTCGCAGAGACCGACGAGCAGGCGCGTGAAGAGCTCTGGCAGCACTTCGCCGCGAACCGCAACCGCATTGGCCGCGAGCGCGGCTGGCCAGAGACCACTCGCAGCGAGTTCGAGCACGAGGCTGACAGCGGGTCTCTCTACGTGGGATCGCCCGAGACCGTTGCGCAGAAGATCGCATCGACGGTGCGCACCCTCGGGGCCGACCGTTTCGACCTCAAGTACTCGAATGGCACGATGCCGCACGAGCAGCTGATGTCGAGCATCGAGCTCTTCGGCTCAGCGGTGATGCCGCGCGTGCGCGAGCTGCTCGGCGAGTAGCCGCACAAGAGGCTGGCCATCAATTGGGCCAGCGTTCGGGGCTGCCCTCGGCCTGTCTCGGCTGTCAGCCCGCGAGGCCCGCACTGCGTACGAAAAATGCGCTGCGTGCGAGAATTTTCGCATTTCTCTCGCACGCAGCGCACTTTTCGCATGCAACTCAGGGCGGCTGAGCTCGGACTAGCCGATCGAGTCGATGACCCCGTTCAAAGTGGCCGAAGGGCGCATCGCCTGCGAGACCAGCTCAGCGTCGGGCAGGTAGTAGCCGCCGATCTCGACAGGCTTACCCTGCACTGCGATCAGCTCCTCGACGATCTTCGCCTCGTTCGAGGTGAGCTGCTCGGCGATCGGCGCGAACACCGCAGCGAGTTCGGCATCAGCGCTCTGCGCGGCCAGCTCCTGCGCCCAGTACTGAGCGAGGTAGAAGTGGCTGCCGCGGTTGTCGATGGTGCCGAGCTTGCGGCCGGGCGAGCGATCCTCTTCGAGGAAGGTGCCGGTGGCGCGGTCGAGAGTCTCGGCGAGCACGCGAGCCTTCTCGTTGCCGGTGCGGTCTGCGTGGTGCTCAAGCGAGGCCGCGAGCGCGAAGAACTCGCCGAGCGAATCCCAGCGCAGGTAATCCTCTTCGACGAACTGCTGCACGTGCTTCGGGGCCGAGCCGCCTGCGCCGGTCTCGAAGAGCCCACCGCCCGCGAGCAGCGGCACGATCGAGAGCATCTTGGCGCTCGTGCCGACCTCGAGGATCGGGAACAGGTCGGTCAGGTAGTCGCGCAGCACGTTTCCGGTGACCGAGATCGTGTCGAGGCCCTGGCGAATGCGATCGAGCGAATAGCGGGTCGCGTCGGCGGGCTTCAAGATCTCGATGGTGAGACCCTCGGTGTCGTGATCGCCGAGGTACCGGCGCACCTTCGCGATGAGCTCGGCGTCGTGAGCGCGATTCTCGTCGAGCCAGAAGACCGCGGGGGCGCCGGTTGCGCGAGCGCGCGTGACCGCGAGCTTCACCCAGTCGCGAATCGCGATGTCTTTGGTCTGCGTCGCGCGCCAGATGTCGCCAGCTTCGACGTTGTGCGACATCAGCACCTCGCCGGCGCTGTTCACAACCTCGACGCGGCCCTTGCCTGCGATCTCGAACGTCTTGTCGTGGCTGCCGTACTCTTCGGCCGCCTGCGCCATCAAGCCGACGTTCGGCACAGTGCCAATGGTGGCGGGGTCGAGCGGACCGTGCTCAATCGTGTCTTCAATGGCGGCCTGGTAGACGCTGGCATACGACGAGTCGGGGATCACCGCGAGAGTGTCGTCTTCGCTGCCGTCGACGCCCCAGAGCTTGCCGCCGTTGCGAATGAGCGCAGGCATCGATGCGTCGACGATCACGTCTGACGGCACGTGCAGGTTCGTGATGCCCTTGTCGCTGTTGACGTACGAGAGGCGCGGGCCGCGAGCGAGGTCGGCGGTGATCTCGTCGGCGATCGTCTGACCACCGGGCACCTCGTCGAGACCGGCGAGAATCGAGCCGAGACCGTTGTTCGGGGTGAGGCCCGCCTCGGCGAGCTGGTCGCCGTGCTTCTCGAAGACGTCGGCAAAATAGGCCTTCACCACGTGGCCGAAGAGAATCGGGTCGCTGACCTTCATCATCGTTGCCTTGAGGTGCACCGAATAGAGCACGTCTTCGGTCTTGGCCTGCTCAATGGTCTCGGCAAGAAACGCGTCGAGCGCCTTCGCCGACATGAACGTCGAGTCGACGACCTCGCCTTTCAGCACCGTCAGGTGGTCCTTCAGCACCGTCTCGGCGCCATCTTCGGCCACGAAGCGAATCTGCAGGGTGTCTTCGTCAGCGAAAACGACCGACTGCTCGTTCGAGAAGAAGTCGTCGTGACCCATCGTCGCGACGCGAGTCTTCGAGCCCTCGGCAAACGGCTTGTTCACGTGCGGGTGCTTGCGGGCGTAGTTCTTCACCGACAGCGGCGCGCGGCGATCGCTGTTGCCCTCGCGCAGCACCGGGTTCACCGCAGAGCCCTTGATCTTGCCGTACCTCGAGAGAATGTAGTGCTCTTCTGCGCTGCTCGGCTCGTCGGGGTAATCGGGAATGTTGAAGCCCTTGCTCTGCAGCTCGGCAATCGCATCTTTCAACTGCGGAATCGATGCCGAGATGTTCGGCAGCTTGATGATGTTGGCCTCGGGCTCGATGGCGAGCGCTCCGAGCTCGGCGAGCGCGTCGCCGACCCGCTGCTCAGGGGTCAACTTTTCTGGAAATGCCGCCAGAATTCGTGCGGCGAGCGAGATATCTCGGGTCTTGATGGTGGTGTTGCCCGCGCGCGTGAACGCCGCCACGATCGGCAGGAGCGATGCGGTCGCGAGAGCCGGGGCTTCGTCGGTGTGCGTGTAAATAATTACGGGGTCAGTCACAGCGCTGAGTTCTCCAAGTCAAAATATCCGGATTCTTCTACGGCAAGTTTAGCGAACTTACGCAAAGTATCTTGATATAGAGACAAATTGGGTTAAAGAATCGCAGTTATCTCGCGTTTGCGGCCGGTTCGACGGTTTTTGCTGCGAGGATCACCTCTCGGAGGCGCAGATCGTCGTCGAACACCACGAAGTCTGCGCGACGACCCACCGCGATATCGCCGATGCCATCGAGGCCGAGCGCCCGCGCCGGGTTGGTCGAGGTCATGCGCACCGCGGCGACGAGTGAAGCTTCTGAGCAGTCGGCGGCCCTGCCCCGAAACAGGGCATCCATCGTGGCCGTGCTGCCCGCGATCGTGTCGGTGCCAGCGAGCGTCGCGACTCCTTCATGCACCTCGACAGCAAGTGCACCGAGCCGATACTCGCCGTCACCGCAGGCAGCCGCAGCCATGGCGTCGGTCACGAGCATCACGCGGTCAGTGCCGGCTGATTGCTCCACGAAGCGCACAAGCTCCGGGTGCAGGTGCACGCCGTCGGCGACCAGCTCGAGGGTGACCCGCCTGTCATCGAGCAGCGCCAGCACGGGCCCGGGTGCGCGGTGCAACAACGGGGGCATCGCGTTGAAGAGATGCGTCGCGACGGTCGCGCCGGCATCGATCGCGTTGCGGGTCCGCTCGAAATCAGCCTCAGTGTGGCCGATGGCGACGACCACCCCGGCGTCGACAAAGCGCTCGATCGCGGCGAGCGCTCCGGGCAGCTCGGGCGCGATCGTGACCATGCGAATCGCGCCAGGCGCTGCCGCGAGCAGCACGTCGATCTCGTTGGCGTCAGGCGCCCGCAGCGCCCCCTCATCGTGGGCGCCCTTGCGCTCAGGGCTCAGCCAGGGCCCTTCGAGGTGCATGCCGCACAGTGTGCCGTCAGCCACGAGCGGCGCGAGCGCGAGCACCTGCTCGTTCAGCACGGCCGGCGATGCGGCAACGAGGCTCGCCATGGTCGTGGTGGTGCCGCGCGCGAGGTGAGCGGCACGCGCCGTGAGCGCCGCCTGCGCCCCGACTGAGTGGACTTCGGGGTACGAGGCGCCGCCACCGCCGTGCACGTGCGCATCGACGAAGCCGGGCACGAGGGTCACCTCACCGAGGTCTCGCCGATCCCCCTCACCTGCCGGTGCCGGGCCTGCCCCGACCGCAACAATCGTGTCACCCGCGATGCGCACCCACCCCGGGGAGTGCACGGACTCTGAGGTGACGAGCCGAGACGCGGTGAGCAGCATGTTCACGCCCCGCGCGCTCCCGACAGCGGGTGCCGCTCGATGTGCTCGTAGTACTCGGTCAGTGTGAGCTGCTGCGCGGCCTCTCGATCGATCACGACCGCGGCCCGCGGGTGCAGCTGCAACGCGCTCGCAGGGCACATGCTCGAGAGCGGCCCCTCGATCATCGCCGCCACGGCCTCGGCCTTCGCGGCACCCGTCGCGACGAGCAGCAGATGCTTCGCGTCGAGGATCGTGCCGATGCCCTGCGTCACGCAGTGCACCGGCACCTCGTCTGGCGAATCAAAGAAACGGGCGTTGTCATCGCGGGTCTGGGGTGCGAGCGTCTTGGGGCGCGTACGCGAGGCGAGCGAAGACGTGGGCTCGTTGAATCCGATGTGCCCGTTCGCACCGATGCCGAGCAACTGCAGATCGACGCCGCCGGCATCGACGATCGCCCGCTCGTATGCTCGGCAGGCCAAGTCGAGGTCTGCCGCAAGCCCGTCTGGCACGCGCACGAGCGCCGGGTTGAGACTGAGCGGTTCTGTGACTGTGCGGTGAATGACCGCGTGGTAGCTCTCGGGGTGATCCTTTGCGATACCGACATACTCGTCGAGCGCAAAGGCCCCTACGCCCGACATGTCGAGCTGCCCAGCCTGCACCATGCGGGCGAGCTCGGCGTAGGTGCCCAGCGGCGAAGAACCCGTCGCCACGCCGAGCACTGCAGCAGCCCCTGCCGCTCGCCGCTCCCGCACGGCCTGGGCGATTCGCTCGGCCGCCACCCTTGCGACATCGGCCGCCGTTTCCACAATGATGACACGCATGGCCTCAGCATAGTGTCCTGCTGCACTGGCCGTCACGGCAGGTCACGGTTCGGCCACGACCGCGCAAGAAACCGCACAACGGACTTGCGAATATTTAGTTCGTAAGCTTTACTAACTCGCATGAATGTCGCAATGCAGCGCAGCAGCCTGGGCGCCACGCCCGGCGACGCCAAGCAGCACAACCGTGCACTGATCATGCGTACGCTCTACACGACCGGCCCCGCGAGTCGTGCCGATATCGCCCGCGCTACTGGCCTCACAAAGGTCACCGTGTCGGGGCTTGTCGCCGAACTCATCAGCCAGGGCCTCCTGCACGAGCTCGGCCAACAGGAGTTGCAGCGACCGGGTAAGCCCGCCATCCTCGTAGACATTGCCCGCGACGCGCATGCCGTGCTCTGCCTCGACCTGAGCAACCACGAGCGCTTTCGCGGGGCCCTGCTCGACCTCAACGGCAACGTGCTCGAGAAGCGCGACGCAGAACGCGCCGGCGCCACCGGCGACGCGGCCGTATCACTCGCGATCGAACTCGCGCTCGAGTTGCAGCCGATGAGCCCCCTCCCGCTGCTCGGCATCGGCGTCGGCACCCCCGGTGTCGTAGACGATCGCGGCATCGTGCGCACCGCGCCAAACTTCGGCTGGACGTCGGTGCCGCTACAGCGGCTGCTCAGCGAGCGCACCGGCGTGCCGACCTTCGTTGCCAACGACGCGAACGCCTCGGCACTCGCCGAGTACAGCTTCGGAGACACGAGCGAAGACTTCATTCTCATCACGATCGGCCAGGGCGTGGGATCGGGCCTGATCCTCGACGGCCACCCCGTCACCGGCAGCAGCTTTGCCTCTGGCGAGATCGGCCAGGTCATGGTCGGCACCGACCTCGGCATCGATGCGCCCTACTCGCGCGAGCAGGTGCTCGAGCATTGGCTCTCGGTGCCCGCGCTCACTCGCGCACTCGCCGAAGCTGGCGACGCGGCAGAGGATCGCGAGCGGGTGCTGAGCGAGGCCGGAAGGCGCCTCGGCATTGCGCTGGCGCCGGTGGTCGGTGTGCTCAACCTCGCGGGCGTCGTGCTCGCGGGGCCGGCCGAGTTGCTCGAAGGCACGCTCGCCAATGCCACGCTCGACATGCTCAGTCGGCGCACCATGCCCGACTCGCACGACGGCCTCGACCTGCACATCAGCGCTCAGGGCGAAGAGCTCGTGCTTCGCGGGGCACTCGCCACCGTGCTGAAACAGCAGCTCGGCGTCACCTAGACAACTCCACATATTCGATCGGCACCGCACCTGGAACCGAATCGATCTCACCCGCGAGACGGCACCCGCCCGATCGCACACGAAAGGAAACACCATGAAGAGAAAGTTCGCAGGCCTCACCGCAGTGGCTGTGACTTCAGCTCTGCTGCTCGCAGGTTGCAGCACGGGGGGCGCATCAGGCTCGGGCGGCGGCGAAGGCGACGAGCTCACCATGTGGGTCATCGGCGGTGACACCCCGCAGGAGCTGCGCGACTACCTCACGACCGAGTTCAAGGATCAGACGGGCGCAACCCTGAAGATCGAAGAGCAGACCTGGGGTGACATCATCACGAACCTCACCACCAAGCTGCCCGACGCGAAGAACACGCCCGACGTTACCGAGATCGGCAACACTCAGTCGCCGACCTTCACCAACGCCGGCGCGTTCCTCGACATCAGCGACATGTACGACGAGCTCGGCGGCGACGACCTGCTGCCCTCGTTCGTCGAGGTCGGCGCGGTCGACGGCGCCAACTACACGCTGCCCTACTACTTCGGTTCGCGCTACGTGTTTGCACGCAAGGACGTCTTCGCCGAGGCTGGCGTCAACCAGCCCGCAACGCTCGACGAGTTCAACGCTGCGGTAAAGACCATCGCCGAGACGAACCCGCGCGGCATCGAGAACTTCTCGGGCTTCTGGCTGGGAGGCCAAGACTGGCGCAACGGCATCTCGTGGATCTTCGCAAACGGCGGCGACATCGCCCAGTACAAGGACGGAAAGTGGGTCGCCACCCTCGATTCGCCCGAGTCGCTGAAGGGCCTCGAGCAGTTGCAAGAGATCTACCAGGTCGCATCGAAGGCTCCGAACGACGCGAAGGACGAGTCGATCTGGACCTACGTCAACGACTCCGACAAGCGCGGCGCAGAGGGTGCCGAAGAGGCAACCACTCTGGGTGCTGCAAGCATCCTCGCACCGGGCTGGGCACACTGGTCGATCGGCGACCTCGTCGAGGGCGCCGACGGCCCCGCACGCGAGTGGAACGACAACACCTTCGCCGCCTACCCGCTGCCCGGCGTTGACGGCGAGCCCGCACCGGTCTTCGCAGGCGGCTCGAACATCGGTATCTCCGCCAAGACTCAGCACCCTGAGCTCGCCAAGGATCTGATGCGCATCATCTTCTCCGAGGAGTACCAGACGATGCTCGGCAAGAACGGCCTCGGCCCGGCAAACCAGAAGTACGTCGGCTCGCTCGGCGACGACCAGTTCGCGAAGGCGCTCGTCGACTCTGCTTCGAACTCGAAGCTGACCCCGGCAGCTCCCGGCTGGGCCGCGATCGAGGCGAAGAACATTATGGAGGAGTTCTTCTCGCAGATTCGCGACGCGAAGGATCTCGAGGCGCTCGCTGTCGAGACCAACGCGAAGCTCGACGCTCTGCTCAACCAGAGCTAGTGCAACACGTGCGGGGGCGGCTCTTCGGGGTCGCCCCCGCACGCTGCGCAGACGCTTTCGCTGTCACAAGTCCCAGCGATCCCAGACAATAGTTCTCAAGCTCACTCACCGAAAGGCGGCAGCGTGGCAAAGCAACACCGCCCCCGCAGTGGCAGTCGCACCATTGCCCCCTATCTGCTGCTGATCCCCGCTATCGCCATCGTGCTGCTCGCGATGGGATACCCGATCGTCTGGCAGCTCATTACTTCGATGCAGAAGTTCGGGCTCGCCCAGCAGTTCGGCCAGCCTCCGGAGTGGATCTGGTTCGAGAACTACGCCACGCTCTTCGCGAACCCCGCCACCTGGGTCGTGGTCGGGCGCTCAATCTTGTTCTGCCTTGCCACCGCCGCGGTCACCATGATCGTCGGCGTCGGCCTCGCGCTGCTGATGCGGGCCGTCGGCACCGTCGTTCGTGTGATGCTGCAAATAGCACTTCTGCTTGCGTGGGCAACCCCGGTCGTCGCCGCGATGACCATCTGGAACTGGATGTTCGACTGGGATCGCGGACTCGTGAACTGGCTGCTCTCGGCATTCGGCCTTCCGTTCAACGGCCACAACTGGCTGCAGAACCCGCTCTCGTTCTTCTTCGTCGCACTGATCATCGTGGTCTGGATGAGCGTGCCGTTCGTGGCGTTCTCGATCTACGCGGGCCTCACCCAGGTGCCCACCGAGGTTCTCGAGGCCGCGCAGATGGATGGCGCCACCGCGGGCCAGCGCCTGCGGCTCATCATTCTTCCCATCATCAAGCCCGTGCTCGGCATCGTCATGCTGCTGCAGATCATTTGGGATCTGCGCGTGTTCACCCAGATCAAGCTGCTGCAAGATCGCGGCTCGATCGCCAGCCAGACCGATGTGCTCGGCACCTATATCTATCAGCTCGGCATCGGCTCGAGCGACTTCGCCATGGCGAGCGCCATGTCGATCTTCGTACTCGTTCTTACGGTGCTGCTCAGCTGGCCGTACGTTCGTAATCTGCTGAAGGAGGATGAGGCAGCATGAGTGTCGCATCACAGCTACCGGGCGGGCAGGCCGGCCCCGCGACCCAGCAGATGACCGCGCCCCTCAAGGTTGTGGCCCAGCGCGGCAAGGGCAACCAGAAGCGCATCACGAAGATTCTGCTCGGCATCGTCGGCGTGATCGTCGCCGCAGTCTGGGCGTTTCCGGTCTACTGGATGGTCAACTCCTCGCTGCTGCCGAGCGCGGTGCTCGAGCGCCGCACCCCCACGTTGCTGCCGTTCGGCGGCTCGTTCAAAAACTTCGAGGCCGTGTTCGAGAGCGGCACGTTCTTCAAATCACTCGGGCTCAGCCTCGCGATCGCGAGCATCACCGTGGTGGTCTGCCTGCTGTTCGCGTTTCTCGCGGCACTCGCGATCAGCCGTTTTCGCTTCAAGGGCCGCAAGAGCTTCGTGCTCGCCGTGCTCTTCATTCAGATGCTTCCCGCCGAGGGTATGTTCATCGCGCAGTACAAGCTGATGGGCTCGATCGGCTTGCTCAACTCGGTGATCGGCGTCAGCATCATCTACGTTGCCGCGGTCGTTCCGTTCACCATCTGGATGCTGCGCGGCTTCGTCGCCGGCGTGCCGGCCGACCTCGAAGAGGCCGCGATGGTCGACGGTCTCAGCCGCACCCAGGCGTTTCTGCGCATCACCTTTCCGCTGCTCGCCCCCGGCCTCGTCGCGAGCGGAGTGTACGCGTTTCTGCAGGCCTGGAACGAGTTCACGATCGCGCTCGTGCTGCTCGACTCGAGCAACCGCACGCTCCCGCTCTGGCTTCGCGGCTTCATTCAGGAGTCGGCGAACCGCGCCATCGACTGGGGTGAGGTGATGGCAGCGTCCACGCTCGTCGCGATCCCGGTGATCATCTTCTTCATGTTCGTGCAGGGTCGCATGACGAGCGGCATGGTGAGCGGGGCGGTCAAAGGATGAGCGAGGCAAGCGAGCTGAGCCGATCCACCGCATTGCATCGAAGAGGATCAGCCGAACTGCGGCGCGACGTGCTCGCGACCCTGATGCCGGGCTTTGCGGGGCTCACCATGCCAGCATGGGTGGCCGAGGCGTTTGGCGAGGGCCTCATCTCGGTCTGCGTCTACGGCGAGAACGTGCACGATGCGACGCAGTTGCGCGCGCTCGGCGCCGAGCTGCGCACGGCGTGCCAGGGGGCACTCATCGCGATCGACGAGGAGGGCGGCGAGGTGACTCGCCTGCACTACCTCGAGGGCTCGCCCTACCCGGGCGCCGCGGTGATGGGGCGCATCGACGACATCGAGTACACCGAGCTGATCGGCGAGCGCGTCGGCCGCGACATTCTCTCTGCGGGCTTCAACCTCGCGCTCGGGCCGATCGCCGATGTGAACAGCAACCCGCTCAACCCCGTCATCGGCACGCGCAGCTTCGCGGCAGACCCCGAGCTCGCTTCGCGGCACGTCGCCGCGTGGACGCGCGGCCTGCAGCGCACGGGCGCGCTCGCCTGCGCAAAGCATTTTCCGGGCCACGGCGACACCGCCCAGGATTCGCACCTCGCGCTGCCGACTGTCGATGTGCCTCGCAGCGTGCTTGAGGCGCGCGAACTGCCACCGTTTCTGAACGCCGTGAACGCCGGCGTCGCGTCGATCATGACCTCGCACATTCTGCTGCCTCAGGTCGACCCGTCTGGCCCCACGACGTTCAGCCGGCTCGTGCTGCAGGGCATGCTGCGCGACGAGATGGAATTCGAGGGTGTCATCATCTCTGACGCGCTCGACATGAAGGGCGCCTGCGGCGAGATCGGCATTCCGGCGGCCGCGGTGCGCGCGCTTGTCGCGGGCTGCGATCTGCTGTGCCTCGGCACGAGCACCGGCACCGAGCTGCTCGAAGAGATCGTGGCCACCGTGATTGCCGCTGTCGAAGACGGCACCCTCAGCGAGGCGCGCCTGGCCGAGGCCGCTGGGCGTGTGCGGGCTGCATCTGCATCAGTGCCGCCCATCTCGACAAGCTCGATGAGCGGCGCTTCGTGCGTCGAGCCTGTCGAGACGAGCGAAACACCCGCTCCCGCAGAACTCGCGAGGATCGCCGGCTCGTTCGACGGGCTCGGTGCCGCGCGCGAGTGGCTCGCCGCGCACCCGAACGCGTCGGTGCTTCGCGTCGAGTCCGAGGCGAACATGGCCGTGGGCTACGCACCGTGGGGGCCGTTTGCGGCCGCGGCTGATCCTCTGCCACATACCCAGCAGCAAGCTACCGCGTTCGCCGCACGCCCACAGGGCCAGCTCGGCGACTCGCGCCCCGCCGGCGCGGCTCCCGCCGGGGTTATTGCCATCGGGCGTGACATGCATCGTCTGCCAGAGGCCCGGGCAGCAATCGACGCGCTCAGGGCGGCAGGCACGCCTATACTCTGCATTGAAATGGGCTGGCCCGGCGAGGGCACAGCCAAGTCGTACGCCGACCTCAGTTGCTATGGCTCGTCGCGCCTCGTGGGCGCCGCACTGTTGCACCTCATTGAAGGAGAATCTGAATGATCGCCGCAGAACAGGCGCACTCGAGCGCAGCACCCGTGGCGATCGAAACCGGCAAGCTCTATGTCGGCATGGACATCGGCGGCACGAAGACCGCAGCGGTCGTCATCGACGCGGCCGGCAATCTCGGGGCCGACGTCTTGCTGCCCACCGCGCAGGGCAACGACGGCGTGCTGCGCACCGCCGAAGAGGCGATGCTCGCGCTCGCCAAGCAGACCGGCTGCGCCGTCAGCGACTTCTCTGCGGCGGGCCTCGGCATTCCAGGCCAGGTCGACTCCGTGCGTGGGGTGGTGCGCTACGCGTACAACCTCGGCGTTGAGTCACTCGAGCTGGCCGCGCTCTTGCGTGAGCGCACGGGCGTCGAGGTCGCGATCGAGAACGACGTGACCGCCGCGGCGGTCGGGGCCGCACACCTCATGCAGTTGAGCGGCTCAGTCGCCTACATCAACCTGGGCACCGGGCTTTCGGCCGGCATCGTCGTCGAAGGCAAGCCCTGGCGTGGCTCGCAGGGGCTCGCCGGCGAGGTCGGGCACCTCGCGGTTGACCCCCGCGGCAGACTCTGCCCGTGCGGGCAGCGCGGCTGCCTCGAGACCGTGGCGAGCGGGTCGGCGCTCAAGGCATACTGGCCCGCCGGGGGCGAACACCCGGGATGGGTGCTTGCCGCGGCTGTGGCGAACGGCGACGCAGATGCGAAGCTGGCTTTCGAGCTGCTCGTCGAGGGCGCAGCTTCGACGGTGCGCGCCATGGGCGTCACGATTGCCCCAGAGGCAGTGGTCATCGGCGGCGGGCTGCGCAAGATCGGCACGCCGCTCATCGAGGGCATTCGCGAGCAGCTGCGAGCGTGGGAGGCCGAGTCTCCCTTCTTGAGCGGCTTCACGCTCTCGCAGCGTCTGCAGGTGCTGCCCGAGGGCATGCCTGCTGCGACGGTTGGCGCGGCGCTCTCACCCCGCGTGTAGTACCGGCGAGCGACGCCCACGTAACCGGCTGTCATGCGTTTTTCCTGCAAACACGGTGAAGTTCGAGCGAACAGCAACAAACAGGCTTGCACTCCCCCGGCGAAACGTTAGCCTGTAGGTATGAACGCGATCCGACTTGAAGAACTCTCGGCAGCGACGATCGTCGCAGTGAACCGACTCGGCCTCAAGCCTGGCCAAGAGCAGTTCGTCAGCCCGGTGTCATACTCGGCCGCGGCAGCGGTCACGCCCGCGCACTCGGCCTGGCAGCGGGTCGTGCTCGATGACGATCGCGTCGTCGGCTTCATTCACGGCAACTTCGACCCCGATGCGCAGCAAGAAGAGTTTCGTGCCGCGCTTTGGCGCATCAACGTTGACGCTGATGCGCAGGGCAAGGGCGTCGGCACGTTCGCGGTGAACGCGCTCATCGACGAGGCGCGCAGGCGCGGTGTCGACCGGCTCACCGTCATTTGGGAGCGCGGCGAAGACGGCCCCGAACTGTTCTTTCTCGCCGTGGGCTTCGAACCGATCGGCGAGACGCCGTACGGTGAAGTCATCGGCGCGATCAAGCTCTAGGTGGCCCGGCTGGGTCCGAAAGGCCCCGGTCTTTCGGCTGGTTCTCGCGGCACCGTCGTCTCGATCGGCTCGTCGGTCTCATTTGGCCTGATCTACTTTCTGACGCCGCTGCTGCACCCGATGTCGGGCGATGCGGTGTGGGCGATGCGCGCGCTCACTGCCGTTCCGTTTCTCACCGTGGTGCTGCTCGCCACGCGCGATTGGCGGCTCGCCGCTGACTTTGGCCGCCGCATGCGCCGCAGGCCGCTGCTCGCACTCGGCGCACTCGCGTCGGCGACGCTACTGAGCGCACAGCTCTGGGTGTTCGCGTGGGCTCCGCTCAACGGCCGGGCAATGCAGGTGGCGCTCGGCTACTTTCTCTTGCCGCTTGTGCTGGTAGTGGTCGGCCGTTTTCTCTACAAGGATCGCATGGTCTGGTGGCAGTGGGCCGCCGCCTGCACCGCACTCATCGGGGTCGTCTACGAGGTGATTCGCATCGGCGGCGTGAGCTGGGAGACCCTGCTTGTCGCACTCGGCTACCCGGTGTACTTCGTGCTGAGGCGCTCGATGGGCACCGGCCACGTCGGCGGTATGTGGTGGGACTTCGCGATCATGTTTCCGTTCGCGGTCGCCGTCACCGTATGGTCGTTCGCCGATGGTTCGTGGATCTCGACGAACCCCGCCCTCTGGTGGGCAGCGCCGAGCATCTCGCTTTTTGCCGCGTTCGCGCTGCTGCTCTATATGGTTGCGTCTCGCCTGCTTTCAATGAGTATGTTCGGCTTGCTGAGTTACGTCGAGCCGGCAATGCTGCTGGTCGCCTCGTTGTTGATCGGAGAGAGGATCGCCGCCGGCGAGTGGTTCACCTACGGCACCATCTGGGCAGCGGTGCTGATCCTCGTCGCTGGCGGAGCTGCCGAAGTGATTCGCGGCCGTCGTCGGTAACGTTCGATCCGGTGCTCTGCCGTCAGCGATCACGCTCACTACTTTGACGGCGCAGCGGGTAGAGTGTCGTCATGCATGACGAGGCCCACGCTCACGGGTATAGCGAGAACAAGAGCGATCTGCTCAAGCGGCTGCGCCGCGCCGAGGGCCAGGTGCGCGGCATTCACCGCATGATCGAAGAAGACGAGTACTGCATCGATGTGATCACACAGGTCTCAGCGGCGACGAAGGCACTTGAGCGCGTTGCGCTCGCGCTGCTCGACGACCACCTGAGCCACTGCGTTGCCGAGGCTGCGGCCGAGGGCGGCGAGGTGTCGACGGCGAAGCTGCAGGAGGCGTCGGCGGCAATCGCGAGACTCGTGAAGTAGGCGAGGCAATCACGAGAACGCCAGCACTCATCTACTGAGCTATTGCGACGAAGCTACTGGTGCGAAAGCGCCGCTTGCGCCTCGAAATCCGACTCCACCAGAATCGGCAGATGATCGCTCGTGCCCCGGTCGAGCGTGCGCACCGAGCCGATGCGAAACCCAGACGACGTCGCGAAGTCGTAGTGGCCACGAAACATCTTGTAGCGGGTGTAGGTGCGCTTATCGCTGAGCGAGAGCTCGTAGCCCTCCCCGCTCACGTGACGGTCGAGTCTTGACTGGAAGACGGGGTAGTTGAAGTCACCCACCATGAGTGCCGGCAGCCCGGGGCCGAGCGCACGCAGCTCTGCGAGCGCCGCACTGATCTGGTGCCTGCGTAGCGAGTTGAGCGCCGTGAGTGGGGCCGCGTGAAACGAGGCCGCGACGAGGTCTCGCCCGGTCTCGCGGTCGTGCAGGCGAGCTCCAAGTAGGCGCTCGTGTGCCGGCCGCAGCACGCGGTCGTGCAGGGACTTCTTGAGCTCAAAGGTGTGCGCTGCACGCACGTGAAAGCGATCCTCGCTCACATACATTGCGAGCCCAAGCCGGTTTTTCTCCGTGGCGTGCACCAGGTGCATGTGCCCGAGCTTCGCCGGAAGCGCAACCGAATCGGCCTCCTGCAGGCAGAGAATGTCGGTCTCATGCTTTTCGACCAGCCCGCCGAGCTCGCCGAGCGCGCGGTTCTTGCGGAGGTTGTAGCTGATGGTCTTCACTCGCCATCCCTTCCAAGGGCACGATCCTCGCCCATGGCACCACCCTATGCCCGATTGCTGGGCGCGCGGTGCAGATGGCGAAGTTCGAGGATCACCGAAGCTATGCGCCGAACACATCGTGAATGCGCAGAGCAAGCGCGACCTCGAGAGGATCGAGTTGCGCAGCCCCACGCTGCTCCTCTTCGAAGCGCGCAACTCGGTGCCTCACGGTGTTTCGATGCACCCCGGTGAGCTCGGCCGTGCGCGAGTAGTTCTGCCCCGAGGCGAAGAACACCCTGAGCGTCTCGCGCACCGCACCATTTGCTTCGCCAGGGCCCGCGTAACGACCGAGCACTCGCCGCATCCATCTCACGGATTCGCCCTGGTCCTTGAGCAGGATCGAGGTGAGCGCGACGTTCGGATCTGAGTCAGCAACAACCGGAGCCTGGCGATACCGATTCGACGAGAGCGCAACGTGCCAGGCCCCCACCGCCTGATGATGGGAGAGCCGAAACCCATCGATGCCCGGCTCGATGGCCCCGAGCGAGAGCCGCACTCCGGGGGCCTTCGCCACCACCTCGTCAATACTCACGCGAGTCCTCGATAGCAGTTCGGCCACGGGCATCGATGCCCACGCCCAGGCAGTGGTGCGATCCACCGCGCTGATAAGCGGCGCGCGCGGCGACCCGAGCAGCGCGGCGACCTGGCGCACGAGCCGATCAAGGCGCTGCTGCGCTGGGGCGCCGCCTGATGGATCTTCGAACCAAGCGACCATGGCGAGATGTCGCTGTTCAAGGTCGTAGTGCGTCTCTGCCGCGAAGCTCTGCGGCGAGACCGTGTCACCACGAATTACTTTGAGAATGCTCGCGGTATTGGTGGTCGCACGCGCCGACCACCACCGCCGGTGCTCAGTGCCGTACTCCTCGGTGATTCGCTGCAGCATCCAGTCGATGTAGCTGTGAATAGTGTTGGCGAGCCCGCGCACGAGCTCCAGGCGGCGCCCGTCTGGCAGCTCGAGCCGCTCGACCTCGTCCATTGCGATGCGCAGAAACATGCTCTGTGCGAGATAGTAGGCACGGGTGAGTGACGAGAGCGGAATGTCGCGCTGCGCGAGGCGAACCGCGTACTCGATTGCCGCGGTCGGGGGCTTGAGCGACTGCAGGTCGATGTCGTTGATCAGCATGTGAAAGATCGTCGAGAGGTTGCTCTCGATGCTCGCCTGAAGCAGCTCGAGCAGTTGCTGGTCACCCTGAAGCGTGTCGATACTGCTCGCCAGCAGGTCGCGCATCTGTAGCGCCATATCGGGGTGATCTTCTTCAACCCTCGCCACGACCTGCCGCAGCTGTTCGCGAGCTTCGCGCAGATCGCGCACGTCACCGCTCGCCACGATTACGCTCCCGGCAAGGCGACAGTGCTCGTCACCGGCACATCAACGGGCGCCGCTTCGCGTCGCATACGGGGCTTGTCGACCTTGCCAACCGGGTTGCGCGGCAGGTCACTCACGAGGTTCACACGCACCGGAACCTTGATCTTGGCAAGCAGAGCTCGGCAGTGCTCGATGAGATCTGCAGCAGTCGCCGTTGCACCGGGCATGAGCACGACCTCGGCAACCGGCACCTCGCCGAGCAGAGCGTGCGGCGCACCGATCACTGCGGCCTCAAGCACTGCTTCGTGTTCGGCAAGCACGCCCTCGATCTCCTTCGGATAGATGTTTTCTCCCCCGCGAATGATCATGTCTTTGATGCGATCGACGATCGAGAGGTAGCCGTCTTCGTCGAGCATGCCCACATCACCCGTGTGCAGCCAGCCGTTACGGATCGTCTCTGCCGTCGCGTCAGGCCGGCCAAGATAGCCGCGCATGATGGTCGGGCCCGAGATCACTACCTCGCCGCGCTCCCCCGCTGGAACCGTATTGCCCTGCGGATCGATGATCGCGATGCGCTGACCGCTCAACGCCGGCCCAACCGTGCCGGGCTTACGCACACCGACCACTGGGTTGCAGGTGCTCGCGCAGGTAGTCTCGGTGAGCCCATAACCCTCCACCAGGGAGATTCCATAGCGCTGCTCAATGCGTTCGAGCAGTTCCTTCGAGACCGGGGCCGCACCGCAGATCGCGAAGCGCAGCGAACTCGCGTCGAAGGTGGTGCCCTCTGGCAGCTCGGCGAGCCTCGCGTAGATGGCGGGCACCGCCGAGAAATAGGTGGGCCTGAACCGTTCGATCGCTGCAAGGAAGGTGTCAGGAGCGAACCGGTCGAGCACCGTTACGCGGCCGCCGACCGACATCGGGGTGAGAAAACTCACCATGATCGAGTTCACGTGAAAGAGCGGCAGCACGAGCAGTGCGTGATCCTCGGCGCTCAACGCGAAAGTATCGACCATCTGCCCTGTCATGGCAAGTGCGTTGGCGTGGTCGAGCATGACACCCTTCGGCTGCCCGGTCGAACCACTCGTGTAGACCAGCAGAGCAAGTTGGTCGAGCGCAATCTCGGGTTCAGGCACCGCAAGCTCGGGCCCATCTCGCATCTGTTCCGGCGTAATGAGGTCAATGCCCGAGACGGTTCCCGGCAGAGCAAGCAGCAACTTTGCTCCGGAGTCGGCGAGTTGGTAGTCGAGCTCGCGCGCAGTAAAGGTTGGGTTGATCGGGGTGGCCGCGGCACCGACTCGCCAGGCGCCGAGAATGCCGATGAGCAGTTCGAGGCTGTTCGGCAGCATGACGGCCAGCACGTCACCCTCGCCGACTCCGCGCTCGGCGAGTTGCTCGGCGAAGGCTGCGGCACGATCCTCGACCTCTCGATAGCTGAACACGCGGTTCGCATCGCCCATGCACGGGCGATCGCTCGCGGCAGCGGGTGAATTCCAGGGGAGGTAGCTGAGCAGCATGTCTGTCCTTTCGCACGCAGTCGCCTTCGACTCGTGAGTAGCGCCGAGCGTACTACGGGCTGAGCGCGATGAACCCCTTGCATCATGGCACATCTTGCGAGGTTGATTGTGCAACTTGCACAAGTCTGTCGACGCACTCAGGCGAGGCGCAACGCCCGGTTCGCAGCGTTGAAGCCACCCATCCCATGAATGCCGGGGCCTGGCGGTGTCGCGGCAGAGCACAGATACACTCCCGGCACGCCGGTATCGTACGGCTGGGCGGTGATCCTCGGCCCGAGCAAGAACTGCGTCGGCGACTTCGCTCCGGTCAGAATGTCGCCACCGATAAAGTTCGGGTTCTCGGCTTCGGCCTCGGCCGTGCTACGCGAGCGCACAGCTACGATGCGGTCGCACACACCGGGCGCGAAACGCTCGATCTGCGCGATCACCTGTTCGGTCGCGTCACCCGGATAGCCGTATGGCACGTGCGCATAGGCATACACGGGCACGAGATTACCGCTTGTTCGAGAGGGATCGGCGACGTACTGCTGCCCGACTAACACAAACGGCCGCTGCGGCATGCGCCCTGCACCGACCTCGCGCTCGGCAGCAATGATCTCTTTGGCCGTGCCGCCGAGATGCACGGTGCCGGCTTTCGCGACCTCGGGGTTACTCCAGGGAATGCCGCCCTCGACTGCAAGGTCGACCTTGAACGCTGCCGGCCCGGGCTTGAAACGGCGGTAGGCTCGGCGCGGGCCCCGAGGCTGGTGCTCGGCCAGAATTCCGGCTGCGATATGAGGATGCACATCGAGCATGACAATGTCGTGCCGGGGCAACTCGTGCAGGCGGGTGATCCTCTGCCCCGTTTCGAACCGCACCCCCATGCCACGCAGCATCGCGATGCTTGCCTCGGTGAAGTGCCCGGTACCGCCGCGGATCACCGGCCATCCGACCGCGTGCCCCGCAGCAATGATGCCCGCGCCGATGCCCGTCACAAGCGGCAGGGTGAGCGGCTGAAACGCGTGCGCCGCAACCCCCATGAAGAGCGCTCGCGCTTTTTCGGTGCGCAGCGTTTTCGCAACGAGCGCCGGCGGCGGGCCCGCCACGAGTCCGAATCTGGCGAGCAGCAACGGATGCCTAGGAACACGCAACATCGGCGCCATAATGCCCGGTGCCAGCTTGCCGAACGCCCGCGACGGCGGGCCGAACATCGACGCCCACCTGCGCCCATCGGCGCCGAGGCCGACCGCGGTCTCGCCGACCGAGGTCGACAGCAGGCCAGCGTCACCGTCATCGAGCGGGTGCGCGGCATCGTAGGGCGCATACGCCCATTCGACCCCCATCGCCTCGAGATCGAGGCTCTGAAAGTAGGCCGACCCCGGCGCCATCGGGTGCACCGCGGCGCAGTGATCCTGCAGCAACCCGGCAATGGGCGATTCGTTGCTGCGAGCGCCGCCGCCGAGATGGTCGGATGCCTCGATCACCGTCACCTCGACGCCGGCCCTCGCGAGCACGGTGGCGGCAGCGAGTCCGTTGGGCCCGCTGCCGACCACTACTGCGGTTGTCATGTGTTCGACGCTACCGCTCGCCCGCCTCGTGCGCACTTGCGCCAGCCGGTTCGGCTGCCGCCTGCTCGACCGCTTCCTCGGCCTGACCGACCACGCGAGCGACGGCAGTGTCTGTCGCCTGCCAGAACTCGGGCTTGCGCTCGAGATCGAACACGGGCCACTCTGCGTTGGGGCGATGGTAGGTTTCGGGCAGCGAGATGGGTCCGTTCTGCAGCCAGGGCTGCTGATCCACCATCTCGGCGACGTTCCAAGTACCCTCGGCGAGCACGCCGATAGCGGCGTCGACAAGCTTCCACTCTTGCGTGCCCTTGTGAATCGGCTGCGATTCCACGAACGCAACGATAAGTTCGCCGGGCTCGAAGTGACACTTCTCTTGCAGCGCTGGCAAGATTTGGTAGCCATGCATGTGCGCGTCGCCGAAGTTGAATCCGGTGAGCGAGTTGCAGAGAAACTCACCCTCGCGAATCGTTCGCGACTCGACATCGGGCAGATAGGTGTAGAGCATCGAAAAGAGGCCCTTACCCTGGCTCTGCGTCGAGCGCCATGCGATGGTCTGCTGCAGTGTGATCTCTGCGGCGACGTATGGAATACCCATGCCCTGCAGCTGATCGACCTGGTTCGTCGTGGGCCTCGTGATCGCGTTCAGCTTTGCCTCAGCGCCCGGGGTGAACGAGAACAGCGCGGTCGCCCAGTTACCCGAGTACTGACGAAGCGACGGCAGAAACGAGACCTTATCTGGGCGCAGGTTGCCGAGAATCGGGAAGAAGAGCAGAATCGCGAGCACGGCGATCAGCAGCAGCGGGCTCGAGAAGTCGCCGACCGAGAACCCCTGCTGTGCCGGGAACCCGATGAAGAGCGCGAACGCGAGATAGCCAAACAACACGTTCCACTCAAGCGGCACCGCAAGCGGGAACGTCGAGATGATGAAGAAGCAGAAGCAGGCCATGAGAATTGCCGCAGCCCATGTCGCCACGCTGTTCGTCGCGAACAGCAGCGTAAGCGGCGCAGCGATCTCGACAATCGTGCCGAGCACGTGCGCGGTCAGGCTCGCGGCCTTCGAGGGGCGCATGTCGTTCGGAAAGCTGCGGTACATAGAGCGCTTGAGCCACTTCGGCGCCCAGAACGGGGTGTTGCTGATCATCGGTGGAATCACCAGCGTGAAGTGGCGCCCAAACTTGCCGACCGCGGCTCCCACCCATGAGGTGACGATCGCGAGCTTGCCCGCGATGATCATGTCGGCGAACGTGCCAACGGTCGGCAGCACTGCGAAGAAGAGAAAGAGTGGCAGGTACTGCTCGGCGCGAGCGGCAAGGAAGAAGATCTTGTCGCGCAAACCAAGAAGCAGCCAGAAGACGAGTGCAGCAGCGAGCGGAATCGCGCTAACCAGCCCGTGACCGGGCTTGCCCCAGGTCTCTGTCATCCAGGCGCTGACCTCTGCGTTCGGCACACCAGGCAGCACAAGGGCCACTACGAGCGAGGCGAGAAAAGCGTAGTAGAGCGCGACATCGAAGCCGGTACGAGAGTGGCCAGCTGTTCCCGGCACCCAAGAGAACGGGCGCATGCGAATCGTGCCGACCTTCGAGTAGAAGAGAAAGCCGCCCATCATCGGCTTGAATTTGCCCGCCAGCGGCCCCCACGAGCCGGCAAGGTTCATCGCCTCGAGCAGCACTGTCCAGACCACGAGGCGCTGGTACACGATCGGGTCATTCCACCAGACGCTCACCTCCCAGAACGCAGAGACGCCGATCGTTGCGACCGCGACGCCTGCGAGCGCATACAGCACGACAATCTTGAAGATGTAGATCACATTGATGTTGCGCGCGGTGCCGAAACCGTACTCGCCCCAGTGCTGCGCGAGTGTGCGCATGCGTGTCTGCAGTGGTGAGTTCAAGAACGCCGCCGGGTCTACCGGCGGAAAGTTCCCTTCTTTGAAGCCCATGTCATCTCCTTTGGTGCAGGGTTGTGGGTGATGAATGCGCTGTGCTCGCATTCGGCGACAGGACATCGCCCCGCTATTGCCGGTCATCTTTGACACGGCGAGGGCTCAGATTGTGTCGCGTGCTGACAAGTTTCGGCGAGGATCACCCGGAGCCGATGTACTTTGCCGTACATCTTGTGCGCGCCCATTGTGCAGTCTGCACTGGGTTGCACGGGACCCGATGGCAGACCAAGCACATTCAAAGAGCTACAATGTAGAACATGAGCAGTATCGCGTATCACTCCACCGGGCCCGAAGATGGGCGCACCGTTGGCATTCGCGCGCTCAAGCAGAACGCATCGGAGGTCGTCGCTCGTGCAGCCGCAGGCGAGACGATTCAGATTACCGATCGCGGCAGGCCGGTTGCACAGCTCACTCCACTTCGCCAAGATCACCTTGAATCGCTTACGGCTGCGGGGCGAATCACCCTCCCAACGGGTGCTCTCGCAGATTTCTTCGCCGCGAAAAAATTGCTCGATGAGGCCGATCCGGGGCGAAGCCTCCCGACGGTTCGCAGCGCAGAGTTGCTTCACGAACAACGTGAGGATCGCTTCTAGTGCTCGTCTACGCCGACACCTCGGCGCTGGTGAAGCTCGTGCTCGCAGAACCCGAATCAGCCTCACTTCAAGCATGGATTCGCGAGCACGAAGCGAGGCTCATCACCTGCGAGCTTGCTCGCACCGAACTCATGCGGGCAGTACGGCGATCGAGCCCCCGCGCTGCCCCAGACGTGCGAGCACTGTTCGAACGGGTTGCGATTCTCAAGCTTGATTCATCCGCCTACGATGAGGCCGGCCTCGTCGCCCCCGTTGAGCTTCGCACACTCGATGCGGTTCACCTCGCGGCCGCGCTGCTCATTGGGGCGCAGCTCGACGGCATGATCTGTTACGACACCCGCCTTGGCGAGGCAGCAGTGCACGTCGGCATTCGCGTGTTCAGCCCTAGCTAAGACTCAGGCAACACCGAGCGCGCGCGCGATCAGCAGCAGCTGCACCTCATTGGTGCCCTCGCCGATCTCGAGAATCTTCGAGTCACGGTAGTGGCGCGCGACGGGAAACTCGTTCATGAATCCGTTGCCACCGAAGATCTGTGTCGCGTCGCGGGCATTGTCCATCGCCGCATCACTCGCGGTGAGCTTCGCGAGCGCCGCCTCAGTCTTGAACGGCTTGCCCGCATCACGCAGACGCGCCGCATAGTGCCACGCGAGGCGTGCACCGTGCACGCGCTGCTGCATGCGGGCGAGCATGAACTGAATGCCCTGACGCGTCGCGAGCGACGAGCCGAACACCGTGCGCGACTTCGAGTAATCGACTGCCGCCTCGAGACAGCCCTCTGCGGCTCCCGTCGAAAGCGCCGCAATCGCGATGCGGCCCTCGTCGAGAATGTGCAAGAAGTTCGCGAAGCCTCGGCCGCGCTGGCCCACGAGGTTTGCGGCCGGCACCCGAACGTTGTCGAACGTCAGCGGGTGCGTGTCAGAGGCGTGCCAGCCGAGCTTGTCGTAGGCGGGTTCGACGGTAAAGCCCGGGGTGCCATTTGGCACGAGGATCGTCGAGATCTCTTTGCGGCCGTCGGTTTCGCCCGTGACGGCGGTCGCCGTGACAAACCGCGTGATCGGGGTGCCCGAGTTCGTGATGAACTGCTTCGAGCCATTGATCACCCACTCGTCGCCCTCGAGCCGCGCCGTGGTGCGGGTCGCGCCCGCGTCACTGCCAGCCTCTGGCTCAGTCAAGCCGAAGCCCGCAAGCGCCTTACCGGCCAGAAGATCTGGCAGGTACTCGGCTTTCTGATCCTCGTTGCCGAAACGATAGATCGGCATCGCACCGAGGCTCACGCCCGCCTCGAGGGTAATCGCGATCGACTGGTCGACCCGGCCGAGCGCCTCGAGCGCGATGCAGAGCGCGAAGTAGTCGCCGCCCTGACCGCCGTACTCCTCAGCGAAGGGCAAGCCGAACAAACCGAGCTCGCCCATGCCCGCAACCACGTTCATGTTGAGGGTGTGCGTGCGGTCTGCCTCGTATGCCTGCGGCGCTACGACGCCCTCGGCAAACTCGCGAACCATGTCGGCGAGCGCCGACTCCTCTTCGCTCAGGTTGAAGTGCTCCATTGCGGCTCCCAATTATTGATGAGTAACTGAAGTACACGGTAACCCACAAGTTTTCAGAGATCAAGCAAATCTAGGTAGTGATTTTTCGATTACTATGCAGTAATCTAAATCGCAAAGCAGCGGCTCTTTCGGTCGAAATGTCGGGAGCAACCGGCAGCATGGCAGCCACGAACCGCACGCAGAGCATCACCCGCCCGGGTTCAACGAGGAGGCACCGTGGCACCCACATACCAGGAGCTCGTCGAGCAGCTGCGCGAGCGCCGCGCCGCCGCCGCACTCGGCGGCCCCGAAAAGTCGCGCGAACGTCACGTCGCTCGCGGCAAGCTGCTCGCGCGCGAGCGCGTCGATCGCCTGCTCGACACAGGCAGCCCCTTTCTCGAGCTCGCCCCGCTTGCCGGCTACGACATGTATGAGGGCGATGCCCCAAGCGCCGGCGTGATCACAGGCATCGGGCTGATCCACGGTCGGCAGGTCATGATCGTCGCGAACGACGCGACGGTGAAGGGTGGCACTTACTACCCGATCACGGTGAAGAAGCACCTGCGCGCGCAAGAGGTCGCGGCCGAGAATCGCCTGCCGTGCGTTTACCTCGTCGACTCGGGCGGCGCGTTTCTGCCGATGCAAGACGAGGTCTTCCCCGACCGGGAGCACTTCGGGCGCATCTTCTACAACCAGGCGCGCATGTCGCGCGACGGTATTCCCCAGATCGCAGCGGTCATGGGGTCGAGCACGGCGGGCGGCGCATATGTGCCCGCGATGAGTGACGAGACCGTGATCGTGCGCAACCAGGGCACCATCTTTCTGGGCGGCCCGCCGCTCGTGAAGGCCGCCACCGGCGAGGTGGTGAGCGCCGANNGTGACCGCCGAAGACCTCGGCGGCGGCGAAGTGCACACCCGCGTCTCGGGTGTCGCCGACCACCTCGCAGAGAACGATGAGCACGCGCTGCAGATTGTGCGCGATATCGTTGCGACCCTGCCCGAGAACCCGCCCCTGAGCGAGGCCCCGGCAATCGCGCCGGCCGATCCTCGCGCTGGCTCGTTGCTCGACGTCGTGCCGGTGGCGCTCACCGAGCCCTACGATGCTCGCGAGATCATCGCGCGCGTGGTCGACGGCGGCGAGTTTCACGAGTTCAAGAGCGACTACGGCACGACGCTCATCACCGCGTTCGCCCGCATTCACGGCCATCGCGTCGGCATCATCGCAAACAACGGCGTGCTCTTCGGTGAGAGCGCCATGAAGGGCGCGCACTTCATTCAGCTCTGCGACCAGCGCGGCACCCCGCTCGTTTTTCTGCAGAACATCACCGGCT
>DDEV01000098.1:8381-14645 GCA_002336855.1 Leucobacter sp. UBA1945 | reverse complement strand
GTAGTAGAGCTCGGCGACGCGCACGATCAGCAGATCCTTGTCAGCGGCCAAACGACTCATACGAAAGATGGTACGCGGATTCGCACCTCTGCGCAGCTTGTTGCTCATATGAGCAAAAGGAGCTTCTCTAGTGCGCGCGTGCGTCATTCAGCAGGTTCGGGCCCTTCGATCGCCTCGCGCCGAGTTTTCGCCCAGCTTTTCGAGCCGCGGAGGTATCGCCAAAGCGCGCGATAGACGACCGGGAAGATAATCCACGAGTACAGCACATAGCCGTGCGCGAGAATCACCTGCCCGATGATGCGCAACGGGTTCAGCGTGCGTCTCGCGAACAGCACGCCCGCGACTCCGGGCACGATCGAGAAGACATAGATCAACACTACGATCGGCACTGTCCAGCGCACCTCGACGAGCCCCGTCGCGAGCAGCAAGATTGAAAGCGCGACTGTCGCGCCAATGAACGCCTGCAGCAGCGGCGTCATGAGGTACCAAAACTGATCCCACTTCGCGACAAAGCCCAGGTGTGGGTTCTTTGCCATAGCCGGCACGAGATCGAGCATCTGCCAACCACCCTGGGCCCACCTGGTGCGCTGCCGATAGAGAGCGCGCAGCGAGTTGAGGCCCTGCTGGTCAACGGTGACGACGGTCGACTGCCGCCCCTCCCAGCCAGCGCGAATGAGCCGCAGCCCAATGTCCTGGTCTTCGGTCAGCCGGCCCTCGCGCCACGGGCCGAGCGCTCCGTCCCGACCTGGCGCTGCCACCTCATTCAGTGCCTGCAGCCGGTTGAACTGACCGTTGCCACCCATATTCGCCGTGCCCCAGCCCACTCGCCCCATCTGAAACACGAAGCCGAAAACGGCGAACTCGATATTCTGGGCCCAGGTGAGCGCGCTGCGGCGGTTGTAGATACGCACGAGCGACTGCACTCCCCCGACCCGGTGATCGGCAAAGTGGTGCGCGACCTTGCCCGCTTGCCTGTCCAGCCGGCCGTCCGCGTCGACGATTGTCACGACCACGCGGCGCGGATCCCAGCCGGCGAGATCCCCCTGCACGAGCAGGGACTCCGTGAGGTATCGCCAGGCATCGTTGAGCGCCTCTGATTTTCCCTGCCGCGCATTCGGCGCAACCCGAGTGAGCACGGTGAGATCACGCTGGTCCATCGCCGCGAGAATTTCACCGGTTCGATCATCGGAACCGTCATTGATGACCAGGATGCGCTTGTGGTCGACCTCAACTTCGCGCAATCGACCGACAGAATCTTCAATCGTCACTTCTTCGTTCAGCGCAGGCACGAAAAACACCCAAAGATACTCGCTCTGTTCGGCCCAGCCGTGCGCTGCCAACGGTGTACGCTCGGCCCGCCGCACGGCAAGCTGTGCGCGCACGATGAGAATCGCAAGCGACGTCGCTGAGCTTGCGATAACAACCGCGGCCACCCAGAAAATCGGCACTGCCCACAGCGGGAGGCCGAGATAGATACTGAGCAGCCACTCCCACGCGTCGAGGGCTGTGCGCTGCAAAGATTCTTTCACACACTCCCCCTGCGTGGCCTCAGCAGGTCACCGCGGTTCATGTGCCGAAACACGGCGTCTTGCAGCGTATCGCCCTCGAATTGCTCGGGCATCGAGCCACCTCGGCGCACCTGGGCGAGCGCCCGCACGATGCGCTCAGCGGCCCGACCGTCACCGTATGGGTTCAGCGGGGCGACCGCGCGCGCAGCTGCGAGCTCGTCGTCGCTGCGGTCGAGTACCAGCGAGGCAGAAAGCACAATGTGGTCGGGATCGGTGCCGACAAGCTCAAGCGTGCCCGCGGCGACCCCCTCCGATCGCTCAGTGACGCCGCGGGTCACGAGCACCGGAATGCCGAGCGCCGGCGCCTCCTCCTGCACCCCTCCGGAGTCGGTGATGATGAGCGAGGATCGCGCGATCAGCCGCATGAACGCGAAGTAGTCGCGCGGCTCGACCAGGTACACGTTCTGGCGCGCAGACAGTCGTTTCTGCAGAGGTTGCCGCGCAACCGGATTCGGGTGCATCGGCACGACGAACGCCGTCTCGGGGTATCGCCCGGAGAGCCGCGCAAGCGCCTCTGCCACGCCCTCGAGCCCCTCACCCCAGTTTTCTCGCCGGTGCGCCGTAACGAGCACCATGCGACGAGCCCGATCCTCGTACACTTCGTCAAGCCCCGGTCCGAAATCACCTTCCCGCTCTGCCGCGAGCATCATCATGTCGATCGAAGTGTTTCCGGTGACAACAATGCGATCAAAGTCGACCCCCTCGTTCACCAGATTCGCCTTGTTCGCGGTGGTCGGCGCAAAATGCACCGCCGCGAGACGCGATATAATCTGCCGGTTGCCTTCCTCGGGAAAGGGCTCCATGAGATTCGAGGTGCGAAGCCCGGCCTCAACATGAATGACTGGAATCTGCAGGTTAAACGCCGCAAGCGCAGCCGCGCTCGCAGAACTGGTATCGCCGTGCACCAGACAGGCGATCGCTCCCCGCGGCCCTCTGCTGCCGTCCGCCCGCATGTCTTCTGGCACGCTCTTCGCCGCCCACAAGCGGTCGATGCCCACAATGATGCGCGCAACCATCTCGTTCAGCGAGGGCACGACCCCGTCTTCGCGGCGTGAGGCATGCAAGGTCGCGTCGATGCGCATGCCCGCTTCGCGAAACAGCTCGGCGACGAGCTCTTCGTGCTGCCCCGTGCTGATCACGATCGGATAGAAAGCGTCGGAGTGCTGCAGCGCCCTGATCACCGGGATCATCTTGATCGCCTCGGGTCTCGTGCCGATCGCGACCAGGATCGACATGCGATCGTCTTGCCCGCGCGCCTGTTCTTCAGCGTCGTGTACCAGCCGTTTCGTCGGATTCGTGGCATGCGGCGACGCTGGGCCCCGATTCTGTTCAGTCATGATTCCCCCTGACGCCCATCTTTGCAATCTGCGGCTGAAAACTCACGTTGAATTCTGCTAGACGGTACCGACTCTCTCAACTCGAATGACGGCGTCGCCAGCCTCAGCCGACGCGGCGAGATCGACAACGCCTTCAATCGCCCAGTCGTGATCGCCGGCAGGGTCGTCGAGCACCTGACGAAACCGCCAGGTGCCGCTCCCAGAGGCCGATCGGTCGATCGTGAGCAGGCCCACGGAGCGCGCGGCTGCCCCGGAGCCCATCGAATCGTATTCGTCGTAGTAGCGCTCGAGCGCCGCGTCCCACTCGCCCTCGCCGAACCCGTGCGGCCCGTCGAGTTCGCCGAGCTCTTCGACGCGATCGAATGCAGCGGCAAGCACGCGCTTGAATACCGCGTTGCGCACCATCACCGTGAACGCGCGCTCGTTCTCGGTCACCGCGCGAACCGGCGGCGCCAGGTCTTCGTGCGCGCGGTGCGCCGCTGCAGCGGCGAGCGTCGCGTCGAGCACGCCGTCGTCTGCGTCGTGCTCGAGCGTCTGCGCAGCGTTCCATTCGTCGAGCAGGCTCGAATCGACCTGGCGAACAAGCTCGCCGAGCCAGTCGACGAGCGCGTTCAACTCGTCGGTTTTCGCGGGTTCCGGCACCGTGCGCTCGATGGTGCGAAACGCGTCTGAGAGATATCGCAGCACCGTGCCCTCTGCGCGGCCGAGATCGTAGGCAGACACGAAATCTCGAAACCCGAAGGCCCGCTCGACCATCTCGCGCACCACAGACTTGGGCCGCGGCTCGTAGTCGCGCGCCCACGGCACCTCTCTCGTGTACGCCTCGAACGCCTCCTCGATGAGCTCCTTCAGCGGCTGCGGATGGGTGATCTCTTCGAGCCGCTCCATTCGCTCGTCGTACTCGATGCCCTCGGCTTTCATCTCTTGCACGGCCTCGCCGCGGGCCTTGTGCTCTTGCGCCCGAAGAATCGCGCGCGGATCTTCGAGCGTCGCCTCGACGATCGAGATGACGTCGAGGGCGTAGTTCTCGGACTCGGGATCGAGCAGCTCGATCGCGGCGAGCGCGAACGGTGAGAGCGGCTGATTGAGCGCGAAGTTCTGCTGCAGGTCGACGGTCAGCTGCAGCACGTGCTTTGCGTGCTTGTCGAACGGGCTGGGGTCGAGCGGCTCGTACGAGTCGGGAGCGCCGAACGGCACCGCCTCGACGATGCCGCCCTGCCGCAGCGTGCGAAAGATGCCGAGCGCGGTACGAGCGTGGCGAAACTGCGCTGCTCGCGGCTCGTGACTGTCGAAGATGAGGGCGCGCATCGTGTCGAGGGCCTCGCCGGGGCGCTGCTCGCCACGCGCAATGACGCTGAGCACCATCGAGTGAGTGATGCGCATGCGGCTCACCAGCGGTTCGGGTTGCGAGGCGACGAGCTTTTCGAGGGTCTGCTCGCTCCAGGTCACGAAGCCCGCCGGGGGCGCCTTCTTCTTCGGCCCCTTGCCCACCTTCTTGCCGGAGGCGGCCTTCGCGAGTGTTTTCGCGCTCTGCTTCGCGTTCTCGACCTCGTGTTCGGGGGCCAGGGCGATCACGTCGCCCTCGGTATCGAAGCCGGCGCGGCCAGCGCGACCAGCGATCTGGTGAAACTCACGCGCCGAGAGGCGGCGCATCTTCTCGCCGTCGAATTTGGTGAGCGCGGTGAACACGACCGAGCGAATGGGCACGTTGATGCCAACGCCGAGCGTGTCGGTGCCGCAGATGACACGCAGCAGGCCGCGCTGTGCGAGCTGCTCGACGAGTCGACGGTAGCGGGGCAGCATGCCCGCGTGGTGCACGCCGATGCCGCTGCGCACGAGCCGCGACAGGGTCTGCCCGAAGCCAGTTGCGAACTTGAAGTCGCCGAGCGCCTCGGCAATCTCGTCGCGCCCCTCTCGATCGACCAGTTTGACGCTCGCGAGCGCCTGCGCCTGCTCGACCGCGTGCGACTGGTTGAAGTGCACCAGATAGGCGGGGGTCAGCCGCTCTTCACGCAGCCGCTCGACGGCCTCGTGCACCGTCTTCAGCTCGTAGACAAAGCTCAGCGGCACGGGGCGCTCGACGCCGGTCACCTCGGTCACCGCTCTGCCCGTTCGGCGTTCGATATCTGCAGAGAGCTCGGTCACGTCGCCGAGCGTCGCCGACATCAGCAGAAACTGTGCCTTCGGCATGGTCAGTAGCGGCACCTGCCAGGCCCAGCCCCGCTCGGGGTCGGCGTAGTAATGAAACTCGTCCATCACGACCTGTGTCACGCCGCCCGCCTCGGCATCGCGCAGCGCGAGGTTCGCGAGAATCTCGGCGGTGCAGCAGATGATCGGCGCGTCGGGGTTGATGCTCGAATCGCCCGTCACCATGCCGACGAGCTCTGGGCCGAAGGCGTCGACGAGGGCGAAAAACTTCTCATTGACGAGCGCCTTGATCGGCGCGGTGTAGACCGTGCGCCCGCCCGCAGCGAGGGCTGAGAAGTGCGCCCCGAGCGCGACGAGCGACTTGCCCGTGCCTGTCGGGGTGGCGAGAATGACGTGCTCACCGAGCGCCAGGGCGAGCAACGCCTCCTCTTGCGCCGGATAGAGCCCGAGCGAGAGCTCGTCTGCAACCCAGCTTTCGAAGCGGGTGTGCACGTCGCCGGGGTCGGGTCGCGCTGATCCTCGGGATGAGAATTCTTCGAGGATCGCGGCCAGGCTCATGCGCCCAACATTACCGCGCGCGACTGACTGCTCGGCACCGCGAAGCAGAGAGCTCTCGCGGGGCCATAGACTCGGATAATGGCCGATCCCCTGCTCTTTCAACCGTTCGAACTGCGCGGAGTGACCATGCGCAACAGGCTCTGGGTCGCCCCAATGTGCCAGTACTCGGCCGCGTCGGAAGGCGATGACATCGGCGCACCGAACGACTGGCACCTGCTGCACCTCGGTGCGCTCGCCCGCGGCGGCGCGGGTCTCGTGATGGTCGAGGCCACGTCAGTGGTGCCAGAGGGGCGCATCTCGCCGAACGACCTCGGCCTCTGGAACGACGCGCAGCAGCAGGCATTCGAGCACATCGTGCAGCTCGCACACGCGCACGGCGCGAAGATCGGCATCCAGCTCGCGCACGCGGGCCGCAAGGCCTCGACCTACCCCTGGCGCCCCGGCGCCCCCGAAGGCTCGGTGCCGATCGGCGAAGGCGGCTGGCCCACAGTCGCGCCCTCTGCCGTCGCGTTCGAGGGGTTGGCTGATCCTCGCGCTCTGACAAGCGGCGAGGTGCGCGAGGTCATCGACTCCTTCGTCGCCGCGGCTGCACGCGCGGTTGCAGCGGGGTTCGACGTCGTCGAGATTCACGCGGCGCACGGCTACCTGCTGCA
>DDEV01000098.1:0-8332 GCA_002336855.1 Leucobacter sp. UBA1945 | reverse complement strand
GAGGCCGCGGCACAGCTGGTCGGCTGGCTCGCAGCTGACGGCGCCGACATGGTCGATGCCTCGTCGGCGGGCAACACCGCGCACGCCAAGATCGCGGTCGGCCCCTCGTACCAGGTGTGGATCGCCGAGCGCCTGCGCGCCGAGGGCCTGCCGGTCGGCGCAGTCGGGCTGATTACCTCGTCGGCGCAGGCCGAGGGCATCCTCACTACGGGGCAGGCCGACGTGATCTCACTGGGGCGCCCGCTGCTCGCCAACCCGCATCTGCCGATCACCTGGGCGAACGAGCTGCGCGCTCCGAGCGCGCCCGAGCTCACCCCGGTGCAGTATTTCAGGGCACGCTTCGCCTGACCCTGCGCCCGAAGCCGCGTCTGATGCTCCACTTCGCGGCACGGCCACGCGATAATCTGTAGCCATGCACATCGAGGAGCTGTCACTCGTCGCCGTCGCGGGCCTGGTGCTCGTGGTGGCGATCGCCATGCTCGCGGGCAGAATCGGCATCGCCACTCCCCTCGTACTCGTCGTCGTGGGCATCGGCATCGGGTACCTCCCCGGGGTACCGCTGATCGAGCTCGACCCCGAGATCATTCTGCTCGGGGTGCTGCCGCCCCTGCTCTATGCGGCGGCGGTGAACGTGCCGATCCTCGACCTGAAACGAAACGTGGGCCCGATCACCGCGCTCTCGGTCGTGCTCGTGATCATCTCGGCACTCGTTATCGGCGCGCTGCTACACCTGGTGGTGCCATCGATTCCGTTCGCCGCGGCCGTCGCCCTCGGCGCCGTCGTCGCCCCGACCGACGCGGTGGCGGCGACCTCGATTGGAAAGCGGGTCGGCATGCCGCCGCGCCTCGTCACCATTCTCGAGGGCGAGAGCCTCGTGAACGACGCCACCTCGCTCGTGCTGCTGCGCACCGCGATCGCCGCAACGGCCGGCGGGTTCGTGTTCTGGGAGGCGGCCGGCAACTTCGCGTTCGCGGTCGTGGTCGCCATCGCGATCGGCTTCGCGGTCGGCGTGGTCACCGTGTGGGTGCGCTCGAAGATGAGCAACCCCGTCTACGACACGGTCGTGTCATTCGCGGTGCCGTTCATCGCCTTTGTTCCCACCGAGTACGTGGGCGCCTCGGGCGTGCTCGCGGTGGTCGTGACCGGTCTCTACTCGGGGCATCACGCACCCCGCAAGTTCAGCGCCATCTCGCGAGTGAACGAGCGCTTGAACTGGCGCACGGCGCAGTTCTTGCTCGAGAATGGCGTGTTCTTGCTGATGGGGCTCGAGCTGCACAAACTGGTCGACGACATCGGTCATAGCGAGCTACACCTGCAGCACACTGCGCTCATCGGCCTCGGAGTGGTTGCCGTGCTCATTGTGCTGCGCATGGCATTCATGTGGCCGGTGACGTGGAGCCTCGCGAGGGCGCTCCCCCGTTATGAGGCCAGGGCCGATGGGTGGCAACGCATCGCCGCGCGCGTGCAGCGGCACCCGAAGTTCAAAGAGGCGACTGACACCGGGCAGATCAAACTCGACCGTCTGAATCGCGTCGCGAGGCGCAGCGCGGCCGATGCGGCCCACGCGCGCGAGCAGGGCCTCGACAAGCGTGGCGCGACCATTCTCGGTTGGAGCGGCATGCGCGGCGTCGTCACGCTGGCGGCCGCCCAGTCGATTCCGACGACGGTGCCGTTTCGCTCGCAACTGGTGCTCATCGCGTTCGTCGCTGCGGTCGTAACGCTACTGCTGCACGGCCTCACGCTGCCGCCGCTCATTCGCAAGCTGCGCCCCCAGGGGCCGAGCGTGAGCGACCGCACCGAAGAGCTCGTCTCGCTCTATGCCGACCTCGTCGAGGCGGGCACCACGGCGGTCGATGCCGAGCTCGAGCACGAGCGCGAACTCGCCGAACGCGACCCCGACTATCACGTGCCATCGGAGCGAGTCGTGAAACGTGTCAGATCGAGCGTGCAGAATTCGATCGCCTCGCTGGCGTTCTCGCTGCCTCGCTCCGAAAAGCACGTACCGTCAGAGGCAGAGGCAGAGGGCCGCAGCTACCTGCGCCTCGCGCACGCGGGTCTCGAGGCGCAACGGGCCGCGCTGCTCGAAGAGCGCGCGATCGGCCAGTACAGCAGCGATGCGCTGCGGGCTGCTGCCGAGGCGTTGGACCAGTACGAGGTCAGGCTCACCCCACCCCAGTCTCATTAGGCAAAAAGGATCGCGGCGATCCTTTTCGAACTGAAGCTCAGGCCACAGGGTTCTGATGATGACTGAACACGATGCTCGTACGCGTCGACGACACCGCCGGGTGCGCCGAGAGATGCTCCATCACGAAGTCGCGCACGTGATCGGAGTCGCGCGCGGCGAGGTGAATGATGAAGTCTTCGACCCCGCCGAGGAAGAACAGCTGAAGCACCTCGGGCAGCGCCCGCAGCTCTTCGCTGAACTCTGAGATGCGCTGCCGCGCGCCCGAGCGAATGGTCACGCTCACGAGCACCTGCAGGGTCATGCCCATCACTGCGGGGTCGACCGAGGCGGTGAAGCCCGTGATGATCCCCCGCGAAACGAGGCTGCGCACGCGGGCGACGCAGGTCGACGGCGCGATGCCGACGCGCTCGGCCAGCTCGGCGTTCGTCATGCGCCCATTCAGCTGCAGCTGCTCGATGATTTGGCGATCCACCGCATCAATCACCACGGCTTCTCGCAGATTCTTCGACTCTTCCACGACTTCTCCCCCTCGCGACACGGAAAGCCTGGCAAATCGCGCAATCTTTCCGAAGAATATTCTATCTTCTCAAGAAACCATCGCAGATAGTGCAGAATCGTAGCTATCGAGCGATGGGGGCAACTTGCGTGCCCAAAAGCGCAGGCACCACCCGGCTCGGCACCCATAATCACATCTGAATGGAGCAGCGCATGCGCGTCGGCATTCCCACCGAAATCAAGAACAACGAGAATCGTGTCGCCATCACCCAGGCTGGCGTCTTCGAGCTGAAGCGCCGCGGCCACGACGTGTTCGTGCAGGCGGGCGCCGGCCTCGGCTCAGCCATCACCGACGCTGACTACGAAGCAGCGGGTGCGACCATCGTCGCCACCGCCGATCAGGTGTGGGCAGACAGCGACATGATCCTGAAGGTCAAGGAGCCCATCGCTTCTGAGTACGACAAGCTGCGCAAGGGGCAGGTGCTCTTCACCTACCTGCACCTCGCCGCAGACAAGACCCTGACCGAGAAGGTGCTCGAGTCGGGCACCACCGCGATCGCCTACGAGACCGTGCAGCTCGCCAACCGCGCTCTGCCGCTGCTCGCTCCGATGAGCGAGGTCGCAGGCCGCCTCTCGGTGCAGGTCGGCGCGTACAGCCTCATGAAGGCAAACGGCGGCCGCGGCATTCTGCTCGGCGGTGTCACCGCGACCCGCCGCGGCAAGGTCGTCGTCATCGGCGGCGGCGCAGCAGGCGAGCAGGCTGCCCGCATGGCCTACGGTCTCGGCGCAGAGGTCACCATCATCGACATCGCGCTGGCCCGCCTGAAGCAGCTCGAAGACGAGTTCAACGGCCGCATCCAGACCCGCACCTCGAACGCGCACAACATCACCGAGGCACTCAAGGACGCTGACCTCGTGATCGGCTCGGTGCTGATCCCGGGCGAGAAGGCTCCGAAGCTCGTCACCGACGAGATGGTTGCGCAGATGAAGCAGGGCTCGGTGCTCGTCGACATCGCGATCGATCAGGGCGGCTGCTTCGAGAACTCGCGCCCGACCACGCACGACGACCCCACCTTCGAGGTGCACAACTCGATCTACTACTGCNNTGAGCTTCTGGCGCTACGACAACCGGGTGCATCAGATCGCCTCGAGCGCACTGTCGGTGCGGGAGCAGGTGCTGCAGGCCGACATGGTGATCGGCACGGTCCTCATCCCCGGCGCGAAGGCACCCAAGCTCGTGACCGACGAGATGGTCGCCGCCATGAAGCCGGGCTCAGTCCTCGTCGACGTCGCGATCGACCAGGGCGGCTGTTTCGAGGGCAGTCGTCCCACGACGCACGCCGATCCGACTTTCGACGTGCACAACTCGATCTACTACTGCGTGGCGAACATGCCGGGTGCAGTGCCCGAGACCTCGACTGCGGCGCTGACCAACGCGACCCTGCCCTACGTCGTCGCACTCGCCGACAAGGGCTGGAAGGCCGCACTCGCAGCCGACGAGGCACTCGCAAAGGGCCTCAACGCTCACGAGGGCGTGCTCGCAAACGAGGGCGTCGCTCAGGCGTTCCCCGAGATGGCCTACACCTCGTACACCAAGGTGCTCGCTGACGCCTAAGTCGGCTGGCGGCCGAGGCCGCACACCTCCGGTAGCCTGGACATCATGGATTTGAAGTTCAGCTTCGGCGCATCGAACCCGCTCCCTCTTTCTGCAGAGGGGGCGGGTTCTGCGTCTCCCGGGGTGGGGTCGAGCGTGCTCGAGCTGCACGTCACGCTGGTTGACGGCGAGCGCTTGCGCTGCGAGGGTGTGTCACTCGATGGCGTCTCGTACGCGAGCGCCGAGAAGCAGATTTCTCTCGACGAGGATCCAGCGGCCCTCGCTGCGGGCCTGCGCTCGGTGCTGGCGCGCTGCGGTGCCGAGCTGCCCGAACCGCTGATCGACTCGGTGAGCGCGATCGCGCTCTCGCTCGGCGGGCGTGAGGCGGCAGCGCTCGAGGCGCTCGGGCTCACCGTGGCTGCGGGCTCACCGATTCTCGCGCAGGTCGACGGGGCGCTGCAGGCGCGCACCGGCGTTGCTGCCGGCACGCCGATTCGATTGCTCTCGGTCTGAGTGTGGCCGCGCCCGCCTAGGCCTGAAACCGAATGATGCGATCGAGCGCTTCGGCGACCGCCGCCTCGCCCGCCGCATAGCTCAGGCGCACGGCGCGATCCCCCGCCACCGGATCAAAGTCGACGCCCGGCACGATCGCGACGTCTGCCCGCTCGAGCAGAACGCGAGCGTACGCGGTCGCGCTGCCGTGTCGCTCGAGCTGCGGGCCGAGGTCGCTGTAGTAGTAGAACGCGCCATCGGCCGGTGCCGCCGTGCCCCAGCCCAAGCTCGGTGCGGCATCGAGGATCAGCGCCCGTGCCTTCGCGAACCCCTCGACGATGCGGTCGCGCTCTGCGTAGCTCTCTGGCGTGAACGCCGAGAGCGCGAGCTCTTGCGCGGGTGCCGGCGGCGAGAGGGCGAAGTTCGAAGCGAGCGCTTCGAGCGGCTCGACCAGGTCTTCTGGCAGCACCGCCCAGCCGAGCCGCCACCCGGTCATGCCCCAATACTTCGAGAACGAGTTGATCACGATCGCGTCAGGGTCGAGCTCGGCCGCGCTCACGCCGCGGCTCGCTTCGGCGGTGCTGTCGCTCGCGCCTCGCGCCAGCTCGCCCGCTGCCGCNNGATGCCGTGGTAGATCTCGTCGCTGATGAAGCGCGTGCCGTGCGCGCGGCACCACTGCACCAGCGCGGCAAGCTCTGCCCGGCCGAGCATGGTGCCGGTCGGGTTCGCTGGCGAGGCGACGATGACGCCGGCGAGCGGGCCGTGCTCGAGGGCCGCCGCCTCGAGCAGCTCGGGCGTCGGCTGATAGCGCGTCTCTATGCCGGTCTGAATCTCGATCACCTGCACGCCGAGCGCCGTCAGAATGTTGCGGTAGGCCGGGTAGCCGGGGCTCGCTAGCGCGACCCGATCGCCGGGGTCGAACGCCGCGAGAAACACGAGCTGAAACGCGCCCGATGATCCGGTCGTGACCGCGATCCTCTTCGGATCAATCTCGACGCCGTACCAATCTCGGTAGTGACCCGCGATGGCCTCGCGAAGAGGCGTGGTGCCGAGCGGGCCGGTGTAGCCAGCGGGCTTCAGCGTGCCCGGGGCTGGCCTCGCGCTCGGCTCACCCGCGCACAGCGAGACGACGTCGCGCCCCTCGGCACGGCGCCTCGCGATCTCATCGGTAATGCGCATCACTTCGAACGCGGGGATCGCCGAGCGCCTCGAGGCGCGCAGCTGCTGCGCGGGCGCGCCCGCCGTCGACTCTGGCTCGGGCAGTTTGCCCGAAGGGGGTGTCAAAAAGGGGCCACCTGGTCTCACCATGACTCCACGTTAGCTGAGGCCCCCGACGAAGAGGAGTTCAAACTCTCGCCACGGCGCCCGCGCTCCGTGAGTCGCAGGTACCCGCTCAGCGCGGCCACGCCCTCGGCGGTGTGGGGCAGGCTGTCGCCCAACCTGTCTGACGACACAAGGTGCGCCGACCATTGGGCTCGGCTGATCGCCACGTTGAGACGGTTTCGCATGAGCAAGAAGTCGAGCCCTCTTGGCACGTCGTCGCCGCTCGAGGCGGCGAGGCTGACTATCGCGACCGCGGCCTCCTGCCCCTGAAACCTATCGACCGTGCCCACGCGCACCTCATCGAAGCCCGCCTCGGCGAGAGCTTGACTCAGGCATTCGACCTGCGCATTGTAAGCCGCGACCACAATGACGTCTTTCTGCGTCATAGGCCTCGGGGGCTCCCCCGGCTCGCGCAGGCTGCCGCCGAGAGCCAGACGCACGATGCCTACGACCTCGATCGCCTCTTCGATCGAACTCGTCGAGTTGCCGAAGTGCGAGACCGGATGCCAGAAGAGCCCGGCCTCACCGAAGCCACGCACCTCTCGCAGTGAGGCGGTCGGATGCGCGTGCAGCCGGTTGTCATACGAAAGTTCGCTCACCACCTCAGCGAGTTCGGGTCGCATGCGACGGGTCTCGGCGAGAAAGTAGCCCGCGCCTTCAGGGATCGTCTCGTGCTCGCCGAGCAACCATCCGAGCGCAGAGGTGTCGACCGGCTCGGGGTGGGAACCCTGCGATACCTGTGGCAGCTGCTGCGGGTCACCGAGCAGCAACAGTCTTTGGGCAGAAGCAGCTGCCGCGATCGTCGGCGCGAGCGAGAACTGGCCTGCCTCGTCGATGACCAGCAGATCGAGGCTGTGCCTTGGCACCCGAGTGTCGTTCGCGAAATCCCAGGCAGTGCCGCCGATCACGCTGCCGCGACCGGCCCCGCGATGCTCGCGCACGAACGCCTCATGACCGTTTGCGCGCAAGACCGTGAATCCGGGGTGCGCGTCGCCCTCTTGCAGTCGCCCGCCCTGGGGCACTTTGCCGACCTGTTCCGGGTCAAGCCCTGCAGACACCACGCCCTCGAGCACGTTTTCGACGACGCGGTGCGATTGCGCGACCACGCCAATGTGCCACCCGTGCCGCTCTACGAGTGCGCGAATGACTCGGGCGGCGAGGTAGGTTTTGCCGGTGCCCGGCGGGCCCTGCACTGCGAGCGATGATCGGTCGAGCTGCCGAAGCGTCGCGACGACCGCGCCGATCATGCGGCCTTCTTCGCCACCCCCGGTTTCGCGAGCCTCGTCGCTCGCCGGGTCGACGATGTCACCTGAGCCAATCATTCGGGGCCGCACACGGCGCATGATGTCGAAGACCGGGTCAGCAAAGGCGACTCCGGCGTCGAGTGATGCGGCGAGCGCCGCACCCCACTCTTCGATCGCCGTCTTCTGCGCCCCGGCTCTTGGCGGCGGGCCAGGCGTGAGCGCGACGGGCAGCACCGCCCAGTCGGGCAGGTCTGCGCCGCGCGTTTCTTCGACGACCACCCCGTCTTCGAGGCGTTCGAGAATGCGCACCATGCGAGTGCCGCGCGCGCCCGGAGCCGCACCGAGCGTCGAGAACGGCGCGGGTGCCGCGTACACAAGGTATGCCTCGCTGCCTTCTTTCAGGCTGCTGCCCGGAGCGATCTCGCCGCGCAGCCGCAGGCGGCGTCGGTGCAGCCGTGCGCGCCCCTGCGGCGCCTGCCAGTCGTGTTCAGCATCGCTCAGCGCCGAGTCGACCACGAGCACATCGCGGGTGTCAGCCCAATCTTCGATGGGATCGACGAGCCGCGCAAAGTGTGCCCACCAGAACGACTTCTGCTCTCGCTGGTAGTAGTCGATCGCGCTTCCGGCGAGGGCGGCGGCCTTGCGGTCTACCGGGTCTTCGGCAAGGTTCGCGTGCATCGCGAGCGCTGCGGCGACGGTGCTGAGCTCGAGTTCGGGCTCGGCGGATTCGTCTTCGGCATCAATCGTTGCAAGCGGCAAGACTCCGCGTTCGGCCGCGAGCCGCAGCAGCCAGTCTCGCAGGCGCAGAGTCGACACGCAGTCGTAGCGGTTGTAGTCGGCGATCGCATCGAGCCGGCGCTGTCCCTCTGCGCGGCGTTCGGTAGATTCGTCGAGCAGCAACGCGCTCGCCTCGGCGTACTCGGTGACCGACTGCGCCCCACTCGTCACCCCTTCTTGGTCGCGCAGCTCGTCGCCCATGTAGAGCGGCTCGAGTTTCTT
>DDEV01000010.1 GCA_002336855.1 Leucobacter sp. UBA1945 | reverse complement strand
CGCAGCTGCCCCCCTCGCCGCCGATTGAGCTGGGCCCGGTTGCGGCCGATGCCGGCGCCACCGCGATGATGGACGTCTCAGACAGTCTCTCGCTCGATGCCGCGAGGTTGGCTGAAGCCAGCGGCGTCACTATCGCGTTCGAGCGCGAACTGCTTGAGGGCGGGTTCGGGGCACAGCACGGCGAGCAGGTTCCGGTCGCCGCAATGCTTACGGGCGGCGAAGATCACGGCCTCTTGGCGACGTTCTCGGGCGGCGAGGTGCTGCCCAGGGGCTTTGTCGCGATCGGGAGGGTCGTCGACCGCCGAGGCGACGAGACGCGAGTGTTGCTCGATGGGCACCCGTTTCAGCCGCGCGGGTGGGACCCCTACGGAGTGCTGCCGCCCGGAGCCTGAAAGCCGTCGCCGGAGGCAGCCGAAACCGAGCCCCCAGTGCCCACAGCACCACCCGCTCCGCCCTGCACGATGCGCAGCGCCGCCCACAGCTCGGCGCGCGTATCCGGGTCGTCGAGGTCGCGCTGCAGTAGGCTCTCGGCCGTCGAGACCCGAGTGCGAAGCGTGTGCCTGTGCACGCCGAGCTCAGCAGACGCGGCGCTCGTCTGCCCGTGGTGCGAGAGCCAGACCGAGAGGCTGTGCTGCAGATCGTCGCGGTGTCTCTCGTCGTGATGCCTGAGCGGCGAGAGCAGGCCCTGCGCGCGTCTGACCGCCTCCGGGCTCTGCGTGAGCAGCTGAAGTACGCCGGCGTGCATCTCGGGCCGGTAGGCGACGGGGCCGGCCTCGGGCCGGTGCAGCGAGAGCGAGGCGGCGCGCTCGGCCTGTTCGAGCAGCTCGGCAAGCTCGCTCGCTGATCCTCGCTCAGAAATGCCGCAGCTCGCGAGATGAGACGAAAGGATGCGTCGAAGCGATGCCAGCTCGCCGTGTTCGGCGATGATGACGAGATGCTGTGCGTCGTGCGCGGCGAACACTCCGGGCTGCTCGAAAGCGGCGGGAGTGAGCTCGATCATGAGCTGCGGAGACAGGGGAGTAGGCGCACTGATCACCGCGATCTCGCCGCGGGGGAGCTTCGGCAGCAGGGCCGAGGCCACCTCTTCGGCGAGTTCGCGGTTGCCGCCGAGCAGCAGTTTCAGCACCGCGATACGCAGCGCTTGCTCGGTCTCTGCGAGGTTTCGCCTGCGGGCGAGGCTGCTGAGCGCGCCGAAGCCGTCGCGCCCGAGTGGCGAGTCGAGGTGCGCCTGCGCCTCGATAAGGCGGGCCGCGGTGCGCACCACGGCGATGAAGGGTGTGTCGTAGGGCACGCGAAAGAGCGGCAGCTGCAGGTGCTCGCAGGCGTCGATGAGGGTCGGCGGAATGCGATCCCACTGCAGACCGACGCCTACACCGAGCGCGGTGGTGCCGGCGTCGTGCAGGCGGCGCACGTAGCGTTCAGCTTCTTCTCTCTCGAGCGGCGTGCTGAACTGGCTGCCGGTCGTCAAAATGACGGTGCGCGGCGTGAGAAACGGAGTGGGATCGCTGAGGTCGCTGACGTGCACCCACTGCACGGGATACTCGTCTGAGCCGCCAGTGCCGCCCGCGATCAGCACGAGGCCGAGAAAATAGTCGCGCAGCAGCGCGTCGAGCTCGATCGTGCTTGGTTTTGCCAGATTGGCCAAAATGTATTCCATTGTTCGCCATTATGTCACTCGGCTTTGCCTATTGCGAGTTCTAGGCTGGTGCTTGACTCGCACGGTTCACGCCGCGCATCACCACCCGGCTTCTCGCCGGCTCAGTCTCGAAGTAAGGGAGCAACTATGTCAGAGAACATTCAGGGCGGCAGCGCACTCGCGCAGGCACGCAACCTCGTCACCGCCATTCCTGGCCCGAAGTCGCAGGAGATCATCGCACGCAAGAGCGCTGCGGTCGCATCGGGCGTCGGTCACGCACTCGGCATTTCTGTCGTTGCAGGTGGCGACGGTGTGCTGCTCGACGCAGACGGCAACACCCTGATCGACCTCGGCTCGGGCATCGCCGTGACCGGTGTCGGCAACTCGTCGCCCCGCGTTGTCGAGGCCGTGCAGCGCCAGGTCGCACAGTTCACCCACACCTGCTTCACCGTGACCCCCTACGAGGGCTACATCGCCGTCGCCGAGAAGCTCAACGAGCTGACCCCCGGTGACTTCGAGAAGCGCTCGGCACTGTTCAACTCGGGCGCCGAGGCAGTCGAGAACGCGATCAAGATCGCTCGTCATTACACCAAGCGCGACGCTGTCGTTGTCTTCGACCACGCGTACCACGGCCGCACCAACCTCACCATGGGCATGACCGCAAAGAACATGCCCTACAAGGACGGCTTCGGCCCGTTCGCTCCCGAGGTCTACCGCGTTCCCACCTCGTACCCCTACCGCGACGGTCTGAGCGGCGTCGAGGCAGCAGAGCTCGCGCTGACCCAGATCGAGAAGCAGGTCGGCTCGAAGAACGTTGCCGCCATCATCATCGAGCCCATCCAGGGCGAGGGTGGCTTCATCGCTCCGGCCAAGGGCTTCCTGCCCGCGCTGCAGCAGTGGGCAACCGAGAACGGCGTCGTCTTCATCCTCGACGAGGTGCAGACCGGCTTCGCACGCACTGGCAACATGTTTGCCGCTGAGTTCGAGGGCGTCGTGCCCGACATGGTGACCGTTGCCAAGGGCATCGCGGGCGGCCTGCCGCTCTCGGGCGTCACCGGTCGCGCCGAGATCATGGATTCGGCACACTCGGGCGGCCTCGGCGGCACCTACGCTGGCAGCCCCATCGCCTGCGCAGCGGCCCTCGCTACCATCGAGACCTACGAGGCAGAGAACCTGCTCGAGCGCGCTCAGCAGATTCAGGCGATCATCGAAGAGGTCTTCGGCGAGCTGCAGAAGACCGATGACCGCATCGGCGACATCCGCGGCCGCGGCGCAATGATGGCGGTCGAGCTCGTCGAGTCGGGCTCGAAGACCCCGAACGCGGCGCTCACCAGCGCAGTGGCAAAGCTTGCTGGCGAGCAGGGCGTCGTCGCGCTCACCTGCGGCACCTACGGCAACGTGATCCGCTTCCTGCCCGCACTCACCATCAGCGATGAGCTGCTGCGCGAGGGCCTGCAGGTCGTGGTAGACGCGATCGCCGCCAACTAATTGATGGATTCGGTGGTGCTGATCCTTTTCGAAAAGGATCAGCACCACCGGTCAACCGAAAGGACACAGCCATGGCATTGAAGCCCAATGAGCAGGAACTGCTCGACCGCGTTCAGAGCGGCCTCGGAATCGGCGGCACCTGGCAGCCCTCGACCACCGGCGCAACGATCGATGTGCACGACCCCGCAACCGGCGAGGTCATCAAGCAGATCGCCGACGCGACGGTTGAAGACGCCGTGCGCGCCCTCGATGCAGCCGTCGCAGCGCAGGATTCGTGGGCGCAGACCCCGACCCGCGTGCGCTCGAACATTCTGCGCCGTGCCTTCGACCTGCTGATGGAGCGCAAGGAAGAGTTCGCGCTGCTCATGGCAATGGAGATGGGAAAGCCCATCGCCGAGGCCCGCGGCGAGGTCAACTACGGCGGCGAGTTCTTGCGCTGGTTCTCTGAAGAGGCAGTGCGTGTGCGCGGCGACTACCGTCCGAACCCCGAGGGCACCGGCAACATGGTGGTCTCGCACATTCCCGTCGGCCCCTGCTACTTCATCACGCCGTGGAACTTTCCGCTCGCGATGGCAACCCGCAAGATCGCTCCGGCGCTCGCCGCAGGCTGCACCGTGGTCATCAAGCCCGCAGCCCTCACGCCGCTCACCACGATCTTCTTCGTGCAGCTGCTCGAAGAGGCCGGCCTGCCCGCCGGCGTTGTGAACGTCGTCGCAACCTCGAAGTCGAGCGCGCAGTCGAGCGCACTGCTGTCTGACACCCGTTTGCGCAAGCTCTCGTTCACGGGCTCGACCCCGGTCGGCGTGACCCTGCTGCAGGCTGCTGCTCAGAACGTGTTGCGCACCTCGATGGAGCTCGGCGGCAACGCCCCGTTCGTCGTGTTCGAAGACGCAGATCTCGATAAGGCTGTCGAGGGCGTGCTGCTCGCGAAGTTCCGCAACATCGGCCAGGCCTGCACCGCTGCGAACCGCATCATCGTGCACGAGTCGGTTGCCGACGAGTTCGCTCGTCGCGTCGGCGAGAAGGTGTCGGCGATGACGATCGGCCGCGGCGCCGACGAGGGCAACGACATCGGTGCGCTGGTCGAAGAGAAGGCGGTCGCAAACACCGCTCGCCTCGTCGCAGACGCTGTCGAGACCGGCGCCACCATCGTCACCGGTGGCGAGGCGATCGACGGCCCGGGCTACTTCTTCCAGCCCACCGTCATCGACAAGCTCAGCCCGCAGTCGGCCATCATGCGCGAAGAGATCTTCGGGCCTGTGCTCGGCATCATTCGTTTCTCGACCGAAGAAGAAGCTGTCGAGATCGCGAACAACACCGAGTACGGCCTCGTGAGCTACGTGTTCACCGAGAACCTGGCTCGCGGTCAGCGCATGATCGAGAAGCTCGAGACCGGCATGATGGGCCTGAACACCGGCCTCGTGTCGAACGCTGCGGCTCCCTTCGGCGGCCTGAAGCAGTCCGGCATCGGCCGCGAGGGCGGTTTCGAGGGCATCCACGAGTTCCTCTCGACGAAGTACACCCTGATCCCACGCTAATTTTCGCGAAAAGGATCGCACAGGCCCGGGGGAGACCCCGGGCCTGTGGTGTATCACTACGGCTGTCGGATCCTTTGCACTAGTCTTGCCGCATGACGGGTGATAGCTGGGGAGCTTCTGAGCCAGAACGAGCGGGCGCGCTGCCCGCAGAGGTGTCTGCCGCACAGCTTGCTGAGTTGGCCATTACGAGGCCCGATCTGTGGGATGAGATCTGGCATCACCCAAACTGCTACGACGGCCTGCGCCAGTGGATGGCGGAGCGCTACGAGCAGCAGCAGACCGCTGCTGGAATTGCTGCGGCCAGCCCGTCCAACGCCACAGCTACGGATCCTGGGGCTACCAGCGATGGGGCGAGCCGCAGCCCTATCTTCGCGATTGTCGCCTCGATCGCAGCCGCTGCGCTCGTGCTCGCGGGCACGGGCACCGCGCTCGCCCTCAGCGGTACGTTCGACAAGTGGTTCGGCGGATCCTCTTCGGAGAATGCGGCTGTGCCCGCCGCCGATTTGGAGCAGCGGGCGAGCTTTACCGACGGTGGCGAGCTGCGATGGACGGTCGACGGCGACGCACTCGGCATCGGCAAGGCGCAGCTCGGCTATATGGAACGCATGATGCCGCCTGCGGGCGTGATCTCACCTGGCTGGGCCGACGTGGTGCAGTTCGACGGCGGCGTGGTGGTACACGCCGAAACGAACAGCGATCAGGCGGTCGTAGCGCTGCTCGCTCCCGGCTCGGGTGACGTGGTGTGGCAGGAGGATGCGTCGGCGAGCGGCCCGGCTTCTTGCAGCGCGAGCCTCGACTTGGCGCGAGCATTCTGCCTGCTGCCCGGTGGGGCAAGCGGATCGGTCGTAGTGCTTGACGCCAAGGGTGAGGTGGGCCGCTTTGAAGTGCCCGGCGAGATGAAAGATTTGCGTGCCGACGGCGAGGGGCTCGTGCTGTTCGACTGGGAGCAGGGGCACGAGCGCATCTACTCGCAAAGCGGCGAGCTGCTTCAAGAGCGTGCGCGACCGGCGGCGTTCTCGGTCGACGGGCACAGCCTGGTGAGCGGCCCCGAGCAGTGGCAGCTCTATGACGAGCAGCAGAACGTTGTCGGGGAGGGAACATTCAGCGAGGGCAACCGCGTCGAAGCCGTGTGCAAAGCAGTGCTCGCAGGCAAGAAGATACTTCTTCTCGGCCCCTCGTGTGCTGGGCCGGGCGAGGCTGCGGGGTTCACCATCGAGCGGTTCGCGAACAGCACAGGCTACGCAAACTACGTGCCGGGCGAGCGCCCGATCTGGCTGCTTCCGAGCGAAGATGGCTTGCTCGCCTTCGACCAGCAGGGCGGTGAGCAGCTGTGGCAGGTCGAGGGCACTCTGCCCGGTTGGTATCAGCCCGCACAGGTCTCGAGAGCGAATGGCGCGAAGGATCCCGCTACGGGGCTCGTGCTGGTCGAGCAGGCGGCGGGGTATGCGCTCGTCGACCTGGTTTCGGGTGACGTGACGCCAATCGATGCGCAGGCGAGGGGAACCTCGGTCGCGGTGTCTGGCGACTCCGTGCTGATCTTCTACGGCAGCCAAGACCCGGGCGCCCCTGCCACGGTAGACACGTTCGATGCGCTCAGCGGAGAGGTGACAGGCAGGTTCGAGCTGCCGGGCACGGTCGAGATCGGCGAGGCAACGGGTGGCCCGCAGGGAGTAATGCTCGCCAGCAGCTACTGCAGCGGGTGTTCTACCGCTGAAGGCGCGAGCTCGATCGGTGGCTACAGCTTCGTGGGCCCGAGCTCATCGGCGAGTGGTTCGGGGGTGCTTGCGCTCGCCGAACGCGTCGCCGCGCAGGCGCCCGACTTCGTGCCCGCCTGCCCCGGTGAGACGGTGCTGCTTGCGTGGATGGAACTCGAGGACGGCTGGATCGTCGTCTGCGGTGTCGACGTCAATACGCCCAGCTACGTCGCCTACCAGCCGGGTGGCGAGGGCAAGCCGCGATTCTCGCTCGGCGCGACGAAACCCACGAGCAAACAGGCTCGATCCTCGGTGCAATGGGATGCCGCGACGAGCCGCTACCTCGCAACCATGGCAGACGGCTCGAAACTCACGCTCGACTACTTGCTGGGCATGGCGACCATGCGCGACTCGGATACGAGCTCAACTGTGAGCGAGCAGCAGCGTTTCGTGAGATACGTGTTCGTGCCGATGGGCGAGGGAGTGCGCGCCGCGGAGGAGATCGCGAACGAAACCGGTGCATTCGACGTGAAGGCACCCAAAGCGACCGCAGAAGACCAGATCAGGTACATGATCGAGGTGCTCGAGAAGGCCTATGCAGGCAGGGCGATGCTGAAAGACGCGCTGCCGAAGCTCGCCGGCTGCACCGCTGGCCCTGGAGGATACGCCGACACCGTCGCCGCAATGCAAGCCGTGCGCGACAACCGAGCAGAACTGCTGGCCGCGCTCGACGCGATGCCGGTCGACAAGATTCCCGAAGGCAAACAGCTGCTCGCCGACCTGACTGAGGCAATCGAACTGTCGCATCAGGCGAACGTCGAGTATGTTGCGTGGGCCGAGGCCGCGAACGCCAGCGGCTGCGCGACACTTTCGGCCGCTGGTAAGACCGCTGCCGATGCCTCGGACGCCCCGAAAGAGCGCTTCGCGTCGCGTTGGAACAGCGTGATCGCACCGAAGTACGGGGTGCGCTCGTTCGACGGTTGGTTTATCTAGCGAGCTCTGCCCACCACAGCACGGTTTCGCCGTACCGTTTCTCTCTGAACCGTACGAGCCCGTCGGGCCAGATGGGTTCGGGGGATCGGCTCGAACGCTCGACCAGCACCACCCCGTCGGGGGCGAGCATGCCGCTCGCGGACGCAAGGTTTGCCGCAAGCTCTTGCTCGCCGAGGTCGTAGGGCGGGTCGAGCATGATGACATCGAACTGTTCGCGGTTCGCGTGTGCCGCGGTGCCGCCAGGCGTGCCGGGGGTGCGCAGCTCAAGATATCCCTGCACCGAGGAGCGGGCGACCTCGATCTTCGGTGCGTCTTCGGGGCCGAACGCCTGCTGCACGGTCTTCGCGTTCTTGCCGGCGACCTGCGCGGCCTGGGGGTGCTTCTCGACCAGCACGACGGCCGAGGCGCCCCTGCTCGCCGCCTCGAGACCGAGTGCGCCTGATCCCGCGTAGAGATCGAGCACCCGCGAACCGCGCACGAGGTTCCATGATTCGAGTGCTGAGAAGATCGCCTCGCGCACGCGGTCGCTCGTCGGTCGAGTGCCCGCCTTCGGCACTTCGAGCCGCAACGAACCGGCGGCGCCCGCAATAATCCTGGTCACGGGACGAGTGTATCTGTCGGTGGCGCCCGCTAGCCTTGGAACATGGCAGACACGACGCTCGACACTCGCCTCGAGGGCGTTGTCGGCGGGCGCACGGCCAAGGCACTCGAGCGCGGCTTCGGCCTGCGCACGGTGCGAGACCTGCTGTGGCACCTGCCACGCCGCTACTCTGAGCGCGGCGAGCTGACGCCGCTGCAGGGGCTGCCCGTGGGCGAGCACGTCACCGTGCTGGCTCAAGTGCTCGACGTGCGCAGCCGCCAGATGCAGCGCGGAGGCAGGCTGCTCGAAGCGCGCATCACCGATGGCGAAGGCAGCCTGCAGCTCACCTTCTTCAACCAGGCATGGCGTGCGAACGAGCTGGTTGCCGGGGCGAGGGGCATCTTCGCGGGAAAGGTCAGCGAGTACCGGGGCTCGCTGCAGCTGCAGCACCCCGACTACGAGCTGTTCGGCTCGCAGCGCAGTGGTGGAGAGGCCGAGGGGGTCACCCCCGAGGTGTCTGAGCTGCTCGACCAGGCGGCGGCGCTCGCGTACTCCGAACGGCCTGTGCCGATCTACCCGGCCACGTCGCAGCTGCCGAGCTGGACGATCGGCAGAGCGGTGGGGCTCGTGCTCGATGCGGTGCGAAGTGCTGGCGGGCTCGACGACCCGCTGCCCTTCGAGATGCGATCGAGCGAGGGGGTGCTCGAGTTCGGCGAGGCGATCGAGCTGGTGCACCGCCCCCAGAAGCGCGGCGACTGGCAGCGCGCGCGAGACAGCCTCAGGTTTCGCGAGGCCTTCGAGCTGCAACTCGCGCTGCTCGAGCGCAGGCAGCGGTTCCATAGCCTTTTCGGCACCGCCCGGCCAGGCGCCACGAACGGCTTGCTTGCTGCATTTGACGGTGAGCTCCCGTTCGAGCTCACCGACGAACAGCGGGAGGCGGGCGAGACGATCTCGGCAGAGCTCGCCGAGGCACGACCCATGCACCGACTGCTGCAGGGCGAGGTCGGATCCGGCAAGACGGTCGTCGCACTGCGCGCGATGCTGCAGGTCGCCGAGAATGGCGGGCAGAGTGCGATGCTCGCTCCGACTGAAGTGCTTGCTGCTCAGCATTACCGCAGCATCGTCGAAACCCTCGGCCCAGGGCTGACCGAGCGGCTGCACCCGGTGCTGCTGACAAGCAAAATGCCTGTCGCAGAGCGTCGGCGCTCGCTACTCGCGCTCGCGAGCGGCCAGGCGCGCATCGCGGTGGGCACGCACGCACTGCTCAGCGAGGGGGTGTCGTTCTTCGACCTCGGGCTCATCGTGGTCGACGAGCAGCATCGCTTCGGTGTGGAGCAGCGCGAAGCGCTGAGGCTCAAGGGCACCAACCCGCACGTGCTCGCCATGACGGCCACGCCGATCCCGCGAACGGTCGCGCTCACGGTGTTCGGTGACCTCGAGACGACGTTTATTCGCAGGGTGCCACCGGGCAGGCAGGGCATCACCACGTTTGCGGTCCCGGTGCAAGAAAACCCAAGTATGGCCGCGCGTGCGCTCGAGCGCGCTGTCGAAGAGGTTGCCGCGGGGCGGCAGGTGTACGTCGTGTGCCCGGCAATTTCGATGACGGCTCGCGAAGAGGGCGACGCGCAGGTTGACGAGCTCTTGAATTCGATTGAGCAGACCGGCAGCGCGCCCCCGCCGCCCCTGTCGAGCGTTGAACAGACCATGCAGGAGTTCGCCTCCTTTCCGCGTTTTGCGGGCTTTCGCATCGAGGCTCTGACCGGCGCGATGAAAGCCGATGAGAAAGACCGCGTAATGCGCGCATTCGCAGCCGGCGAGGTTGACGTGCTGGTGGCCACGACCGTCATCGAGGTCGGCGTGAACGTTCCGAACGCGTCAATGATGATCGTGCGAGACGCCGAACGGTTTGGGGTGTCGCAGCTGCACCAGTTGCGCGGCCGAGTGGGGCGTGGGTCAATACCAGGGCTGTGCCTGTTGATGACGAACGCACCGGCGGGTAGCCCCGCGCGCGAGCGCGTCGACGCGGTCGCTGAGACAAGCGACGGCTTCGATCTCGCCGAGCGCGATCTCGAGCTGCGCCGCGAGGGCGACATTCTCGGCACCGCGCAGTCAGGTGGCCGTTCGACACTCAGGCTGCTTCGGGTCACCGAGCACGCCGAGCTGATCGAGCGCGCCAGAGACTTGGCGGCGCAATTGCTGAGCCGCGATCCTCTGCTTGAAAGCGCCCCGCTGCTCGCTGCGCAGCTCGCCGAGGAAGAAAAACAGCGCAACCTCGACAACCTCGCGAAATCGTAGCCGCGCCGAGCATATATTTTCGCTGAGAACTCGCCTCCATGCAGGCGTTGATGCCAGGAGGCAGGGGCGTTTGCCTCTAGGCTGTTGGGTATGAGCACCATTGCCGTCGTTCCCGGATCGTTCGACCCCGTCACGCTGGGGCATCTCGACGTGATTCGCCGCGCGGCGGCGATCTTCGACGAGGTGCACGTGCTGGTGGTGCACAACCCGGGCAAGAACGCGATGCTGCCGATCAGCGAGCGCATGAACCTCCTGCAGAAGGCGATCGACGAAGACGAGGGCATCCCCTCGAACATCACCGTCGCCTCGTGGTCGGTCGGCCTGCTCGTCGACTACTGCACCGAGGTCGGCGCCAAGGTGCTGGTGAAAGGCCTGCGCTCGCAGATCGACGTGGCCTACGAGACGCCAATGGTGCTGATGAACCGCAGCCTCGCCGGCGTCGAGACTGTCTTCCTGCTGCCCGAGCCCGCGCACTCGCACGTGTCGAGCTCGCTCGTGCGGCAGGTGTCGTCGCTTGGCGGCGACGTGAGCGAGTATGTGCCGCGGGTCGTGGCGAAGTACCTCGACACGACCCGACCTGCCTAGGCCCAGCCAACGACGATTCGTGCCGCGTCTTCGGGAACCAGAGGGTCTACGCCCGTAAGCTCTGCGAAGCGCCGAAGCCTGTTGGCGATGGTGTTGCGATGGCAGAACAGCAGAGCCGCTGATTCGCTGACGCTGCCGGTTCGCAGGTAGCTTCGCACGGCCTCTTCGAGGCGTGCGCGTTCGGCCTGACCGCAGCGCTCGAGCGCCGTCTGCACATCGGCAATCACCGGCATGCCCTCGGCGAGCAAGCGGCGGTTCGCGAATCTCGCCCAACCTCGAGTCCACGTCATCGCGCCTTGCTCTTCGGGACCGAACAGTCGGGCAAGGCTTCGGGCTGCCTCTGCGCTGCGGGGGAGATCGGCGAGCCCGTCGGCGCGGGCGATACCGACGCGCTCTTCGAGCAATTGCTCCCGAATCTCGGCGAGCCGACTGCCCTCCGAAGCCGAGCTGTGCGTGAACGCGGTCAGCGCGTCGCCGGAGTGGTGCGTGTGCACGACCGCGCCGGCGCGTTCGCTCTCTGAGACGAAGACTCGCAGCGCCGCGATATCGTCGCCGAGCGCGACGGCGATGCTGTAGCCCGCATCGACTGGAATGCCGAGTTCTGCGGCAATCGCGCCAAGCCGCATCCCGGTGGGGCGAGGCTCTTGAAATAGCGCGGCGACAAGCCCCTGGCGCACCGAGCTCGCCTCGTCGTCCATGCGGCGGCGTTCGGCGACGTAGGCCTGCTGCGTCTGACTCACGTATTGGTCAACGGTGCGCAGCACGATGCCGGTGTGTCTGACCAGCAACTCGGCATCGCTCTTGTCAGACACCTCGATGAGCCCCTCCCACAGCACGGAAAAGTCGTGGCGAATCGCGGTCATCAGGGCGGTGAGCGGAATGTCTGCCCGCGCGCGCGAGACCCCGACGTGGTGCGCGATCGTGACGCCCTCGCCCATGCCTCCGGCCCGAAGTCCGTCGACGAGCGCCTCAAATGAGAGCTTCGCCGAGCGCACGATTTCGGAGTTCGGGAGGGGAGCGGGATCGTACCCCGGCACGTTGCTGATGAGCGAGAGAAATATTCCGGTGAGTTTGTCGACGTCGAGGCTGTCGAGCAGGGCGAGCCAGCGGGGCTCGTCATCGGGGTTTGGGGCGGCGCTCAAGCTCAGCGCGGCGGCCGAGGTTGGGTCGGGTGAAATGGGGGCCATTCATCTAGAATATGTGCAAATGCACAATCTCTGGGGTAAATTTGGCGCAGATTGATCCCTATATGGTGACGATTTCCCTGTGATCCTAGTGAGTAAGCCTTTGCCGCCCGGCGAATGGCCTTATCTTTCGGATTCCGCATCCCTCAACGGAGAGCTACATGAGCGAGACAACATCTACCGCGGCGATTGAGTATGACGCGACTCAAGAGCTGAGCGTCAAAGACGCGAACAAGGTCGCCGTCGGCGCCCTGATCGGTACCGCCCTCGAGTGGTACGACTTCTTCCTCTTCTCGGCCGCTGCAGCGCTGGTGTTCAACGTGCAGTACTTCACGAGCGAGAACGCGTCCGCTGCAGCGATGGCATCGTTCGCGACCTTCGGTGTGGGTCTCGCCGCCCGCCCGATTGGTGGCATCATCTTCGGTCGCATGGGCGACCGCATCGGTCGCCGCAAGGTGCTCATGATCACGATCATCGGCATCGGTATTGTCACCGGCCTCATCGGCATGCTGCCGACCTACGCGGCGATCGGCATCGCGGCACCGATTCTGCTCGTGCTGCTGCGCGTGTTGCAGGGCCTCTTCGTGGGCGGCGAGTGGTCGGGCGCAATGACGCTCGTCGTTGAAAACGCCCCGCTGCACCTGCGTGCGCGCTACGCCGCGATCCCGCAGATCGGTTCGCCCATCGGCACGATCCTCTCGTCGGGTGGCTTCTTCGTCATGACGCTCATCTTCTCGCAGGACAGCTTCAACTCGTGGGGCTGGCGAGTTCCGTTCCTGATCGCGCTGCCGCTGCTGGCCCTCGCCATCTACATCCGCTCGAAGCTCGAAGAGTCGCCGGTCTTCCGCCAGCTCGAAGAGTCGGGTGAGGTCGTCAAGAGCCCAGTGCTCACCACCTTCAAGAACAGCTGGAAGCAGATCATCGTCGGTATGGCCGCAGCGCTGCTCGGCGTTGGCGGGTTCTACCTCGTGACCGCGTTCTGCGTCTGGTACGGCGTGAACGTGCTCGGCTACAGCCCCTCGCTGCTGCTGCTCGGCAGCATGGTCGCCGCATTCGTCGAGATCTTCGTGCTGCTCTGGGGCGGCCAGCTCGGCACCAAGTTCGGCGCGAGCCGCGTGATCCTCTGGGGTGGCATCGTCTCGGCAGTCGTCGCATGGCCCGCCTTCCTCATGCTCAGCTCGGGCAACCCCGTGCTCGTCGTCATCGCGATGACGCTCGCAGTGGCCGCGCTCTCGCTGCCCTACGCCGCGTCGGGCTCGGTGCTGACCGGCCTGTTCCCTGCGAAGACCCGCTACACCGGCGTTGGTCTTGCACAGAACACCGCAGGCATGATCTCGGGCTTCATTCCGCTGCTCGCAACCGGTTTCGTCGCTTCGACCGACGGAGCCTGGTGGCCCGCAGCAGCAATGCTCGTCTTCCTGTCGCTCTTCACCGCCTTTGCCGGTGCGATCGCCCCGAAGCTGAGCGTGAAGCTGCCCGGCTTCAAGCACTAAACGCTAGCGCTCAGGCGCATCCGTGTCGGCGGGTGGGGAGGGGGACCCCACCCACCCGCCGAGGCATTTCTCTCGCAGGCCAGAGTTCAGTTCTCGAAAGGAACACCCTAAATGTTGCAGTCAGCCGGTCATCTCATCGTTCGCACGCTTGAGGCGCACGGAGTGAAGCGTGTGTACGCGGTTCCGGGCGAGAGCTACCTCGACGTGCTCGATGGCCTGCACGACTCTGGCATTGAGACCGTCGTCTGTCGTCAGGAGGGCGGCGCGGGCTTCATGGCGCTCGCTGAGGGTCGGCTGACGGGTCTGCCAGGCATCGCGATGGTGACGCGCGGCCCGGGCGCCGCCAACGCGATGATCGCGATTCACACCGCATGGCAAGACGCCACCGCGATGCTGCTCTTCGTCGGCCTCGTGCCCGTGCATGACCGCGAGCGTGAGGCGTTTCAGGAGTTCAGCCTGACGGGCTGGTTCGGCTCGACTGCCAAGCGCGTGATGACGATCGACGACCCTGCTCGTGCCGGAGAGCTCGTGGCCGAAGCCATGCGCATCGCCGCCACGGGCCGCCCGGGGCCGGTAGTCATCGGTCTGCCCGAAGACCTGCTCATGCGACAGGTTGATCGCGACGCCGCGCCAGCGATCGCGCCGGCAGCTCCGGTTCCGAGCCAGGGTGAGATCGAGGATCTCACCGCGCGGCTCGCCCGCGCCGAGCGACCCGCGTTCGTCGTCGGGGGTGACGGCTGGCAGGGCGGTGAGGGGCGTGAACTGCTCGCGTTCGCCGAGCGCGCCGGCGTGCCCGTGTTCGCCGATTGGCGGGCCTACGACGCAGTGCCGCATGAGGGGAAGGCCTGGGCCGGGTGGCTCGGCTACGGTCGCACTGACGCGGTTGCCGCGGGCTACGGCGACGCTGATCTGCTGGTGTTCGTCGGGTGCGGCAGGGCCGACGTGCTGAGCGACGGCTACACCAAGGGCTTCGACGCCGAAACCGTGCTGATCACCGCAGACCCGAACGCGGTCATGCACTCAGGCCGCATCGATCGCCACACGCTCGCGACCCCTGCGACCTTCGTCGCCGCGCTCGCCGCAGCCGACCCGGCAGCCGCTCGTGGTTCGCGCGACGACGCGTGGATGGAAGGTCGAGCAGAAGCACAGCGTCGCACCGAGGCCCACCGAGCCGATGCCTCGATCAGCGGCGAGGCACAGGCGATGGATCTCGGCATCGCCTTCGGTGAGCTCGACAACCGCCTCGCGGGCCAGGCTGTGCTCACCTTCGGCGCGGGCAATGCAACCATCTGGGCGCACCGCTTCGTGAAGCACGCGACGCCCGCGAGCCTTGTCGGCGCACGCAACGGGGCCATGGGCCTCGCGGTGCCCGCCGCGGTTGCCGCGTCGCTCATCTTTCCGAACCGCACCGCCGTCGCGGTCTGCGGCGACGGCGACTTTCTCATGAATGGCCAAGAGATCGCGACCGCAGTCGCTCACGGCGGCAAGCCGGTCATGATCGTAGTCGACAACAGCATCTACGGCACGATCGTGCAGCACCAAGAAAAGCACTACCCGGGTCGCCCGTCTGGCACGCGCATGGCCAACCCTGATTTCGCGGCGCTCATGCGCTCTTTCGGTGGCCACGGCGAGCGCGTCGAGACGACGGCCGAGTTCGGCCCGGCGCTCGATCGTGCGCTCGCTGCCGACTCTGCGGCGCTCATTCACGTCATTATTCCTGACACGGTGATGCCGCCTGCGAGCAGCGACGTGCCTGCAGATGCAGAGCTGAGCGCGAAGGGTGCACGCGCATGAAGATCGATTTGATCGTCAGGGCTCGCGAGATCCTCACCCTCGATGAATCTCGCCCCGTAGCAACCGCAGTCGGCGTCGAAGGCGGCCGCATCGTCGGCTTCGACCGTGAGCTCGACGGCGTCGAAGCCGACCGCACTCTCGACTTCGGTGAGGCCACCGTGACGCCGGGGCTCATCGACGCGCACTGCCACACCGCCTGGTGGGGGCTCGGGCTCGGGGCAATCGACCTGAGCCAGGCGCGCGGCCTCGACGAGCTCTACGGCATGATCGAAGCAAAGGTCGCCGAACTCGCGGGCGATCCCGACGCATGGGTGCACGGCACCGGGTTCAACCAGGCGCACCACGGCGGCGAGTTTCCTGACATTGCGAAGCTCGACGAGCTCACGGGTGACAGGCCGCTCTACCTGCGGCACACCTCGGGGCACGCCTCGATCACGAATACGGCGACGCTGAGACTCGTCGGCGCACTCGATTCAGGCTTCGAGAACCCGACAGGCGGGGTAGTGGTGCGTGACGCATCGGGAGCCCCGACCGGGCTCGTCGAAGAGGCGGCGCAGGGGCTCGTGCAGGCGCTGCTGCTGCCGTACTCGACCGAGCAGCTCGTCTCGGCGCTCGATGCCGCGACCTCGCGCTACGCGGCCGAGGGCATCACCAGTTTCTCTGAGGCCGGCGTCGGCGGCGGCTGGATCGGCCACAGCCCTATCGAGGTCGCCGCGTATCAGGCGGCCGCAGACCGGGGCAGCCTGCATGCGCGTGCGCAGCTCATGCCCGCGATGGATGCGCTGCGCCCGCTGACTGGGCACGCTGCAGATTTCGCGCACGAGGGGGAGGGGGCCGGGCTCGACCTTGGCATTCGTTATGGCTTCGGCGACGACCTGGTGCGATTCGGGCACGTGAAGGTGTTTCTCGACGGCTCGCTGCTCGGCGCCACAGCCGCGGTCACCGAAGACTACTGCGGGCACGATCACAGCCGCGGCTACTTGCTCGATGCGCCCGAGACCTATCGTGAGCGCGCCCTCGGGGCGTACCGGGCCGGCTGGCCACTCGCCCTGCACGCGATCGGCGATGCAGCCATCGACCTCGCACTCGACCTGATCGAAGAGGCGACCGAGAAGTACGGCGCACGGGCGGTGCCCTGCCGCATCGAACACTTCGGCATCTCGCGTCCCGACCAGCTCGAGCGCGGCGGCCGCCTCGGCGTCGCCGTCACTCCGCAAGCCGGGTTCATCGGCCCGATCGGCGACCAGATGGCCGACATGGTTGGTGTGGAACGCGAGAATTGGCTCTATCGCGGCCGCTCGATTATCGATGCGGGCATGATCCTCGCCGGGTCTTCGGACCTGCCGGTCGCCGACAACAACATTCGTCGCGGCATGCAATCTGCGGTCGATCGCACGACCGACTCGGGCAAACTGCTCGGGGCAGGCGAAGCGATCACCTCAGAGGAGGCGCTGCGCACGCACACCGAGTGGGCTGCACGCGCTACCGGGCAGATCGCCGACAAGGGCACCCTCGAACGAGGCAAGCTCGCCGACTTCACGGTGTTCTCCGCCTCGCCGATCACCGCACCCAACATCGCCGAACTCGACATCGTCGCAACGATTGTCGGCGGCGCCCTCAGCTACGATTCCCGGGCCTAGCAGCGTCGGTACCCGCCGCGCCCCGACCCACGACTCCGAAGGAACGATCATGACAGATCACACTCGAGACGAAGCCTTTCTCGCCGACTGGGCGGTTCACTCGCAGTTTGGCGCGGTGCCGGGCACGAACGGTGTCGAGCGCCAGGCGGCAAGCGCCGCCGACGGCGAGCAGCGCAAGTGGTTCGCCGAACTGCTCGAATCGCACGGCTTCTCGGTGCACCGCGACGCGGTCGGCAACCAGTTCGGCCTGCTCGAACTCGTGCCGGGGGCACCTTACGTAGTGACTGGGTCGCACATGGATTCGCAGCCGACCGCCGGTCGCTTCGACGGCGCATACGGCGTGATGGCGTCGGCTCACGCCTGCTTCCGGGTAGCCGATGAACTGCGTGCGAACCCTGCAGACGCGAAGTTCAACCTCGCGGTCGTGAACTGGTTCAACGAAGAGGGATCGCGGTTCAAGCCCTCGATGATGGGTTCGGGCGTCTTCACCGGCAAGTTCGATCTCGAGACGACGCTCGACACCACCGACCCGCACGGCATCACCGTGCGAGACGCGCTCGACGCAATCGGCGAGCGAGGCGAGTTTGCGGGGCTCGACGTGGCCTCATACGCCGAGATTCACGTGCAGCAGGGTCGCAGCATGGAAGAAGACGGGGTGACGATCGGCCTCGTGAATGCAACCTGGGCGGCGCACAAGTACGACTTCCGCATCACCGGCGAGCAGGCGCATAGCGGATCGACGCTGATGGCCGACCGGCGCGACGCCCTGCTGGGCGCCGCCCGCCTCGTGGTGGCGGCACGCGAACTGGTCGACGAGTTCGAGCCCGAAGCGCTGCACACGGCCTGTGGTGAGCTGAACGTCTACCCGAACTCGCCGGTCGTCGTGGCGAGCGAGACGCGACTGCTGCTCGACCTGCGCTCGCCGAGCGCCGAGGTGATTCGCGAGGCGCACGAGAAGCTCATGGCGACGATCGAACGGGTTGAGCGTGAGGATCGCGTGAGCATCGAGGTGGTTGCCGAGCACAGCTGGGATCAGAACCCGTACCCCGAGAGCGGCGTCGAGCTTGCGCGCGAGGTCGCGGTCGAACTCGGCCTGACCCACGATCGCGTGATGACGGTCGCTGGCCACGACTCGACGAACATGAAAGACACGGTGCCGACGGTGATGCTCTTCGTACCGAGCGTGAACGGTGTGTCGCACAACCTGAACGAGTTCACGCGCGACGAAGACCTCGTGGCCGGCGTCAACCACCTCACGGGGGTCGTTCGTAGGCTCGCCGCCGGAGCGCTCGTTACAGCATCGGAGTAGGCGGCACTGTGGGCGGTGCCACTTCCGTGGCCGCCTGCGCCTGCATCTCGGCCATGGGTGCCTGCTGCTGCGCTGCCTGCTGCGGGTGCGCCTGTTGCCCGCCGAACTGTGCACGCTTCGCCGCACGGCGGCGCTTGCCCGCGCGCACGAGCAGAATCACCGCGAAGGTGATGATCGCCGCGATGACGAGCCACGGCAGCAGGATGCCGAGCAGCACGAGCGCGCCGGCTCCGGCGGCGGTAAGCGAGCTCAGGCCCGCGAGCAGGCCTTCCCAGAAGTTAGACGGGCCGCCCGGAATTGCCGCGCTCGGCGTGGTAAATGACACCCAGACGGTCGCTTCCTCAACCTGACCCTCGAGCATGCCCAGCTGAGCCTTGAGGCTGTCGAGCTCTGCCTGGCGTGCCGACAGCGCCGACTCTGCCTCGATGAGTTCGCTCGTCGTCGCCGAGCCAGCCATCAGCTCGGTGAGGCGAGCCACCGAGCTCTCGAGCGCTTCGACGCGGGCCTGCAGATCGACGTGCTGGGCGGTGACATCGTCGGCAGTGATGCTCTGGTCGAGCACGTTGCCGAGCCCGCCGAGCGAGTCGAGCGCCTCGGTGAGCTTGTCCTGCGGCACGCGCACCGTGAGGCTCGCGCCCTCCGCGCCTCCTGCGCCGGTGTTGCTGAGGGATTGGGCCTCGATACGCCCGCCGAGCGACTCGGCCACCTTGGTGGCCTCTTCGACGGCGCTCTGAGGATCCTTGACCTCGATGGTGACGCTGCCGGTCGTGATCACCGAACGCTTCGCATTATTCGACGTCGCTTGCCCCGCAGACGCTAGGGCTTCTTCTCTCGACATGTTCGCGCCGCCGGTGTTCGGGGCGAGCGGATTGCTGGCATCATTCTGCGCGGCTTCGACGCTCGAGTAGTCGGATGCTCCGCCGTCCAGCGACCTTGCGGGCACGTAGCTCCCCGAGTCGTTCTGCATGGAGCAGGCGGCGAGCGGAACCGTGAGCAGAACTGCAGCGGTCGCCACGGCGATTCTCGTGTGCTTTGCGAGTGTCGGTTGCATGGTGTCTCCTTCGCGCAGGGCGGTGCTAGCGACCGCAAGGGTGGGCTGACGTTCGGGCTATTGTTCGAAAAGCTTAGGTGTGCGGGCCGAGGCGCGGCGGCAAGCCTGCTGTGAATCGCGTGCGGGTTATGCAATCGATACCTGCCGCCGGCTGAAGCGTGCGGCAGGGCGCGCTCTCAGCTGCATCGGCTACGCTGTATCGGTGACCAGCATGCGCGTATACGAAGAAAACATTCGTGACATCTACAACCGTCCCGGTGAAATGCGCGAGCGCGAGCGCAGCTTCGCCGCGCCAGAGGCGTTTGGTGAGGGTCTTGCGTCAGTGCATGAGGGCGAAAACATCGATCTCGACGTGCGCCTCGAGTCGGTGCACGAGGGCATTCTGGCCTCGGTAGAGGTGCACACGACGATGCACGCGCAGTGCGGTCGGTGCCTCAAAGAGTTCACCTCACCGTTTCGAGTCGAATTTCAAGAGCTTTTCGCGTATACTCCTACGGAGGCCGAAGAGTATGGGGTTCACGGTGATCACGTGAATCTTGAACCCCCGCTCCGAGACGCGGTAGTGCTTGCACTGCCGTTTCAGCCTGTGTGCCGCCCAGATTGCCCCGGTCTCGACCCCGAGACCGGCGAGATGCGCGATGCCGAGGCTGCAGCTGAGTCTGCCGTGGTTGATCCGCGGTGGGCTGCGCTGGCCGGGTTGCTGGCCGAAGAAAAAGACGTGAGCGCCGAACCCGGCCGCTCAGAAAGCAAGTAGGAAAGAGAGCATCATGGCTGTTCCCAAGCGGAAGATGTCGCGTTCGAACACCCGCCACCGCCGTTCGGCGTGGAAGGCCGTCGCGCCGAAGCTGGTAAAGACCGAGGAGAACGGTCGCACCGTTTACAGCCTCGCGCACCGCGCACGCGTGGTCGAGGATTCGCAGGGCAACGCTCTGTTCCTCGAGTACAAGGGCCGCAAGGTAGCTGACGCGTAACCATTCGTAGGCGGCGAAAGCCGTCATCGAATAGGTGCGTGGTTGCTAGCTCGTTCGGGCAACGAAACTTATGGGAAAGCCGTCGAAATCACTTCAGAGTGAGATCGGCGGCTTTCTTGCACCCTTCGGGGTTTCGGTAGATCCAGATTTGCTGCGTCTTGCGTTGACGCACCGCTCGTGGGCCTACGAAAACGGTGGATCGCCGCACAACGAGCGCCTCGAGTTCTTGGGCGACTCGATCTTAGGGCAGGCTGTCACCGTCAAGCTGTTCACCGATCACCCCGATCTCTCTGAGGGCGAGCTTTCGCGCCGCAGGGCGGCACTCGTCTCGAGCGTGGCGCTCGCCGAGGTCGCGCGCGGCATCGGTGTGGGGGAGCAGCTGCTGCTCGGCGTCGGCGAAGAGCGCAGCGGGGGCCGCGAGAAAGAGTCTCTGCTGGCCGACGCGGTCGAGGCGATCATTGGCGCCGTCTACCTGTCGAACGACCCGCACGTCGCGGCGGCGTTCGTGCTGCAGCTCATCGAGCCGCTGCTGGCAGACCCCGAGCGATTCACGATTTCGCTCGACCCGAAGACCACGGTGCAAGAAGAAGCCGACGCTCGTGGCGTGCCCCGCCCGGTCTACGACATCGTCGGGTCTGGCCCCGACCACGATCGCCGTTTTCAGGCGACGGTCGAGCTCGACGGGGTGCTCGGTAATGGCTCAGGCATCAGCAAGAAGGCCGCCGAGATCGCCGCGGCCCGCGAGCTGGTGACCCGGCTGCGCGACCAGGGCAAGCTGAAGCACCGCAAGAGCCGCTGACATGCCCGAGCTGCCCGAAGTCGAGGTGGTGCGTCGCGGGCTTGCGCCGGCGGTCACTGGCGCGCGCGTGGTCGGTATTTCGGTCGAGGATCCGCGCGCACTGAAGCGGCATATTCCACTTGGTGGCGACGACGGGCTCGGTGGGCACGGCGTTACCATGCGCGCTGCGGCTGGCGCGTCGCGTGCTGCCGACTTCGAGCGGCGCCTCACCGGCGCGGTGTTTGGTGCGCCCGCGAGACGGGGCAAGTTCTTGTGGGTGCCACTGCTCGGGCAGGGTGAGCCGTCGCAGGCGCTGCTGGCGCACCTCGGCATGAGCGGGCAGATGCTGCTGCGCGCACACGAGGCACCAGACGATCGGCACGTGCGGGTGCGCCTCTGGCTCGAGCACCCCGAGCACGGTGAACTTCGCCTCGACTTCGCCGATCAGAGGCTTTTCGGATCCCTCGCGATCGATGTACTTGACGGCACCGCAGACGGGGCCGCAGGTGGCCTCGGAACCGAACTCGCGCTCATGCCGAGCCAGGCGGTGCACATTGCGCGCGATCCTCTCGACCCTGCGTTCGATGACGGGGCCTTCGTTGCGGGCTTGCGAAGGCGCAATACTGGTGTGAAGCGTGCGCTGCTCGACCAGGCTCTCGTGAGCGGCGTCGGCAACATCTATGCCGACGAGGCGCTCTGGCGATCGCGACTGCACCCCGAGACCCCGGGATCGCGCCTGAGCGCGCGCAAGTCGACCGAGCTACTCGCTCACGTGCGCGAGGTGTTTGCGCAGGCGCTCATCGAGGGCGGCACGAGCTTTGACGAGCAGTATGTGAACGTGAATGGTCAGGCAGGGTACTTCGCGCACTCGCTGCACGCCTATGGTCGCACGGGGGAGCCCTGCGACCGCTGCGGCACCGCGATGAAGCGCGTGCCCTTCGGTGGGCGCTCGTCGCACTTTTGCCCGCAGTGCCAGCGGCGGCGGTGATTCACGCGCAACAGGCAAATCGCAATTGTGTACAACTTGTACAAGACGTACCATTGAGGTATGACTTCAGTCGCGCTTTCTCAGTTCCGCAATAGGCAGAGTGACTATATCGCTGCTGCGCAGCGTGAGCCCGTTGAGATTACCTCGCGCGGGGTGGGACGTCGCGCCGTTCTCGTGTCCCCAGAGTTCTTCGATCGTGCGATAGAAGCGCTCGAAGATATGGCAGACATCCGTGCTGCTGCGACAGCGCGTCGTGAGCCTGGCGCCCGTGTCGGTCACGATGAACTCTTGGCAGAGCTGGGCCTCTGATCAATAAGGATGGCTTACGAGATTGTCTATGCTCCATCTGCTGCAAAAGCTTTGCGAAAGCTGGACAGGCAAGTAGCGCGACGCCTTCTGGAAGCAATCTCTAAACTCGCAGAAGAACCTCACCCGGCTGGGTGTGTTCAGCTTGTCTGTGGCGAAGGAGAATTGCGCATCCGCGTTGGAGACTATCGCGTTGTCTACGATGTCATCGATGAAGAGGTCGTTGTCCTGATCTTGCGCCTCGGTCATCGTCGCGAAATCTATCGGTAGCTGCGCTCAAGGAACTCGGGTCGACGATGTGCAGGTGCGAGTCGAATACGCGCTGCGTCACGATGGGGAGCTTTCTGCGTGCATCCGCCGTACACGAGACGCATGCAGAATTAACACACATAGGGGAGCGCCGATCGCGATCACTGCCGCGACGGCACTGACGAGGTAGAGCGGGGCCTGAAGCGCAAACGCCGCGGCCGGGTCCCACCCGTAGAACGTGTCACCCACCGAGTTAATGTTGCCAAAGCTCGCGAAGAAATATGCGGGTCCGCCAAGCGCAATGATTGCCGCCCACAATGAGAATCCTGCCCAGGCAGGCGCTGCAACTCTGGGTGACCACATGAGCCACACCCACGCAAAGCCCAGAACTACGCCCAACGCCGCGAACAGCAGCCCCGGCAGCACTGAGTATGGCTGATTCGCTGCCTCCATGGCATTGATTGATGCGGTGAGCGGCATTCCGCTTGCGGCCACGATGACCCAACTGCTCATGAGCAGGGCGCCCCACACTCCGAAGAGCGCGATCGCGACCATGCCCGTCAATGTGGCAGCTGTGCGCATGGCATCAGGCTAGCAGTGGCCAATTGAGCGCAACGCGAGATAGTCGTCGCTCAGTCAAATTGCTAGGGTGGCTTCGTGACAGCCGCTGATTCCGCTCGCCCCGAGCTCGCCCCGGGCCTCTCAGAGGCTGAATTTGTGCGTTGGTACTGGTTGAAAGACGAGCTCGTGACTTTTGCCAGACGGCTTGGCATTCGTGCGACAGGTAGCAAAGAGGTTTTGGCTGCGAGGATCGTGGCCGCACTTGCCGGGCGCGAGTTCGCAGAGCCCGCCGCGCCGAGGCGCGCGGCTACTGCCCAGCTGACGGGCGCGCTCTCGTCCGCGACCGTGATTCCGGTGGGCCAGCGCTCAAGTCAGGTCGTGCGGGCGTGGATGGCCGAACAGATCGGGCCCGGATTTCACTTCGACGCCGAGATGCGTGCATTCTTCTCGCAGGCAGACGGCACCAAGACGATGCAAGACGCGGTGAACCACTGGCATGAAACACGAGGTGGTGGTCCGAAGGCCATCGACCAGCAGTTCGAATACAACCGCTTCACCCGTGCCTGGCACGAGGCGCACCCTGACGGGTCTCGCGACGATCTGCTCGAGGCCTGGCGACAGTACCGTCGTCGGCCGATCGACGAGCGCGGGCGTGCCTGATACCTTCAGGCACCCGCGTCAGTCGGCGAACGCGGCCTGCAGCTTCTGTAGCGCCGCAACGATCTCGGTGATGTCAGAGCTCGAGAGCCGTTCGAGGTACCTGTCGACGGTGTACTTCTCGAACTGCTGCAGCGCATCACGATAGCGCTCGCCCAGTGGCTCCAGGCGAAGCACATGCACTCGGCGATCCCGCTCGCTGCGTTCTCGCGAAATGTAGCCCGCCTGTTCGAGGGCGCTGAGGTGTTGGCTGATCGCGCCGCGCGTGACCCCGAGCGCGAGCGCGAGCTCGTTTGGGGTGATCTCAGGCTGCGACACGATATGGCTGAGCACCGCGTGCTGCTGGCTGCTGAGGTCGAACTCGTCGTAGCGTGGGCCGTTTCGCTCGGTCGTGATCCACAGGTCGACGATGAGGTCGTTGATCTGAGCGGCCGCACGCCTCGCATGCTGCGCATCCATATTCGACATACAGCCAGGTTAGTCTGCGCTCGGTGCCGCCTTGCCTCGCTTGCGCTTGAGCAGCTTGGCCTTGATTGCGAGGTAAGTCTCTTTGCCGACACAGGCGACGGCGAGCACGAACACGATCTCTGCGGCTACCAGGTCGCCGCCCACGATGGCCGCCTTCACTCCGACATCAAGGGGTAGAAAGGGCACGATCGCAGCGAACAGCCACATGAATGGGTAGAGGATCAGCAGAGCAATGCCGAACTTGAATCGCAACGGCTTCTTGCTGAACGATGTTCTGAGATTCTGCGTGGTTGCTGCGGAGGGGGAGAGTGAGTCAGTCATAAAAGTAGTTTAGATGACTAAATCATTTCTTGCAATCAACATCTAGTGGGACGCGAAGGCAGGTAATGCCCAGTGTGCCCTGTCGATCGCGAAGGCGAGATGGGGCATGTCGACCCCGCGATAGTGCTTCACGAATCGCCCGCGCACGGTCATGCCCAGTCGAATGGCCACGTTCATCGACGAGAGGTTCGTGTCGCGGATCTGGGCCCACACCCGGTCGGCGCCGAGCTCGTCAAACGCGAAGTCACGGCAAGCGGTCGCGGCCTCCAGGGCGTAGCCGCGATGCCAGTGGGCGCGGTTGAAGAGGTACCCGACCTCGAGCACGTCTTCGTTCAGAATGTGCTGCATCGTCAGGCCGCATTGCCCGATCATTTCGTCAGTCTCGCGAAGCACCACCGCCATGAATCCGTGGCCGGGCGTCTCGTAGCGCTCGAGCATTCGGTCGAGCCAGTTGTCAACCATCTCGTCGTCGAATGCGCCTTCGTAGGCGAGCATGGTTTCTTCGTCTTGCAGAATGGCGCGAAGCGCGGGCAGATCGTCTCTCGTCAGCTCGCGAAGGTCGAGTCGCTCGGTGGTGAGGCGCATGTGTGAATTATGCCTGCCGCAATGACAGCGACTGCGAGATGCCAAGCGCAAAATGAAATGCGCGCAGAATGTCTGACCCCGCGACCATACTGGTGTTATGGCAATCGAAGTGAGACCAGCGACGGTGTTCGAAGATGTGGCGGCGGTCATCGGGCCGAAGAAACCGACCTCGAACGTGTGCTTTTGTCTGAGCTATCGTATCGGTAATAAAGAGAACGTTCAGTTGCGCGAACCCGACCGCTCAGCCCGGGTGCGTGAACTCTGCCAGCAAGACCCGCCTCCGGGCGTGCTCGCCTACCTAGACGGCAACCCGGTCGGCTGGGCCGCGGTGCATCCGCGCCGTGAGACGAGTTTTGCCCGCAATCGGCTGATCCCAAATGTCGACGACACTGACGTGTGGTCGCTCTGGTGCTTTCGCGTCAAACCCGGCTACCGCAAGCAGGGAGTGATGCATGCCTTGATCGAGGGCGCGGTCGCACACGCGAGAGCGAGCGGTGCGCCAGCAATTGAGGGGTATCCTGTCGACAACGGCGGCGAAAAGGTGAATCTCACGATGGCCTACGTTGGCACGCGGCATCTGTTCGAGAGCGCGGGTTTTGAGAAAGCCGCAGACACCGGATCTGTGCTCGACGGGTTTCCGCGTGTGCTGATGCGGCTGGCGCTCAACTAGGGGAGGCTACGGTATCGGCAGGAGCCGCCTCACCCGCGTCGTGCAGCTCTTGTTCCGAGCGCAGCACGCAGAACTGGTTGCCCTCTGGGTCGGCCAGCACCGCCCAACCGCTGCCCGGCCCGTAGATGCCTCGGCGGTCGACAACGAGTGTCGCGCCAAGACCGAGCACGCGGTCGATCTCGGCGGCCTGGGTGCCGCTTCGCGGTCGCACGTCGAAGTGAATGCGCTTTGGTGGCAGATGCTCGTCGGGCACCTCGATGAACAGCAATCGGTGATTCGAGCCCGGGTCTTGAATCATGCATTCCTCGTGGCCGGGGGCGTTCGGGTCGCCCTCGATGTCGACGTAGCCCAGCAGCTGCTTCCACCACTCCGAGAGCGCGAAGGCATCGTGGCAGTCGATCGTGGTGTGCGAGATGAAGCTGGTCATGGTCTCATCTTGCCACCGCTGGCTGCCGCGCGGGGAGGATGTCGCTTGCGCATACACTGAGACTTGTGTCGAGCGTGGGCTTTGAAAGAGATGGGGCGGGCGATCCCGCGAGGGCGGCCGGCCCACCACCCGAGCACAGCAAGATCGGCCGGTGGGCGAGCGAGGGCGAGGCTGACCTGCTGCGGGTCGAAGCCTCGAGCCTTCGCGACGTGCTGTCACCTCTGCTTGTCGCGCTGGCTGTCGTTGTGGGGGTCGTGGCCTGGGCGATCACCTCAGCAACGGGTGCCTCGGCCGCGGTCGCCGTATTGATCGGCGTGGTTGCGGCCGGCGTGCTGCTCTCGCTCGTCAGCTACATGCGGCTCGCGCTGAGCGCCCGAACGGTCGAGATCTGGTGCGCTCCTGAAACGCTGGAGATTTGTGACGGGGCGCGCGCCGTCGAGTCGTGGCGCCTTGAAGACCTGCGCCGCCTGAAAATAGTGCACGACGGCGCCCCCGCGAGCATTGCGATTGACGTGGGGCCGCGGCGTTACCGATGGACGGTCGGCCAACTCTACCGACACAGCCGGCTCGAGCGCCTCGTCGAAGAGATGCCCGAGCGCGCCCGGCTGCGGCTGCGGGCCGTTGGTCTCGAAGTGACAATCACGGTGCGACGAGGGGTGCTCACCACCGAGAGCCGGCGTACAGGTCGCCGTGCAATGCTGGTGCCATGAAACGTAGTGGGCAGATTATGTTTGGCGCGGCGGCGGTGCTGGGAGCAGCGCTCGTTCTCACCGCCTGCGCGCCGGCTCCCGAACCCACTCCGAAAGCCGCTGCAGCCCCCGTCGAAGAGGAGTTCGTGCCGACCATGACCGTCGAAGAAGCCACCGCTCAGCTGTTCACCGCCGCAACCGCGAACGACGTTGCCGCCGCGATCGAGGCGCTGAAGAATGAGGCGCAGCTCGAAGCTCGCGACGGCGATGGGCGCACACCGTTGGTTGCTGCGACCAAGGCGAACGCCGCGGCCGTCGCACAGGCGCTGCTCGAGGCCGGCGCCGATCCGAACGCAAAAGACAATCTGCAAGACTCGGCCTACCTCTACGCCGGGGCGGAGGGGCTCGATGAGATCCTCGTCGCGACCCTTGAGCACGGCGCCGACGTGACCAGCACCAATCGCTACGGTGGTACTGCGCTGATCCCCGCGAGCGAGCACGGGCACGTGAGCACCGTGAAGATTCTGATCGACGCGGGCGTTCCGGTGAACCACATCAACAACCTGCAGTGGACCGCGCTGCATGAGGCGATCGTGCTGGGCACCGGGTCTCCAGACCACGTCGAGACGGTGCGGCTGTTGATCGAGGGCGGTGCCGACGTGACGATCGCCGACGGTAGCGGGGTGTCGCCGCGCGAACTCGCGGCCAGCCGCGGCTACCGTGAGATCGTTGCGCTGATCGACGCGGCATAGAGACGCGGGGCGACGAGTCGAATGACGCCGCGTGACGCGGTGTAACGCCGCGTTTCTGCGCGTGTCCAAGTGTGTCGCGGGGGAGTGCGTGCGCCGCGAAACGTCACTAGCTTTGCCGCATGACCACACTTCTTGATGCCCCAGTAGTTCCCGAAATCTCCGAAAAGGATCGCGCCGAGCGCCTCAGCGCCGCGGGCGCGGCTTGGAGCGATCGAATCGATAAGAACCGCTCGTCGGCGCAGCTGACGTACCGCGTCGAGGGCGGAGGTGAGGGTGCCGTCGCGACACGCCTGCGCGCAGGCAAACACGAATTCGTGATCGACGAGCCCGCCGCGCTCGCAGGCGACGACGTAGCCGCGAGCCCCGTCGAGTATGCGCTCGGCGCTCTGATCGGGTGCCAGGTCGTGGTGTACCGACTCTATGCGCAGGCGCTCGGCATCAAGGTCGACGACATTCGAGTGAGCGCCGAGGGCGACATCGATGCCGCCAGGCTGCTCGGCAAGGATCCGAGTGTGCGCCCCGGCTTCAGCGACGTGCGGCTGCACATCGAGCTCGCAGGGCCCGAGACGCAGGAGCGCTACGAGCAGCTGCGCGACGCCGTCGACGTGAACTGCCCTGTGCTCGACCTTTTCGCTAACGCGACCCCGGTTTCGGTGACGGTCGCCAAAGCGTAGTCCTCGCGCACATACCAACGAACACCCATTGACGAGCCTCGGGGCGCCGTGCGGCTACCCGAGGCTCAGTCGCGCGCCCTGACGCTCTTCGAGCGTCGGGAACGTGAGCAGCTCGCCGCCGCACTGCGCGAGGCACGTCAGCACCCGTTCCGTGTAGAGCTCGACGCCGCGGGCGCTGAGCATGCCATCGTGCGTGAGAAACGCGCGGCGGGGTGCCACGGCGAGCACGAAGTCCATGACCTGCGCGATGTTTGACCACGGCGAGCCGATGGGAACGCCGAGCACGTCGGCGCGAAACGGCGGGCGGGTAATCGAGTCGCCGCCCCACGCGAGCGTCTCGTTGATGCGTACGCCGATGTTCTCGATCACGGGGATGCTCGAGTGCAGCACTTCGTGGCGACGACCGTAGAAGTCGAGACTGAACGGGCCGACGCTGTGGCGGTCGCCCTCGGTGACCACGACGGCGCTTTCGATGCTTGCGGTCTCGAGCGCAGCGGCGGTCGCGGCGGTCGTGTAGATCGTTGCTTCTGGGGTCAGGTCGAGGATCGCCCGAACGTGTTCCGGCGTCCAGTGGTCGGCGTGCTCGTGCGTGATCACGATGCCGGCCGGGGGAGCCGCCGATTCGACGGCTCGCCTCAGCTCGGCTTGCGTCGAAAAGTTGCCGGGATCGATGAAGAGCGAGGCGCCCCCGTGCTCGAGCACCAACCCAGCGTGTGAAAGACGAAAACCCTGCATATCGCCAGTCTATGGAGCGTGCTCTCTGCGCGACACCCGAGGGCTCCGTTTCGTTGCCACACATGGTGACACGCCGAAGTGTTCGGGCCGATTTTGCGGTTGCAGAAATCCTGTGGCAATATAGACGGGTTGCCAAGTTACCGGTGAAAATCGGTTCGAAGCACAAGGCCCCATCGTATAGCGGCCTAGTACGCCGCCCTCTCACGGCGGTAACGCGGGTTCGAATCCCGCTGGGGTCACAGTGAGAAAAACACCCCCTCCTTCGGGAGGGGGTGTTTTCGTTTTCGCGCCAGGGGTGGCGAGGGTGGGGTAGCCGCCAAGGGTGTACATACCTGCGTACCCCGCCGGCCCACCGCCGGCCCACCGCCGGCCGTCGAGCTTAGAGCGCGGGCGTCGAGGGCGGTGCCTTGCGCAATGACTCGCCCTCGCCGGTCTCGAACGCGAACGCATAACTCAATAGCGCGAGGTCGTCGTAGGCGGAGCCTGCGAAGGTGAGCCCCACGGGCATGCCGATGTCGCTCATGAGTCCCATGGCGACGGTCACGGTGGGGACTCCCACATGGCGAAGCGCGTAGTTTCCGTTCGAAAAGAGCACGCCGTTGGCCCATGCCTTGTCGGCAGACGCGACGTTGGTGTCTGCGTCTGCCGGGCCCACGTCTGCGTTCGCGGGAAAGACGACGGCATCGAAGTGGTTGTCGGTGAGCCAAGACTCGAAGAGCGACTCCCTCAGCTTGGTGATCGCCCGCAGACCCTGCTCGAATCGGGGGTGCGACCGGGGGTCGGGAATGCCTGCTCGTGCATGTTCGACGATTGCTTTGAACCGGTCGTCGTGATCCCCGACGCGCTCGTAGCGATCTGGCAGTGCTCCTTCTGGCGTCGGATAGATCAAGGCCGAATCAACGCTTCCGAGCGACGGGAACGCCGGGTCTCCGTTCGCGCGCAAGAAGTCGTCCCACCCAAACGCCAGGAAGCTGCTGAACTCGATCTCCGACCAGTCGGTGGGAAGGTCGCCGAGTTTGCCGAGATACTTCTGCCCAGGCCGATCTCCCTCGTAGGTCGAGATCAGGGGAAAGTCGGTCACGACGACTTCTGCGCCAAGACGTTCGAGGCGCGCCTTTGCCTTCTCCCATTCTTGAAGGATCGATGGCCTCACCTTGATGGGGTAGTCGGGGTCGAGCCCAAGGTACATCGCAGGCACTGCAAACCGTTTGCCGCGTAGCGCCTCAACATTTGCGAGCGACTGATATGTCTGTGGTCTGTGTTCGCTCGGCAAGGGCAGCTCGATCACGGTCTGGTTTCGCCAGAAGTCGCCGCGTGTTTCTGCGTCGTCTTGCACGATGACATCGAGCAGATGCAGCATGTCTGACATCGAACGCGTGTGGGGCACGACGACATCTCGTGCGGGAAACAGGGGCCAGTTTCCGCGGATCGAGAGAATGCCCCAAGACGGGGTGTAGGCGCAGAGTGCATTGTTCGAGGCAGGGCTGCGTCCTGACGACACCGTCTCCTCACCCATCCCAAACATCGCGAGGTTTGCGGCGGTCGACACGCCTGAGCCGTTTGACGAGCCGGAGGCGTAGGCGGCGGCAAGGTAGTCGCGATTGTAGGGGCTCTCAGCTCGACCGTAGACGCCTCGCTGCATGCCGCCGTCGGCCATCGGGGGCATATTCGTCTTGCCGATGAGCACCGCGCCCGCCTCGCGCAGCTTCGACACGGTGAAAGCGTCCCACTGAGCTTGAAGATCCTGAAATGCTGGTGAGCCCGCAGCGACGGTCAGACCCTGCGCCATGTACGAGTCTTTCACCGTGAAAGGAATGCCTTCGAGGGCGCGTGCGTTACCGGCATTCCATCGCAGGTCTGACTCCTCAGCTTGTGTCTCGGCCAGCGGGTTCATGACCACGATGGAGTTTAGCCCGTCAGCGCCCCGATCGTATGCCTCGATTCGAGCGAGGTACTGATCGAGAAGCCAGCGAGCGGTGATCTTGCGCGAACGAAGTGCCTCGAGCACCTCTTCGATGCTCGCTTCGAGAAGCTCGAACGGTTCGGCACGAGTCATGGTGCTCCCTCTTTCCGGGTCAGGCCTTCTGATTCAGACTAGCGAATGGGCGCATACACAGAATCCCTCCTCAATCGCCGCCCACACGACCCGATTTCGCGTAGCGAGTTTTGCCTGAACCTGCACCATCTGCATAGACCGCTTTCCATCCTCCGGTAGCTTTGTAGTCGAAGGGTGGTTGACTCATGACTTACAGTGTTGCGGTGGCCGGGGCGAGCGGATACGCGGGTGGCGAGCTGCTGCGCCTGCTTGCTGAGCACCCCGACTTCGAGGTGCGCACCGTGACCGGGCACTCGAGTGCCGGCGACGCTCTGATCAACCATCAACCGCACCTGCGCTCACTCTCGCACCTGACATTGCAGCCGACTGAAGCCGCGGTGCTCGACGGTCACGACGTGGTGTTCTTTGCCCTACCGCACGGGGCCTCTGGCGAGCTGACGGCGCAACTGACGAACGTGGGCCTCGCGGTCGATGCGGGCGCCGACCACCGGCTGCGCAGCAGCGATGACTGGGCGAAGTTTTACGGTGGCGAGCATCACGAGCCGTGGCAGTACGGCGTTCCTGAATTGATGCTTCGCGGCGACGACGGCAAGGTCACGAGGCAGCGCGAGGCATTGCGAGGGGCGACGAGGATCGCGGCGCCCGGCTGCAACGCGAGCACTGTGGCGCTCTCGCTCGCGCCGGGCATCGCTGCCGGGGTGATCGAGGCCGACGACATCGTGACTGTGCTCGCGGTGGGCCCGAGCGGAGCGGGCAAGGCGGCAAAGACGCACTTGCTCGGCGCCGAGTTGATGGGCACGGCGAATCCGTACGCGGTCGGTGGCACGCACCGGCACATTCCCGAGATTCAGCAGTCGCTGCGTGGCGCGGGCGCGGGCGATCCTCGCATCAGCTTTACCCCCGTGCTCGTGCCGATGAGCCGCGGCATTCTCGCCACGTCTACGGCGACGGTCGCCCCCGGTGTTGCTGCCGAGCAGGTGCGCGAGGCGTGGGTGAATGCCTATGCAGACGAAACTTTCGTGCACGTGCTGCCCGAGGGCCAGTTTCCGCGCACCGCCGACACCCTTGGCGCGAACACCTGCCTCATGGGCGTTGCGATCGATGAGTCGGCTGGCCGTGTCGTCGTGGTCGCCGCCCTCGACAACCTCGCCAAGGGCACCGCGGGCGCCGCGATCCAGTCGGCGAACATCGCGCTCGGCCTGCCAGAGCAGACCGGCCTCTCAGTGAATGGAGTTGCACCGTGACCGTTACCACGCCCAAGGGCTTTCGTTCGGCAGGTATTGCGGTCGGTCTCAAGAGCACCGGCAAGCCCGACCTCGCGCTCGTCGTGAACGACGGGCCAGAGCCCGCGAGCGCCGTGGTCTTCACCAGCAATCGCGCGCAGGCGAACCCGATCCTGTGGAGCCGAAAGGTGGTGCAGAACGGGCCCGCGCAGGCGATCATTCTGAACTCGGGCGGCGCAAACTGCTTTACCGGCGACTTCGGCTACGAGACCACACGCCTCACCGCCGAGGCAGTCGCGAGCGCACTCGGTGGCGACGCCGAGCACGTGCTCGTGTGCTCGACCGGCCTCATCGGCAGCGGCGACCAGGCGTTTCGCGACAAGATCGTGAACGGTGTGCCCGCGCTCACCGCCGCGCTCAGCGCTGAAGACACGACGGCGCCGGCCGCGATCCTCACCACTGACTCTGTTGAGAAAACCGCGAGCCACACGAGCGAAGCTGGTTGGACTATCGGCGCGATGGCGAAGGGCGCAGGCATGCTCGCGCCGGGCCTCGCGACGATGCTTGTGGTGATCACGACCGACGCAAAGATCGACAGCGCTGGCCTCGACCAGGCGCTGCGTGCGGCAACCTCGGCGAGCTTCGACCGGCTCGACAGCGATGGCTGCATGTCGACGAACGACCAGGTGACGGTGCTCGCGAGCGGCGCGAGCGACGTCGTGCCAGAGGCGGGGGAGTTCGCGGCCGCGCTCTCGGCGGTATGCGACAGCCTCGCGGCGCAGCTGCAGGCCGACGCCGAGGGTGCGAGCCACGACATCGACATTGAGGTGACCGGCGCGGTGAGCGTCGAAGACGCCGTCGAGGTCGCGCGCTCGGTGGCCCGCAACAACCTGTTCAAGGCCGCGATCTTCGGCAACGACCCGAACTGGGGCCGCGTGCTCGCCGCTATCGGCACCACCGATGCTGCGTTCGACCCGTACGCAGTCGACGTGAGCTTCAACGGGGTGCGCCTTTGCCATGCGGGCGGGCCAGATCGCCCGGTCGACGAGTGCGACCTGACCCCGCGCAAGACGCACGTGCTGATCGAACTCTTCGTGGGCGAGCACACGGCGACCGTGCGCACGAACGATCTCACGCACGACTACGTGCACGAGAACTCGGCGTACTCGAGCTAACTCGGCGCTCCCGAGCCCGCACAGAACACGAAGAAGGCGAAGAAGGCAATCGATGACGAACACGACGACCACGGTGACGCACGAAGAGGCGGCGCTCAAGACCGAGGTGCTGATCGAATCGCTGCCGTGGTTGAAGAAGTTTCGCGACGCCATCATGGTGATCAAGTTCGGTGGCAACGCGATGGTCAACGACGAGCTGCTGCGCGCGTTCGCCGAAGACGTCGTCTACTTGCGCCTCGTCGGCATTCGCCCGGTCGTGGTGCACGGCGGCGGC
>DDEV01000149.1:167-30172 GCA_002336855.1 Leucobacter sp. UBA1945 | reverse complement strand
CTCGCGCGCGCCGACTTCTTCCTCAGGCAACCCGAGCAGCGCTCGCACTTTGGCGCGCGCCTCGTCGGCAAGACGAGTGTCCGCGGCCTGCGCGCAGACGCTGTCGTCACGCGGGTCTCCCAACACGCGCACCTTGCCCGGGTCGACGCGGTAGGCCGAGCGCAACCGTTCGGCCGCCGTCACCGAGCCCGCAACATAGAGCGCGATCTGCTTCGTGCCCGCCGCATACATGCGGCGCAGGATCGCCCGCAGCGGTGCCGGACCGCCGACCGAGGTGGTCACCGGCGAATCGAGGTGCAGCTTCTTGAGCGGTGCCCCGTGAATCAGATTGACGATGCGGCCACCAAAGATACCGAAGCGATTGACGTCGCCGAGCCCGTGGGTGATCACGATCTGGCCGGCGCGCAGCGTCGCCCAGAAGCCTGCCCAGCCGTGCTTCGGCACGGCTTCAAAACCCTCGGTCGCAGCAAGTTCAGCCTCGGCTTCGCTCGAGACGAGCCAGAAGATTCGTGCGGCGGGGTCATCGTCTCGCAGCGCACGCGCAACCTCGAGGGCACCCTCGCCGACGCCGATACCACTGCCGAACGCCCAGCGCAGACCGTCGCGGGGCACGAACAGCGCGAACAGCGCCGACAGCACATACTTCGGCACCGCGAGCAGTTTCTGCAGGTTACCGTTCGCAAACTCGAATCGCCCAGAACTCACCCGGCCACTCTATGGCATGACGAGGCCCTCGCCTCCCAGTTGGGTCGAAGGCGAGGGCCCCGTAGTCAGACGCGCGAGCGAGCGATCACCACTCGAGCGTGCCGAGCGTCACCTCTGCCTCGCCCACCTTGCCGTCGCGGGTATAGGTGATCGTCACCTTGTCGCCGCCCTCGTGCATGCGCACCAGCGCAGACACCGAGGTTCCCGAGTCTGCGGCGATACCGTCAACCGCGGTGATCACGTCGCCCACCTTGAGCCCGGCCTCGGCCGCGGGGCCGCCCTTCACGAGCTCGCTGATGAGGCCGCCGGCCACATTGCGGTCTGCGTCGGTGTCTGCCGACGAGTCGTTGACCCCGATACCCAGCATGCCGTGCGATGGGCGCTCACCGGCGATCAGCGCGTCGGCGACGCGGGTCACCATGTTCACGGGAATCGCGAAGCCGAGGCCGTCGCTGCCCGCGGTGCTCGAATCGCCGCCGTTCGAGGCGATGGCCACGTTGATACCGATGAGCTCAGCATTTGCGTTGAGCAGCGCGCCGCCCGAGTTGCCCGGGTTGATCGACGCGTCGGTCTGAATCACGGGCAGTGTCACCTGTGTCGCAGACGCTTGCTGTTGCTGCTGAGGTGCCTGACTCTCGCCCTGGCCTTCGTTCGGGTCACCGAACCTGAACCAGGGGAAGCCACCCTCTTCATCGGGCTGTGGCTGCGTCTGCTCATCGCTCGAATCCTTGGGGAGGATTGGGCTGCCCACCGCAATCCCACGGTTCAGCGCGCTGACCACACCGCTCGTGACCGTGTTCGACAGGTTCAGCGGCGCACCGATCGCGACCGCGAGATCACCCACGTTGATCTCAGACGAGTCGGCAACTTCGATCGGCACGAGGTCGTCTGCTTCGATCTTCACCACCGCGAGATCGGCGAAAGGATCAGTGCCCACGAGCGTGCCGTCAAGAATGCGGCCGTCGCTCAGCCAGACCCGAATCTCAGGATCAGACCCAGCCGCTCCATCAAGGGTCACCACGTGCGCATTCGTGACGATGTAGCCCTCTTTGCTGTAGATCACACCCGAGCCCGAGCCCGCCCCATTCGTTCCCGTCACTTCAAGGGTCACGACGCTCGGGGTCGCGGCGAGCGCGACACCAGAGACGTTGGTTGCCGAGTCGAGGTTGTTCAGCGTCACCCTTCCGCTGGTCTGGGGTTGCGAGATCGCCGCCGGCTGCGTGTTCGCGGCAACAAGTGCGCCGGCGCCGCCGCCGACGATACCCGCGACAACCGCACCGATCGCGATACCCGCGAAGAACACGCCTGCGCGCGACTTTGCCTGGCTCGGTTCCGCGTGCACCTCAGCCTGCGCTGCAGGGGCCTGAAACGCTGCGGGAATGTCGGCAGCGACGGGCTCAGTTGGTGCCGCGTAACCTGCCGCCTGATACGGCACCTGTGCCGCAACATAGGGAGCCTGAGGGGCGACGTATGGAGCCTGCGGGGCGGTGTCAGGCAACTGCACGGTCGGCTGCGTGAACTGCGGCGCGTCCTGGGGCGAGGTGTCCTGCTGCGATGCGTGCTGCTGCGGAGCCTGTTCCGGGGTCTGCTCGGGGTCTGGGGTCGTAGTCACGGGGTGTCCGCCTTTCTCGTGTTTCCAGATTGGCGGGCATTCCTATGAAGCTGATGTATGGCTACTGTGCGACTGCTGCGCAAACTCCTGTTGCAGTTCGGCAAGCCGCTCACGGTACTGCTGCACGCCTCGCAACTTCACGTCTTCGTAGCCGCGAATCATGTCTGGCAGCGCCGCAATGACCGTTGCGGTTTCGAGGTTGTCGGCGCTCAGAGAACCGAGGATCCCCCGCACCGTATCGGTGTAGTCGACGATGAGGTCGCGCTCGAGTCTGCGCATCTTGTCGTAGCCAAAGATGTCGAGCGGTGTGCCGCGCAGGCCCTTGAGCGAGCGGAGCATCATGAATGCCGGGCGGAACCAAGCGCCGAGGCGAATCTTGTGCTTCAGACCCATCGCTTTCAGGGTCGGCGGGTGCAGGCGCCATTGCACCTTCGCGCCCTCGCCGAACTGCTGGACGATCTCGTCGCTCATCTGAGGGTCGAGGGCGAGGCGCGCGACCTCGTACTCGTCTTTGTAGGCCATAAGTTTGTGCAGTGCGATCGCGACCGCCTCGGCAAACGGAGCCCCGGCGTTCTCGTCGCTGCCGCCGAGTGCGGCCTCTGAGCGCCGCGCCTCTTCGACGAGCGCTTCGTAGCGGGCCGCGTAGCGCTCGTTCTGGTAGGCGACCAGCTCTGCACGGCGAATAGCGACGATCCGCTCGAGTTCCGAGCCTGGCGCAGCACCAACGATGCGGCTGGGCACGGGCTGGGCTGCGGCGTGCTCACCGGCAAGCTCGCGCAGCGTGGCGTCGAGCGCACGCTTGTCTGCGACGTACTGACGCCCGCGCCTGAACGCCTGCAGGTTGCGGCTGACCGCGACACCGTTGAGCCCGATCGCCTCTTCGATCGCCTCGGGCAGCAGGCTGAGCGCGCCGAGCTGCACCGCCATGCCGAGCATGAACATGTTGCCCATCTGCTCTGAGCCGAAGAGGCCCTCGGCGTAGTGTCGAAGGTCGAGCGGAACGCAGCTGCCGCTCGGCACCCGATCGGTAACCCGCTCGAGCGTGCCCTGGACTTCAGGGAAGGTGACACGCACGTCGCTGACCATTGCGCCGGTCGGCACGACCGAGGTCGAGACGATCGCCGTCGCGCTGGGCGCGAGCGCCGAGGTGTTCTTCGGGTCGGCGGCCACCAGCAGGTCGTAGCCGAGGTAGAGATCGCAGCTGTCGTCACCGATGCTGTTGCCAGCCGCGAAAGGAGCAGGCTCGATCACCAGGTCTGAGACGACCGCTCCGCCCTTCTGAGCGAGACCGGTGCGGTCGAGGGTGCGCACGTAGCGCCCCGAAATCACGGCCGCCGTCGCGAGCAGCTGCGAGGTGGTGACGACGCCGGTGCCGCCGATACCCATGAGGCGAATGCGGTGCGACTGGCCGCTCGCAGGCTGCGGTGCGGGCAGATCGCTGAGTTCGAGGTCGGCAAGGCCTGATCCTCGCCCCATCTTCTGCCCCGGACGCACCGTGACAAACGCCGGGCAATCGCCGTCGAGGCAACTCTTATCGACGTTGCATGAGCTCTGATGAATGCGAGTTTTGCGCCCGAACTCGGTGTCGACGGGCTGCACCGAGAGGCAGTTAGACTTCTCGCCGCAGTCGCCGCAGCCCTCGCAGATGCGCTCGTTGATCATGACGAACTCTTCGGGCTTCTTTGCGAGCCCGCGCTTGCGCTTGCGGCGCAGCTCGGTCGCGCACTCCTGCTCGTGAATGAGCACGGTGGTGCCCGGTATCTTCGCGAGAATCTCCTGCGCCTCGCCCAGTCGATCGCGCGGCCAGACTTCGACGCCGCCGGACATGCGTTGCTTCTTGAGCGCACGAGGCTCGTCGCTCGTTACGATGATTCTCGCGACGCCCTCGGCCTGCAGCTCACCAACCATCTCGGGAATCGTCATCTGCCCGACCGCGTCCTGGCCGCCCGTCATCGCGACGGTCGAGTTGTAGAGAATGCGGTAGGTGATGTTCGTCTTCGCGGCGACCGACGCGCGAATCGCGAGGCTGCCCGAGTGGTGGTAGGTACCGTCGCCGAGGTTCTGCACGAAGTGGCCGTTCTCGACGAAGTGCGACATGCCGATCCACTGCGTGCCCTCGCCGCCCATCTGGGTGAGGCCGACGACGTCGCCGACCTGCTTTTCGTCCATCAGCAGCACCATCGCGTGGCAGCCGATGCCGGCTCCGAACGCCGAATCCGTCTGCGGTTTCGTCGAGCTGTTGTGCGGGCAGCCTGAGCAGAAGTAGGGCTGGCGGCGCACGAGCGGCAGGTAGATGCGCTCCCCGAGACTGTTCCTCCGGCTTTCGAGCCAGCGCGTCACCCCCGGCGCCTCGGGCAGCGCCGCGAGCTGGGTGGCGAGCGCCTTCGTCACGCCGTCAGCCACGAGCTCACCGTGCGCCGCGAAGAGCTCGCGCCCTTCTTGGTCGCGCTTGCCAACGATTGTCGGCCGCTCGGGCGCGTCGTAAAGCAGCTCCTTGATCTGGGCTTCGATGAACGCGCGCTTCTCTTCGACCACGATGATGGTGTCGAGCCCCTCCGCGAAGTCTCGAATCTGCTTCGGCGACAGCGGCCACACTACACCGAGCTTCAGCACGCGAACTGTCGATGTGTTTTCACCCGCTTCGTCACCGATGCCCTGGCCCGTTCCGAAGCCGAGTGTTTCGAGTGCTTCCATCGTGTCGAGGTAGCCTGTTCCTGCCGTGACGATGCCGATCTTGTCGCCGGCAGCGCATCGCACCGTTCGGTTCAGGTCGTTCAGTTCGATGTACTCGCGCACGATGCGCATGCGGGTCGAGAGCATGTCGCGCTCGAGCGGGCCGAGCGTGGGCTGCAACAGACGCGAGGTGGGCTCGTGCAGGCCGGCACCGTAGGGCAGCACCGGCGCGAACGTGTCGCCAGCCTCGAGGTCGACCGTGGTCGAACCGTCAGCGACCGAAGTCACGATCTTCATCGAGGACCACAGCCCACTCGCGCGCGACATCGCGACTGCGTGCCGACCGAGCTCGAGCACCTCGGCAGCATCGCAGGGGTAGAGAATCGGCATCATCAGGTCGGCGAGCGCGTGCTCCGAGGCGCACGGCACGCTCGACGACTTCGCCGCCGGGTCATCACCGACGAAGGCGACCGCGCCACCCGCTGGGTGCGTGCCCATCAGGTTCGCGTGACGAAACGCGTCGGCGGCCCTGTCGAGCCCGGGAGCCTTGCCGTACCAATACCCGACGACGCCGTCGACGGTGGGCCGCAGCTCGTGAATCAGCTGCGTGCCCTGCACCGCCATCGTCGCGGCCTCTTCGTTCAGGCCGGGCTCAAAGTGCACGCGGTGCTCGTCGAGCAGTTTGCGCTGCCGCCCAAGCTCGAGGTCATAGCCGCCGAGCGGCGATCCCTCGTAGCCGCTGATAAAGCTCGCCGTGCGCAGCCCCGTTGCCGCATCGAGGCGCGCGCGATCGAGTGGCACTCGTGCGAGCGCCTGTACGCCGGTCATCAACACGCGACAGGAGGCATCGAGGTATCGCGCCTCGACAGGGTTCAGAGTCACATCGTTGGTTTGCAACGCGCCACCGCCTTTGGTAGTTCACACTTCATCTCACCCTGAGCACACGGCTCATCATTATGTGAACTAGAATCCCACCAAGTGACGATCTGAATCAACTGAACGCATCACGACTACTCATATTGACAAGCAAACATTCACTAAGCGAGGCAAAAGTGAGCAATATGCTCAGCATTGATCGACTCGACGGCGAGCTGATTGCGCTGCTCGAACAAGACGCCCGCCAGGGTATCGGCGAACTCGCCGACAAACTCGGGGTGTCGCGCAACACCGTGCAGTCTCGGTTGCGCAGGCTGACCGAAGCCGGGCTGCTGCGGGGGTTCACCCCGCGCCTCGATCTCGTCGAGGTTGGCATCACCGTCGAAGCGTTCGCGGCTCTCGCGCTCGACCAGGGCAAACTCGACGACGTGATCGAGCTGCTCGCCGCGATTCCCGAGGTCATGGAGATTCACGCGACTTCGGGCCGCGAAGACCTGCTCGTGCGCATCGGGGCGGTCTCGCACGCAGAATTGCAAGAGCTGATTCAAAGGATCGTGGCGCTCCCGGGCGTCGGTCACTCGAACACGACGCTCGCGCTCACCACTCCCCTGACCTACCGGGTCGGGCCGCTCATCGCGAAGGCCACGAAGGGCGCCGGCTGGGGCCGCTCGACCGCGCTGCCCGAGCAGTATCGGGGTTAACCCGCCGCCATGAGGGCAACCAAGAATCGAGAAAAGCGAAAGGCCCTGATCTGGTAAAAACCTGATCAGGGCCAATCTCATCGTTGCGGGGACAGGATTTGAACCTGCGACCTCCGGGTTATGAGCCCGGCGAGCTACCGAACTGCTCCACCCCGCGGCACAAGAATTAACTCTAGCACGCATCCAGGTGCGGTTCAAATCGGTACGGCCCGGGCGGCGTGGCGTCGCTCAACGCCCCCGCCCGGACCATGCGATTACTGCGCCTCGAGCGCCTTCGTGATCGCGTCGCGAAGGCGGCTGTCAGCCTCACCATAGGCCGCCCAGTCGCCTGCCTTCATGGCGTCGTCGCGGTCGGCAATGGCCTGCTTCATGTCGCGCAGCGCCTGGGTGAGCGCGGCCGAGGTAGTGCCCGAGCCGTCCCCCGGGGTCGCGGTGTCACCGCCAGGCACAGCCGGCTCCTCGGCACCGGTCGAGCCATCACCCGCACCCCCGTCACCCGGGGTCACGTCGCCGTCACCAGCCGAGGCGCCCGAGTTTCCGCCGAACAGGTCGTCGAGTGCCGCGTCGAGTGTGTCTTCGAACGCGATCTGGTCGCCGAACGACACCAACACCTTGCGCAGGATCGGGAAGCTCGTATCGGACGCGGCCTGCACGTAGACCGGCTGCACGTAGAGCAGGCCGCCGCCGACGGGCAGCGTCAGCAGGTTGCCGCTGATCACCCGGCTCGAGTCACCCTGCCGAAGAATATTCAGCAGGCCGGTGACCTTGTCGTCGGTAGTGAAGCTGTTCTGCACCTGACCGGGGCCGGGCACCGAATTGCCCTTGGGTAGCGTCAGCAGCTTCAGCGTGCCGTAGTCTTCCGACACCTTTCCGTCAGCATTGCCCGCGTTCGAGTTTGCCGCGAGGTAGCCGGTAAGGATGTTTCGAGCATCCTTACCTCTCGCCGCCGGAATGTAGGTCGAGTAGATCGAAAAGTTCGGCTCAGCATCTTTGCCCGCGGCGAGCGTGAGGTAGTACGCCGGCTGCCTGGGCACATCACCAACGCTGTTCGCGCCGGCCTTCGCCGCCGCTACAGGATCATCGGGAGTACGCCACGCGTCTTCTTCCGAGTAGAACGCACCGGCGTCGGTGACGTGGTAGGTCGAGAGCATCTCGCGCTGCACCTTGAATAGGTCGCTCGGGTAGCGCACGTGGCTGAGCAGGTCGCCGCTCATCTTCGACACCGGCTGCAGCGTGTCGGGGTACACCTTGCTCCAGGCCTGCAGCAGGGGGTCTTCGGTATCCCACGCGAACAGCTTCACGCTACCGTCGTAGGCGTTCACCGTCGCCTTCACCGAGTTTCGAATGTAGTTGACCGGCTTCGCGAGCGGGTTCTGGCGCGGGTTGTCTGCGTCAACGATGAGCGAGTTGAAGTCGTTCATCTCCGAGTACGGGTACTGGTCAGACGTGGTGTACCCGTCAATGATCCATACGACCTCTCCGTCGACGACGGACGCGTACGGCGAGGAGTCGATCGTGAGGTACGGAGCCACCTTCTTCACGCGATCGACGGGGTTGCGGTCGTAGAGAATCTGCGAGCCGTCAACTACCGCTCCCGAGAGCACGATTTCCATGGCTTGAAACTTCAGGGCATAGATCAGCTTGGTAAAGATGTTCCCCAGCTCGGGACCGCCGTTGCCCGAGAACGTCGTCAGGTTTTGTTTTCCGCCATCCGTCTCTTCAACGGTCGCGGCCTGGTCGGCCTCAACGTCGTCGCTCTTTGCGCCAGCTGCGGCCTCACCCTCAGTGGCCGGCGCATCTGCGCTCGCGGCATCGCCCTCGGCCGTCGCTGACGCCTGCGCCTCATCTGCCGGGTAGTCGATCTCGATCGGCTTGTCACGCTCGCCGCCAACGATCGAGTACTCGGGCGAGTTCATGCCGAAGTACACGCGCGGCTGAAACTCTCCGAGGCGCCCGCTCGTCGGAATACCGCTCTCGAGGAACACCGGTTCGCCGCTCGCCGAACGCTGGTTGCCGTAAGAAGCGACCAGACCGTAGCCGTGCGTGTAGACGAGCGTCTGATTATACCAACCCTGCTGGTCAGAGATGTCGATGTCGCGGATCGCCGAAACGGTATCTTCGATCTTTCCGTCGATCTCGTAGCGGTCAACGCTCAACGACTCGGGAAACTGGTAGTACTGCTTGCTCTGCTCGAGCTGAGCGAATGTGGGCGACACAATCTCTGGGTCGATGATGCGAATGTTCGCGGTGGTCTGCGCATCGCCGCGCAGCTGACCTGGCTCGGCGTCGGTCACGGCGTCGTAGCGCTCGATCTGCACCTTGTCGATGCCGTATGCGGCGCGAGTGGCCTCGATATTGCGGGCGAGGTAATCGCTCTCGAGGCTCTTCTCATCGGGTCGAACGCGAAGCTCTTGCACCGCCCACGGGTAGCCGACGCCCACCACGAGCGCAGAGACCAACAGCAACGCAGTGCCGATCACGGGCAGACGCCACTTTCCGGTGAACGCGGTCACCAGGAAGAGCAGCGCGACAAGCACCGCGATCCCGGCAAGAATCTGCTTGCCGGGAATGGTCGCGTGCACGCCGGTGTAGGTCGCTCCGGTGAAACGCCCGTCGTAGTTCGTGAGCGCGGCATAGCGATCGAGCCAGAGGCTGACACCCTGCAACGCGAGGTAGACGAATGCGAGCACGGCAGCCTGAATGCGTGTCGCCTTCGAGACGCGCACATCCCTGCCCGCGAACGAAATGCCCCCGTAGAGGTAGCTCGTGGCAACACCGAGAATCAAGCAGATCAGCACCACCGCCGAGGCAAAGCCGAGCACGCCCTGCCAGAAGGGCAGCGAGAACATGAAGAACGAGATGTCGACCCCGAACTCGGCGTCCGTCTGGCCGGTCGGCGCGGAATTTACCCACAACAGCACCTGCTGCCAGCTCGTGGCAGAGGCAAAGCCACCGAACAGACCAAACACCGCAGGCAGGCTCCACTTGATCAGGCGGCGCAGCGGCTCAACCAGCTCTTGATAGCGATCGAGCTGCGCAGTGAGTCGCGCATACACCGGTCGTTTGCGGTAGGCGATGTCGATCGCGAAAAACACCGGAACCGCCATTGCGAAGAACCCGATGAGAAACATCGCTCCCGCGGCGACCCACTGTGTCAACAGCACTTGCACATACCCCAGCTGATCGAACCAGAGCACCTCAGTGATCACCGAGGCAGCCCCGAGAAAGCCGAGAATGAGCAGCACGACGAGCACGACAGTCACCGCAACGGGAGAAAGTCGGCGGCGGCGAGCTTGTGGAGCAGCGTTGGTCGGGTCAGTCACGTCGAAACTCTCTTAAGTTAGGTGTGGGTTCTGGCGTGCCTCCACCCTAGCGAGCGCCCCTGACAAGAATGCTGAAATTCAAGGATCGCGGCTGCTCCACGACCCCTGTTCGCAGTGAGCGCAACGCTCGTGGGTGCGATTTTGCGCGCTCCCGGCCGTTTTCACAGTGCGTGCCGTAGCGTGGAACTCATGAACGATCGCGAACCCGACGATTCTGCCGACAAGCCGAACGACGACGCCCTGAACGAGCTGCAGCGCATGTTGAACGAGATGCTCTCAGGCCAGACCTCGAGCGGCGGCATCGATCCCGCTGCACTGGCGAAAGCAGCCGGGCTTTCGGGCGATCCCGCAGCGCTCCAGGGACTCTTCGCGACGCTGCAGCAGGCGATGCAGAACCCGTCGAACGAGATCGACTGGTCGGTAACCAGGCGCATCGCGATCGATGTCGCGTCGCAGGGCGCCCCAGCTGCAGACCCCGCCGCCGCACAGCGCGCGTTTCCCGTAGCCGCGCTCTGGCTCGACGAGGCAACCGAAGTCGGCACGACCTCGGATGCGCCGCGCACCCTCACCCGCGTTGAGTGGGTGCAGCAGACTATTGACACCTGGATCGGACTCTCTGAGCCCGTCGCAGAGTCGATCACTCGCGCGCTCACCGACGCAATCAGCAGCCAGCTGCCAGAACAGTTCGGCGACGCGTTCGGCGGTCTCGCCCCGATGTTGCGCAGCGTGGCCGGGGCGCTCTTCGCCACCCAGCTCGGCCAGGTCATCGGCAAGCTCGCCAGCGAGGTCGCAGCGGGCGGCGATGTCGGGATCCCACTTTTCGAAGGACAGGGTCGCGAGGGCGGCGCGTTGATTCCCAGCGGCGTCAGCGCTTTCGCAGACGGGCTCGAACAAGACGCAGAGGCGGTTACGCTCTACCTCGCGGTGCGGGAGCTGGCGCATGCGAGGCTGTTTCGCCACACCCGCTGGCTTCGCCTGCACCTGATCTCGGCGGTCACCGACTACGCGCGCGGCATGAGCATCGACACCACTCAGATCGAAGAGCTCGCCCGCGACATCGACCCGTCAGACACCGAGGCCATGCAGCGACTCGTTTCGAGCGGCGCGCTGATTCCCCCGAAGACGCCCGCGCAGCAGGCCGCACTCGAGCGTCTCGAGACCATGCTCGCCCTGATCGAGGGCTGGGTCGACGCGGTCACCGAAACCGCGGTCTCTCGCCTGCCCGGCAGCGAGGCGATCGCCGAGATGGTGCGGCGCAGGCGCGCCGTAGGGGGGCCCGCAGAGCACGCGTTCAGCACGCTGGTAGGCCTCGAGCTTCGCCCGCGAAGAATGCGCGAGGCAGCATCGCTCTGGCGGCTGGTCGCCGAACGCGGGGGCATCGAACGACGCGATGCGCTCTGGGCGCACCCAGACCTACTGCCCACCGCAGAAGAGATGGATCACCCGGCTCGCCTGCTCGAGCGACTCGGGCTCGACGGGGCTACCCCGGCGGCCGCGCCTACCGATGACTTCGATCGTGCCCTCGCCGAGCTGCTCGACGCGGGCGAGGCTGGCGACGAGAACGGCGCATCGCAAGATCCGTTGCAGCCACCGCCCGTCTAGATCGAGTTTCGTCGACACACACGCGGCATCCCCCGGCCGGCTTGTCGCTCACACCCAGGGTGATTCGCGCGTTTTGCGTGTGGCCTGTGCATAACCCGGATTCGGGCCGATGCCTGCCGCATGATGGGCAGATGAGATCAGAACGCCTGCAACTCGACCCGACGTTTCCGCTCTGCTGGGAGAGCACCGAGACGCTGCGCATCGGTTTTGAAACCGCGCAGGTGCGGCTGCTTGCACCGACGCCTCAGGAGCAGCGCCTGATCGGCAAACTGAGCGAGGGAGTAAGCGCCCGCGAGCTACCGATGGTCGCGAAGAAGTGCGGGCTTTCCGCCGCGGATCAGCACTCGCTGTTGCAAAGGCTCGCACCCGTGCTGGTGCGTGTTCGTGGATCGACAGTGTCTTCGCGCACTGCAGAGCTTCGCCGAGCGCGCCATTCAGCGCCCCGGCTTCACGTGATCGGTCAGGGCACCTTCGCTGCCGAGTTGCAACGGCTCTTTGCCCGTGAGGGAGTGCTTTCGACGCTCGTGCCACCGGTGCGACCTGACGAGGCGGCGCCTTCTCCCCCGCCCCTCCCCGAGTTCGCCGTCATCGTTGAACGCTTCTTCGGCGCAGCGGCCGTGCCGCACGAGCTCTTCAGCAGCGGCGTGCCGCACTTTCCGATCTGCCTCACCGACCACAGCGTGTTCGCGGGGCCGCTCGTGCTGCCAGGCCAATCGCCCTGCCTCGCCTGCGTCGAACTGCATCGAGTCGATGCAGACCCGCTGATCGCGGTGCTCGCCGCCCAGATCAGTCGGGCGACACCGGCAGCTGAGACGTTCGCTTGTGCAGAACTCGCGGCTTCGCTCGCGCTGATTGCATTCAGGCAGTGGCAGACGGAGGAGTCGCCTGACACGGCAGTACGACTGCGGTTTCCTGTTCGGGGCGGCAGGCCCCGCTATGCGCCAACCGCGGAAGATGTCTTACCCCATCCAGAGTGCGGGTGCAGCCTATTTCGAGACGCGCTCTAGTTGCGCCCGCCGAAGACCACTCCGGCTTCGGCCACAAACCGAGAGGGCCGCCGAGTCGACGCGCCAGATCCCGCGGTGCCCGAGATACGAAGCTCATCGCGAGCGCGAGTGAACGCGACGTATGCCAAGCGACGCTCCTCGTCGATCGCGTCATCGTTGTCGGCGTACGAGTTCGGAAGCAGCCCCTCGCTCATGCCGATCAGGTGCACGAGGCTCCATTCGAGACCCTTCGCGGAGTGCACGGCGCTGAGGGTCACCGACTCAACCGTCGGCTCATGGTGCGCCCGCGAGCGCTCGAGCAGTTCTTCACTGAAGGACTGCATGGTCGTGCTCTCGGGCTGCTCATCGAGCAGCGTCAGAATCGCATTCAACGCGTCCCAGCGCTCGCGCGCAGCGCCACCCTCGGGCGGGGTGGCGTTCCAGCCGCAGGCCCGAAGCACATCACTCACCACCTGGAAGAGGGGCCGATCATCTGAGACCTTCGCCTGGCCGCGCATCAGCATCACGGCCTGACGCACCTCAGCACGGTCGAAGAAGCGCTGCGCGCCGTGCACCCGCGCAGAAACACCGTTCGCCTGCAACTCGCCCTCGATCACGGCCGACTGCGCGTTCGCACGATAAAGCACCGCGATCTCGCTCGCGCGCACCCCCGCGGCGATGCTCTCGCGAATCGCCGCGGCAACCGCTCGCGCTTCGTCGTGCTCGTTCGCGAACCATTCAGCGGTGACCGGGGCTGGGCGAGGGGCCTGCGCGACACCAGACTCGTCCCGAGCGGGTTCACCGCGCTCGGCATGCAGGGTGAGCGCGCCCGGCCTCCCCCGCATCAGCTGGTTCGCAACCCGTACGATTGGCTCTGTCGAACGATAGTTGCGCTCGAGCCGAAACTCACGCGCGCCCGGGTGCTCGTGCCCAAAACGAAGAAGGTACGAGCTCGAGGCGCCGGCAAAGCTGTAGATGGTCTGGCTCGCATCGCCGACGACGCACAGCTCATCGCGGTCGCCGAGCCACACCCGCAGCATCGCATGCTGCAGCGGCGAAACGTCTTGATACTCGTCAACCGTGAAGAAGCGGTAGCGTTCACGCACCTGCACCGCAGCACGCGGTTCGGTTTCGAGCATGCCCGTGGTGAGCACGAGTACGTCTTCGAAGTCGATCTGCCGTCGCTCGGTGAGCACCGCAGCGTACTTCTCGTGAATATCGAGCAGTTGCTCGGCACTCACCCCTGCGGGCACTGGCCTGGGGTCGCGTGCCGAGACCAACTTCGCGGCATAGCTGTCGAGGTCGAGCATCGAGACCTTGCGCCATTCGATCTCGGCGGCGATGTCGCGCAGGGTTTCGCCGGGTAACCGCAGCCCGAGCGACTCGACCGCCTGCGACACCACCGGAACCTTGCCCGAGATCACCTGCGGGGCTGCGCCGCCGACGAGCTGAGGCCAGAAGAAGCTGAGCTGAGCGAGCGCCGCGCCGTGAAACGTCTGCGCACGCACCCCGGCCGCACCTAGCATACGCAGGCGCGACTGCAGCTCGCCCGCAGCCTTTCGTGTGAACGTCACCGCGAGCACTCGCTCTGGCGCATAGGCGCCCACCCGCACCCCGTGCGCGATGCGGTGCGTCAGCGTGCGGGTCTTGCCAGTTCCAGCACCGGCAAGCACCGAGACCGGCCCGCGCAGACACTCGGCAACCTCGCGCTGCTCGGGGTCAAGACCGTCGAGAAAGTCACTGCTCACTGTCACCCTCGCGCACCCAGAGATCGATCAGCGCTCTCGCGATCGACAGCTTTCGCGGCAGCTTCAGTTCGGGGCTCGGGTGACTCAGTTCATCACGGCTGAACCAGCGCAGCTCAGAGATCTCCGTGGGATCAGGATGCAACGCCTCGGGGTCTGCCCCCGTGGCCAGCCTGGCACGAAAGCCGAGCATGAGGGATCGCGGAAACGGCCAGGGCTGAGAAGCCACGTAGCGCACATCTTCGAGCGGCACGCCAGACTCTTCTTGCACTTCACGAACCACGGCCTGCTCGGCGCTCTCTCCCGCTTCGACGAACCCGGCGAGCAGCGAGAATCTTCCGGCTTCCCAGAGCACATTCGACCCGAGCAGCAGGCGATCCTCGTGCTCAATCAACACGATCACCGCGGGATCAGTACGTGGAAAATGTTCACCGCCCTGCGAATCGATTCGCGCCCAGCCACCCTGCGCTGCCGTGGTCGGGCCGCCATCGCGCGCAGAGAATGGCATCGACCCGTGCCAGTTCGTGATGGCGAGTGCGACCGTCATGATCTCGACATCAAGGGGCGAAAGCGCATCGCCGATCGAGAACGGGTGCTGCCAGCCGCCACTCGGTTCCGGGTAGGAGCCGCTGCCGTCAACGGCCGTGCAGAACAGCGCCGACCCGTCGACACGACCGAGGTAGAAGTGCTCACGGTTTCGCTCGCCCAGAACGGGGGCGAGGTCGAGGCGGGGCTGATCCTCGTCAGTGGTAATCGGAAGGCGCGTGCCCTCGGCCACGCGCAATAATCGGGTGCCGGGCTCGCCCCACGCGGCGTCGAGCGCGGCATCTCGCATGCGCGTCGCAGCGTCGCGGTCAAGACCGCTGCTCGCAGGCGCAAGTTCGATACCCGATGTCATTCGATCTCCTCACCCGAAGCGTTGCGGTCTCTGCGCGTGGCGCGATGCGAGCGGCGCAAACGCTGCCTACGCTGAGGGTATGGCCACCACTCCATTCACTCTAGCCGCCCTCGCCACCTCGGCAGTGCCGGGGCTCGTCGTGACCGGCACTCGTACGCACACGATGGACGGAGAGGGTGAGTTCACCGCTGCGGTGCTCACCACAGAGACGGGCGATGTAATCGTTCGGGTGCCCGTCAGCCCTGCCGCCGAGGTGAAGCAGTCGGCCGAGTTGCTCAGCATCGCGGCGCTCGCCGAGGGCGCGCGCTCCAGGCTGCCGTTCGCGGTGCCGGTGACACTCGGAATGACGCGTGCGGGCGACACCCGCGCCGTCGTCAGCACGTTTCTTGGCGGCGTTCCCGCCCTGCTCGAACAGATCGAGGCCGATAGCGATCTGCTCGGACAGGTGGTCGACGCCATTGCAGCCGTGCACGCGCTGCCGAGCGGTCTTGCACGAAGCGGCGGCCTTCCGGTTCGCGATGCCGCGGAAGTGCGCGGGGGCGCCGCCCGCCTCGTGCAGCGCGCGGCAGACACCGGCATGCTGCCCTCCACCGTGCGCGCTCGTTGGAACGATGTGCTCGACGCTGCTCGGGTGTGGAGCTTCGAACCCACAGTCGTGCACGGCGCGCTCGCGCCCGAGCTGCTGCTGACCGAGGGTAGCGACCTCACCGGAGTGCTCGGCTGGCACGAGCTTTCGCTCGGCGATCCCGCCGCAGATCTGCACTGGCTGCTGCTCGCAGACCCCGAGGTGTTCGACGCGACGATCGCGCGATATACCGCGCTGCGCGGTGTCGCCGGGCAGCAGGAACTCGCGATTCGCGCCAGGTTCTATCACGAACTCGAGATCGCGAAGTGGCTGCTGCACGGCTTCGAGTCTCACGACCAGTCTGTCGTCGACGACGCCGTTACCATGCTCGATCGGCTGGTCGACCGGCTCGGCCTGCTCGGTGCTCCCCTGCCGAAGCCCCGCGTGCTGTCCGAACGAGAGGTCGAACGCATGCTCGACGAGACCCCGGTCGTCGAGTATGACGCGCGCTCCGAGACAGCCGAGTTCGAGTCTCTCGACGAGGATCGCGAGTTCTATTCAGATCGCGACTTTGCGAGCGACGAGGTCGAAGAGCGGGCTGACGAGGCCGCGAAGCGGGCTGACGAGGTCGGCGACGCCGACAAGACCCACGAAGCTGACGAGACAGGCAAGGGCAGCGCGAGCGACTCGAAGGCCTCGAAAGACCCGCGCTAGGGCTGCGCCCTTCGCCACAGCTCTTCGAGCTCCTCGAAACTTCGACGCAGCTCGCCTCGAAGCTCCTGACCCTCGGCGACGTAGAACAGCGTCACGTCGATGTGCTCAGGGTCAACTCCGGCCCATCGAGCGTAGGCGTGCCGGTAGAGATCGAGTTGCAAGAAGCGCAGCGAGCGCTCTTCGTCGTTCTTTGGCGGGCGCCCCGACTTCCAGTCGACGATCTCGTAGCGAGGCGTTGCGGTCGCGTCGTCACGATAGATCGCGTCGAGCTTGCACACGAGCGTGCGCTCGGCAAAGGGCAGCGTGATCTCGAGCTCGACCGCGAGCGGTTGCTTGTTGGCCCAGCGCGATCGCTCGAACTGCGCGATCAGCTCGTCGAGCTCTTCGCGCGGTTCAGACTGCGAAGAGGTATCGGCGTCGAGATCGAGCCCCGTGAGTGCGAGGGATGTGCCGATGGCGGTGCTCGCTCTGCGTTCAACCCATTCGTGAAACAGGTTGCCGGTTCGCGTGCGGCGGTAGGGGCGCACCGGCAGGGGGCGCAGCCTGCGCCGCTCGGCTTCGATCGGGTCTTCGATGAACTCGTGAAACGTCGAAGCCGTCAGGCGCGAGGTTGCCTCTGCACTGTTGCCCGCATGCGGCCGATCTGGGCCTCCGGCTTGGTGCGGCGAGTCTGTCACGCTTGCCGTGCGCGAGAGCTCGGCGCGCTCGGCGAGCAACAGCTCGACCACCGGGTGCAGCGAAGCCTGTGTCGATGCCGAGTCACGCTCGACCCGGTCGAGTTCTCGTTGCACCGCCCCTGCCGCCGCATGCACCGCAGCTTCTCGGCGCCCGAGCGGGTGCAGCGGCCACTGCAGCGTGCGGGGCGTGCCCGCGGCTGGGTTGTTCTCATGCGCGCTCTGCTCTGGCAGCTCTGGCACGAGCCCAGCATTCGCGAGCTCGCGCAAAAACACCGAGGGTTGGCGCGCGTTCTTCTGAGCGCCCCAGAACGAGCAGCTGAGCAGCAACCGAGATGCGGCGCGCGTGATCGCAACATAGGCGAGCCGACGCTCTTCGGCAGCATGCCGGTCTTTCAGTGCATCTTTGTAGGCGGCGATCGCGTCGACGGCCTCTTTCTGCGTGCCAACGATCTCGAGGTTGAGACGAGGCCGCGCCGCTGCATCGCCTCGCAGCTCGTCGGGAAGTTGGCCGGGCCGCAACCACCCCAGGCCTTCTCTTGCGCTCCCCGGAAACTCGTCGGCCACGAGTCGCGGAATCGCCACCAGATCCCACTCGAGCCCCTTCGACCCATGCACGGTGATGAGCTGCACGGTGCCGGGCTCGGGTTCGGGCACGTGCTCGGCCACCTCATCGTCTTCGGTTGCTCGCTCGAGCCACGCGAGCACCGAGTCAAGGGTGCCCTGCTCATCGCTCAAGAGAAAACTCTCGACCATGTCGCCGAACGACTCGAGGTTGGCCCTCGCCACGGCAGAGCCCTCGTGCCCGGTGTGTTCTGCGGCATCGAGCTCAATATCGAGGCGGAGCGCAACAATTGTCGAGCGCAACAAACTCAAAATGTCGCCGCCGACCTCTTGTCGAAGCCCGCGCAGCATCTGGCCCGACTCGCGTAGTCGTGCGCGGCCCACCTCAGTGACGCCCTCGAGTGCGTTGTGTTCGAGTCGCGGCATTTCGGCAATCTCGTCGAGCGCGTCGAGCAGCGTGAAACTGCGTTCGGGGTCGGTGAGGCGCGTGGTCGCCGCGAGCTCCGAGTCACTCATGCGTTGCTTCTGGTGGTCGCGCTGGGAGAACCACGCAGCCGCCTGGCTGAGCCCGCGCAGATCGGCCACGCCGAGGCGAAACCGCGGCCCCGCGAGCAAGCGCAGCAGTTCGTTCTCGGCGTCGGCGTACCAGATGCAGCGCAGCGCGCTCACGAGGTCGGTGACCTCGGGGGTGCTCAACAAACCGCCAAGCCCGACGATGCGGTTTGGCACCCCGTCCGCCCAGAGTGCTTCTGCAACCGCCGCCATGTGATGCCGATTTCGAAACACGACGGCGGCGGTCGGCGGTTCTCCCGTCCGCGCCAGATGCAAGGCCCGAGCGTCTCGCATCCAGGCAGCGAGGGCGGTGAATTCTTCGCCGACGGTTTCTGTGACCAGCACTTCGAGTCGTGATTGATCGGCCTGTTCGGGCACACCGAGATACTGCGCCTTCGAGGTGAGCGGCCGCACTGAGATTCCCGAGGCCTCTGCCCCGAGCCTCTCGGCAAGCGGCGCGCTTATGGTGTTTGCGGCGGCCAGGATCGAGGATGGGTTTCGCCAGCTCGTCGAGAGCGTGAGGGTGGAGTCGGCCGCCGCACTGTTCGCGGAATCGCGGAAGTCGCGATGAAACGTCTGCAGGTTGCTTGCGGATGCCCCCCGAAATCCGTAGATCGACTGGTGCGGGTCGCCCACCGCCATGACCGAGTTGCCGCGAAAGAGCATGGAAAGCAGCGTGGTCTGCCCGACTGAGGTGTCTTGCACCTCATCGAGCAGCACGACGGGAGTGCGCGAGCGGAGCGCCCTCACCGCGTCTGCGGAACGCTGCAGGGTTTCGACGGCAAGAGCCAGTTGATCCGAGAACTCGACATAGCCGAGCTCTCGTTTCTTGCGCGAGAACTGCTCGGCGAGACTCAACGCGAGCTCGGTTGCCTCCATGTTGGCGAGCACGTCACGCACGCCCGCATATTGCCCCTCGGCCTTCTTCTCGTTGTATGGCAGCGAGCCGAGACGATCGAGTCGCCGAATGCTGCGCCGCACGGCATCGAAGCTGGCGAGGTTGTCCGAGACAGCGTGGTCAAGGGTCATCAGTTGCTTCACTATGACGCCCACGGAGTCGCCGCTGTGCACGAGGCCGGGTTCAGTGCTCTCACGCACAATCTCGCGAGCGATTCCCCACGCCCGAGTGGCATCGATCACGGTGGCGCCAGCAGACACGCCAGCAATGGCACCGAACTCCTGCACTATCGCAGAGGCGAACGCGTTGTAAGTGCTCACCTCAGGCAGGTCGAGGCCGTCACTCAGTAGCGCCGTGAGCGCTTCGGCTTGCGCGCGCTCTCGGGTGCCGAGCTGCCCGAGTTTCGCTGCCCGGTCGAGCTGCTCGGCAAAACGCGTGAGTCGCTCGGTGATCCGCGCTCCGAGTTCACCGGCAGCCTTACGAGTGAAGGTCAGGCCGAGTATCTGCGACGGCGCGGCCAGCCCGTTCGCGATGATCCAGACCACACGGTTCGCCATGGTCTCGGTCTTGCCGCTGCCCGCGCCCGCGACCACGAGCACGCTGTCGCCGAGCGGCTGCTCGATCACCTCGGTCTGCTGTGGCGTCGGCAGAATCGCTCGCTCGGGTGTTTCTGCCATCAACTCGGCGATGCGTGCCGCCGAGAACACTGCTTGCTCGCTCATGCGTGGCTCACCGCCGGAATAATGTGGATGCTGCAGGCTCGGCCCGGAACATGCTCGTTCTGACAGTGGTGCTCGAGTTGGGCTGTGAAGCTTGCGCCAGCCATGATCCGACCTACCTCGCGAACGCGCTCCTCGAGTTCCTGCTGGTGCGCAGCGTCGAGGCCTGCCTGGGACACCTCGGTATAGGTATCGCCTCGTTTCTGACGGGTCGCGTTGAGCGTGTCTGGGTGCACGTAGAGCAGTTTGGCACCCACCACCGACGCCGCTTCAATCGGGGCACCCTCTGCGTCTGAAAACGCGCCCCGAGACACCCCGAGCTGGTAGGCCTGCAGCTGGGCGTGCTGCTGCAGTTCTGCGGCCGTCGGAAGCTTGCGTCCGGTCTTCAAATCGACCACGGTGAGCCCGACACCTCCATCATCAAGTTGCTCCGCCTCGATGCGGTCTGCGGTGCCGCGCAGCTTCACAAAATCGATCGGCAGCACGAACGAGGCCTCGTTCGCAAGCAACTCATGGCCCGACCGACCGAAACCGCCAAGATACTGAGAGATCGCTTCAGCCATCGCCTCGGTTTCTCGCAGCGCGCGCTCTTCCTGCCACTTCGCCTCGAACTTGAGGCTGCCCCAGTGCTGTTGTACCTCGCTCATGAGATCTTCAGCGCTTGCGTCCGGAAGCGCGGTCTCCATGGCGCGATGCAGCAGCGTGCCGATATTGGCTCGATAGTCGGATGCGCTGCCCCCCAGCCGCGAGACGATCCAGTCGAGCGGGCAGCGTTCAGCGCGCTCCATTTGCGACGGGCTGACCGAAACCGAGGCGTCTGGGTCGTTCTCGATGTCGGCAAGGGGTGCCTCGGAGCTCGGAGCCGACACCCCGTACCATTCGTCGGGGTGCGCGCCTGCCACGCCGTCACGCGCGAGCGCAACCAGCGCATCGCGGGCCTCTGCATCGCCAGGGTCGTTCGTGAGGCGTCGACGCATCTCGGCAACAACCCCGCGCAGCGTGAGCCTGCTGCTCGGTAGTTGCTCGGTCACGCGGTACTTGGCGCCGAGTGAGAAGAACGCCCCCGGATGCTGCTCCTCGTTCGACACTGACACCACGAGCACTTCGCGCTTCGCCCGGGCGACCGAGTGAGCCAGCAGCCTGAGTTCGTCGTGCATCGTTTCGCGGCGCGATGGACGCGCCGCTTCTGCGCCACGCAGCAGTCGTTCGAGCGCCGTCACCCCGAGCAACGAGCCACGCGCGCGCAGGTTTGGCCACGCCCCGTCTTGCACCCCCAGCACGCAGACGATCTCGAACTCACGACCGATCACCCCCTGGGGGGTCGTGATGGTAACGACGTCTCGTTCGCTGCGCGCAGCCAACGAATCGGTAGGCACAGCACTCAGCAGCAGTTCTTCGAGCAGGTCGGCGACAGGCCGCTCATTGTCTTGTTCTTCGTGTCGTTGCAGGGCGAAGAACAGGCCAACCACCGAGTCGAGCGCGCGATGTGCCTCATCAGATCGTGCGCCCCGCTGATCAAGCGCCTGGCTCTGCAGCTGTGGAGCCAGGCCGCTGCCCTGCCAGATCTCCCAAAGCACCTCGCGAGGCGTGCCGCCCTCAGCTCGAACCGCCGCGGCATCTGCCGCGAGACGGCCGAGCCTGCGCAAACGACGCGCCGGTCGCATGTCGAGTGCCGGCCGGTCGCCCGGCAACACAAAGTGCTCGAGCAGCAGTTCGTCTGCGCTCACAGGTGCTCTGCCCTCGGCCTCTGCCTGCCGCACCTCTTGCAAGCGCAACGCTCCCCGAAGCCTGCGCAGCGAGATCGGATCGAGCCCACCGATCGTTCCCGTCAAGAGACCCGGCAGCTCGCGTGCTCCGATCGGGGCGATATCGAGGGCGTGCTGCAGTAACCTGATCAGCTCGCGCACCAGCTGGTGCTCACGCAGCACCACACCGCCTGCCGCGACACCGCCCGGCACCTGATGGCTCGCGAGCAGCCTCGCCACCTGCTTGACTTCGGCTCTGCTGCGGCAGATTACCGCCATCTCGGACCACGGCGTGCGTGCTGCCCCGGCAAGACCCAGGTGTGCCGCTCGCATGCGATGCGCGATCACCCCGAGTTGCTCGGCCGAGGTTGCCACCGCGGCGAAGCGCACCGGCACAGAGCCGCGGGCAGAGGCGTTCGGGTGATCCAGCGCATCTTCTCGCTCGCCCACCGACATCGCGCGCCGCTGCTGCCCGACCCCTGCTGCACCAATCCGCGCAGTCAGCGAGGTGACCAGCTCACGCAGCTGCGGCCCGTGACGGTACACCTGATCAAGCACGACACTCTGCTCGCTCGGCATCGGCGTACGGGTGCGAAACTTGCGCGCAAGCTCGATCCCGAGGCCCGCCATCACCCGCGTGCGCTCCCCATGAAATGCTCCGGTTGCCGTGTCTGGGTCGCCGAACGCCCAGATCTTCGCGCCGCGCTCGACGAGCGCCGCGAGCAGCGCGAGCGAACCCTCGCCGAGTTCGGCGGCGTCGTCGATCAGCACGAGCCGTGGCACCTGCACCTCGGCATCGGCCCTCAGCACCTCGCAGGCGGCTCGCAGCAGCGCGCTCGATGAGAGCTCGCCGGGTCGGGACTCTGCGAGTCTCGATTTCACCACCTCGAGCAGTTCGAGCGCCGACACCCACTGCGCAGCGAATTCGGCGGCATCTGACGTTCGATCGGCCCCAGAAGCTCGCAACTTGGCGACGAGTTCGTTCGGCTGCAGCGCGAAGTCGTCGAGCACGCGACTGAGCTCGCGCATCTCGGCACGAAATGCGTCGCTGAGCAGCACCTCGGGCGCAAACGGCACCCCCTGCAGGCCCTGCTCGAGCGCAGCGGCGACCACCGATTCGATGACCTCGTCGTGCGCAGTGCCTGTGAGCAGCCGCGGAGCGTCTACGCCCCGAAGCGCGGCTTGCCGCTGCAGCAAGGCGAACGCGAGCGAAGGTGCCGTTCGCACGAACGTACCGCCGATCGGGCGCGCGACTCGGCGCTCGATGCGCCCCCGCAGGTCAGCGCCCACGAGGCGATTCGGCGCGAGCACCAGCACGTCGCCCTCACCCCAGCCGTCAAGGCCTGAAACTCGGGCAAACGATTCGACGAGCAGCATCGTCTTGCCGCTGCCCGGCGCCCCAAGCACACGGGCGTGCTGCATCGGGTCTAGGTCGAGCACCTGCCGCTGCGAAGCATCGAATTTGGTCATGTCATCAGGGTAGGGCGCACCGCCGACATTGCCGCGTTGTACGCACACGACAGCAAGATTCGGGCTTTGTCGGTGGCACATGCAAAACTGAACGCGTTCGACAACTCGCGAAGAAAGACTGCAATGACGCACTCCGATGAAGAAGTGAACAACGCCCGGGCCCCACGAAAGAAGCGCCGTGCCCTGCGGGCTCTCGGTTGGGTGCTCGGCGTCATCGTCATACTCGGCCTCGGTGCCGGCGCCTTCGGGTGGTACACGGTGCAGCGATCGTTTCCGCAGACCACCGGCACGATCGAGGTGGCCGGGCTTGAGAGCGCCGTCACTGTGCAGCGCGACGGCAGCGGCATCCCCTCAATTACCGCCGACTCCAGCCAAGACCTCTTCTTCACCCAGGGGTACGTGCATGCTCAAGACCGCTTCTGGGAGATGGATTTTCGTCGTCATCTCACGGCCGGTCGGTTGAGTGAGCTCTTCGGCGAATCGCAGCTCGGCACCGACAAGTTTCTGCGCTCACTCGGGTGGCACGATGTCGCAAAGCAAGAGGTCGACGCGCTGAGCCCCGAGACTCGCGCATATTACGAGGCATACGCGGCTGGCGTGAACGCGTACATGGCAGAGCGAAAAGGATCAGCGCTCTCGCTCGAGTACGCGGCTCTTGGCTTGCAGAACCCCGGTTACTCCCCCGAACCATGGACGCCGGTTGACTCGGTCGCGTGGCTCAAGGCAATGGCGTGGGATCTGCGCACGAACATCGAAGACGAGACCGCTCGCGCACTCGCCGGCCAGCAACTCGATGCAGGTCAACTCGCAGACCTCTACCCCGGGTACCCGTTCGACGGGCACCCAGTGATCGTCGACAAGAACTGGGCGCTCGAACTGCCAGCAGCCACATTGCGCAAGAAGCTCGGCGAGGTCGCCTCCCAGGTCTCTGGCGCGCTCGGCGGTGCCGTCGCGAGCGGCGCGCTCAGTGGCGCGCTCGAATCGGTGCAGTCAGTAGACGAGATGATCACTTCGCAGAGCGAGGGCGTCGGCTCGAACTCGTGGGTGGTGAGCGGCGAACACACCGATACCGGCAGCCCTCTACTCGCAAACGATCCGCATCTGGGGGCATCGTTGCCCTCGGTCTGGACTCAGATGCAGTTGCGTTGCAGCACCGTGAGCGAGGTGTGCCCATTCGATGTGGCCGGCTTCAGCTTCTCGGGGCTTCCAGGCATCGTGATCGGCCACAACGAGCACATTGCCTGGGGCTTCACGAACCTCACCACAGATGTCGCAGACCTCTACATCGAACGGGTCGACGGCGACAGCTACTGGCAAGACGGCGAGCAGCACGACATCACCGTGCGCAACGAAGTGATCAAGGTCGCTGGCGGCGAAGACGTGCCGCTCGAGGTGCGCTCGACGAAACACGGCCCGATCATCTCGGGGCTCACCTCAGATTTCACTTCGATCGCGGCTCAACCAATTGTTGGCGAAGGCGTTGGGGCGAAAGAGTCGCCGACTACCCCCGACACCACCGCAGACTCGCTTTCCGGTGAGTACGCGGTGAGCCTCCGCTGGACCGCACTCGATGCCGGCAGCACAGGTGAGGCGATCTTCGCGCTCAACCTCGGCAAGAACTTCGATGACTTCCGCGCCGCCGCAGCGCTCTTCGACGTGCCCGCACAGAACCTCATCTACGCCGACCCCGAGGGCAACATCGGGTATCAGGCACCCGGCCGCCTCCCCATACGCGGCGCGGGTGATGGTTGGCTGCCGCAACCGGGGTGGGACAGCGCCTACGACTGGCAGGGCTATGTGCCATTCGAGGATCAACCGATGCTGTACAACCCCGACTCGGGCTACATCGTGACCGCGAACAACGCGATCGTCGGCGACGACTACCCCTATTTCCTCAGCCGAGACTGGGATTACGGCTATCGAGCCGCACGCATCATCGAGCTGCTCGACAGCGCAATCGCAGCGGGCCCCGTCACCTCGCAAACGATGGCCGACATTCAGATGGACAACCAGATGCCCGCGGCGGAGGCCCTGCAGAGCGCCTTCGCGTCGATCAAGGTGAAGAACCCGGCCACCCAGCGGGCGCTCGAAAGTCTCGCTACTTGGAATGGCCAGAACGCCGCCAGCTCGGCCGAGGCAGCGTACGCCAATGTGCTCTGGAACCAAGTGACCGAACTCATGCTCGGCGGCAAAGCCACTGACATTCCGCGCGACGACCAGAGCCGACTCGCGACCTTCTTCGAGCAGCAACTCGCCAAGCCAGATTCATCGTGGTGGCAGAACAAAGAAGCCGAAATCACATCGCAACAACAGCTACTCGAAGTGGCAGCGCAGCAGGCCTACGATGAGCTGTCTGCGGCGCAGGGCACCGATCAGTCGAAGTGGAACTGGGGCAAGCTGCATGCGATTACGCTGACCCACGGCACGTTTGGGTCAAGTGGCATCGCCCCACTTGAGTGGGTCTTCAACCGTGGCCCCTACGAGGTGAGCGGCGGTTCTGGTGTGGTCAATGCGACAGGCTGGGCGCTCGACGAGGGCTACGCCACCACGAACGTGCCCTCGATGCGCATGGTGATCGACCCGAGCAATTGGGACGCCTCGACCTGGATTCACCTGACCGGCGCAAGCGGTCACGCGTTCAACGCCCATTACACCGACCAGACCAGCGACTGGGCCGCGGGTGTGCAGCGCTCGTGGGCGTTCACGCCACACGCGGTGGCTGCGGCAGCACAGGACACGCTGACACTGGCGCCTGCGGCCGGATAACCCGGGCGTGCTGCGCTGTGGGCGAAATGGGGCAAAGATCAGGCGCGTGGCCCAGGCCACCCGCCTAGACTCGCAGAGAGACCTTTCGTCGCCCCGCGGGGCGCCGCATCACCAGGAGGAAACGTGGAAGTTCGCATCGGCATCAAGCACTCACCCCGAGAGCTCTCGTTCGAGACCGACGCCACCCCCGACGCCGTGCGCGGTCAGATCGAGCAGGCAGTTGCCGACAACGCCGCGCTGCTCACGCTCAGCGACACCAAGGGTCGTCAGTACCTCGTCAGCACCGAATCGATCTCGTACGTCGAGCTCGGCGCCGAGGCCGGCCGCAAGGTCGGTTTCGTCAGCTAACTTCGCAGGCTAACCAAGCACCCGAAAGAGTCTGGCAGCAGCGTCGATCACCGCAGGGTGTTCGACGCTGAGCGGTTCGATTCCGACGAGGCGCAGACCCCCAGGCGGCTGGCCGTCAGCTCCCCAGAGCAGCACCGAGTTCTCTGAGGGCAGTTGCGAAGACCACCACGAGATTCCGGCGTGATCGCTGCCCGAGCGCACGAAGATTCGCCGGGCGAGTTCTTGGGTCGTCGAGAGATCTTGCACCACGACTTGGCTCGGGCGCACCTCAAGGTCTGAGAGCACGGCCCAGTCGTCGAGGTCGAGCAACGGCAGGTCGTTGTCGAACTCGAAGACTGCGAGCGCCCTGGCATCGCCTGCCGGGGTGAGAAACACCTCGGGAATCCAACGCTGTTTGTTGTAGAAGCTCTCGGCTATGGCGCCGACAGCGCTTCGCGAGAAGTACCACGAATCGTAGAGGTCTGCGTTATCCCATCGACCGTGCAGCTGCGGCGAAGGCACATAGCTCCAATGCCCTGGCCTTCCCTTACGTGCGCCGGGAATACGCGGATAGCAGCGATACAGTCGCGTCATAATGTGGTCGCCGGTTAGGCGTATGCGCCTTCAGCCTCTGCGTCGAGCGCACCGATGACCTCGGCGATGCGGCCAAGTCTGATGCACTCCCGCGGCGTCGACCCGCGCAGAAACTGGTTCGACGAATCGAGCCAGATGGGCACGACTTTCTCGTGCATCACAGACTCGGCCCTGGCCACGATGTAAGCGAAGTCCATGATCGCCCTGGCCGACTCAGCAGATGGCGCCTGCACCCCCTGCTTCCAACGGGTGACCTGCGACGGCCGCACCCCGATCAGTTCGGCAAGCAGCGCGCCATTACCTGCCGCGGCGAGCAGCATGCGAAACCCGTCGCCGAATGCGGCGCTTGCCTGGAGTGGAACTGCGGTGCTCATACTCCAAGTCTACGCGCAATCTCAGAATTGCGCACACGGAATACAAGACAGAGCAGCCTGCAGCAGCCGAACCCACGTCACCCCTTCGCTGAGCGTCACAGAAACCTGCGAAAAGCACAGAAAAATACGGAATCTAAGTGTGACGTTCGCCTGCTTCTGTGACGTTCACGGCAAGGTTAGGCGTGCTGCACGGTGACGTTCACGGCAAAGTTAGGCGCGCCTCGGCCACCCCCGGTCAGGCCTCGCGCTCGAGCAGCACAGCCACCTCAAGGTGCGACGTGTGCGGGAACATATCGAACACCCGCCCCTCGCGTACCGTGTACGAGGGCATTGCGGCAAGATCGCGGGCGAGGCTCTCGGGGTTGCAGCTCGAGTACACGAGGTGCGCGATGCCGCTGCCCTCAATCCAACTCGATAGCTCAGCACCGATGCCGCGTCGCGGCGGGTTGACGATCAGCAGCTCGGGCAGGCTGTCTGGGGCGGCAGTTACCGCGAACAGGGCCGCGTCGGCGGCGAGAAACTCGGCGGCGAGATTTGCTTCGCGCGAGGATCGCCTGGCCGAATCAATCGCGGCCTCGCTGAGCTCGACGCCCAGCACGCGGGAGTCACGGGTGCTGGGCCCCTCAGCAGCAGCGTTCACTGCACGCCCAGACTCGGCGGCGAGCGCGGCGGCGCAGTGCAGCGCGAAACCCCCGACGCCGCAGTAGAGATCCCAGAGCGAGGCAGGTCGCACGCGAAGCACCCACTCTGCGACCTGCGCATACAGTTCGCGCGCCACGGCTGTGTTGGTTTGAAAGAAGCTCTGCGGCATGAGGTGCAGCGTGAGCGGGCGCTCATCGAAGCCGAGTCGCATCGGCAGTGACGAGCCGAGCAGCATCTCTTCGCGCTCACCCTCAAGCGCCGCCTTGTGCTCGGGCAGCAGGTTCACCGAGATCACGACCGCGCTCGGCACCGCAGCGCGCAGCGCATCAAGCCGCGCTCGAATGACGTCGAGCGTGAGCTGGGTACGCCCGACGAAGCGCAGCATGAGTTCGCTCACCTCTGCCGCCCCCGAGCCTTCGGAGACCGCCGGTGCCGCGGTCACATGCACGAACTTCAACTCGCCGCGCCTGGCGGGCACGTCGTAGGGCGCGAGCCCGGTCGACTCGAGAAACGAGGCGATTGCCGGAATCACTGCGGCGATCTCGGGCGCTTGAATGGCGCACTCGCGCAGGTCGACGCCGCTGCCGTCTGGGCCGAGAATACCGAGCGTCACGTCGCCTGGCACACCGCCGACCACGAGCTTCACCCGGTTGCGAAAACCACGGTCTCCCCCGCTGAACGACGGCAGCCAGCCATTCTCAGGCACGGCGGGCAGCAGCTCCCGGCAGCGCTGCTCCTTGTCGAGCAGCTGCCGCGCGTAGGGAGTCTCGATGAGGGTGCACGACCGGCAGCGCGATGCCTCGAAGTAATGGCAGCGCAGTCGGCCATCACGATCCTCGCCAAAGCTGTCGACGGCACCCTCGCCAACATCACTGCCATTGCCCAAGCCAGTGAGCGGCAATCGAACGATCATCGCAGCCGCCTAGGCGGTGAGACCGAGGTCGTCCATGCGACGAGAGTGTTCGGCGATGAGCTCGGTGAAGATTGGCTCGACATGGCTTGCGACGAAGGTGCGCCCCTCGCTCAGTGCGAGCACCTCACGCGAGACGAGCAGCGTGTCGCCGACCAGGCGCCGCCCCCAGAGGGCGAGTCGGTTTGCGAGCTGGGGATCCACCGCAATCTCTGCGGCAAGTAGCTTGTTGAGGTCTTCGCGACCAGTGTTATCGACGAGGATCTCGATGGCCTCGCTGCGAAAGCCATCGTCGATGCCGCGCGCGAGCTCGGCGAAGAAGCCGTCGAACAGCCCTCCGACGAGGTAGATCGACAACACGTGCTGATGCCAGTCCGGCGTCACAATGCGCTCGATGTAGCGGTCGATCACCGGCGTGTAGGGCTGCATCACGAGGTGAGGCTCGCGCCCGCGGCGGCGCAGCTCTTCGCTCAGTCGCTGGTGCTTCGAGAGGGTGACGCCGGCAGAACGGGCGAGCACCTCTTTCGACTTCAGGTCGGGCGCGCCCGCAACGGCGCGCGCCGCAGCTTCGTAAAGCTCGAGCTGCAGGTAGGTGGTGAGGCCGAGAAACGGCATGATTCCGGGCGCGAACTCGGAGAGCTCAAGGCGCACCGCATCTTCGCCCGCATCGCGCGAGCCGAGTTTGCGCGTCGGCATCTTCTCTTTGCGCAGCCGTTTGATCCACTCGAACACGTCGCCAGTGTACCGGCCTGCGCCCGCTCCCACCGCATAGACTGTACGGAGCAGCCAATTACGACGGCTGCCGCAAACCGTATCTCTTTCGTCGCGGCCACTGGAGCCCGACGTGCTACGCCTGGGTGAGTCAGCGCGTAGTGACACCTCACCGACAGGAACACACGTGACAACGTTCACCGAACTCGGCGTCGATCAGGACATGGTCGACACACTCGCTGCTCAGGGCATCGTAGAGGCCTTCCCTATTCAGGAACAGACGATTCCCCTCGCGATCAGCGGGCAAGACATCATCGGACAGGCGAAGACCGGCACCGGCAAGACCTTCGGCTTCGGCCTGCCGCTGCTGCAGCGCATCGGCGCGTCGCCCGAGCCGGGCGTGCAGGCGCTCGTCGTCGTGCCCACTCGCGAGCTCGCGGTGCAGGTCTTCGAAGACCTCGACCTCGCGGCACGGGGCCGCGACGTGCAGGTCACCGCGATCTACGGCGGCAAGGCCTACGAGGGTCAGATCGAGCAGCTTAAGGCCGGCGCTCAGGTGGTCGTCGGCACCCCGGGCCGCCTGCTCGACCTGGCGGGCCAGCGCCTGCTCGACCTGAAGAACGTGCGCGAGATGGTGCTCGACGAGGCCGACAAGATGC